>CAYGCA010000044.1:3475-8027 GCA_964348265.1 uncultured Anaerolineaceae bacterium | reverse complement strand
GGGATTGGCCAATTTCGCCCAGGCCGCGCGTCCCCATTTCCGGCTTCCGTTGTCCGATGCATGCCTCAAAATGGCCAATCTGGTCTTCCACGGATGTCAGTTCTGGCAGGTGCTCACATCCAGGCGAGACTACCTGAGCGAAATACAATCCTCAGCGTGCAGACTTAGCGATATAGATCACCACTTAGGTACTTCAAACCTGAATCAACGATCACGGTTACCACCCTATGCCCAGGGCCAAGCAGTTTCGCCCTTTGAATAGCTGCCCATACATTTGCTCCAGAGCTGATCCCACCAAAGATCCCTTCTGCCAGAGCAAGCCGGCGCGCCGTCTCGTAGGCGTCCTCGTCACTGACAGCGATAATCTCGTCGGCAAGGTCCAGTCTGCAGATGGAGGGAACAAAACCAGCCCCAATTCCCTCAATGCGATGACCACCCGCAGGTTCCTCACCGGAGAGCGCCCGCGAGTTCGCTGGTTCCAACGGAATGCACCGCACACTTGGGTGCTGGCTCTTAAGCATCTCAGCGTTTCCTGAGAAACAGCCACCTGATCCCACACCCATAATGAACTCATCCAGTTCACCGTGAAGCTCCAAGAGGATCTCCTCGGCCATCTTGTGATAGGCCGATCGATTGTCTGGGTTGTTGAACTGGTCGGTCCAGAAGGTGTTTGGCTCTGAAGCCAGATGCCTTACGCGCTCCAGGCACTCCTGGATAAGCTCCGGTGTTACCTCTCCATCCAAGCTAGGGACTACCTCAACCGTCGCGCCAAATGCCCGCATTGTTTGCAGTTTCTCTTCGGCAAATGCATCCGAGGATACGAAGTGAGTCCGATATCCTCTTGCGGCGCAGACCATTGCAAGTGAGCTACCAGTGCTCCCACCGGTATAGTGGACCACCGTTCCTCCGGATTCGAGTTGACCGCGGCAGCCTCGATCATCGCCAGGGCCATCCGGTCTTTCATGCTGCCGGATGGGTTTGCGCCCTCCCACTTTACATAGATCTCGGCGCTACCCGGTTCGGGGAGATGCTCCAAGTGGATGAGAGGTGTATTGCCGATTGATTTCATCACTTCTACGCTCCTAGTTCAGCATGCCTGACCCGAGGCAGTTTACGTTTGAGGAAACTAGAGACCACAGCGCTGCAGGAAGATGGATCAGGCTCTTCACAGGATAGCTGTGGACCCAGAATGCCCTGTTATGAGCTGTCCGGTTGCTCCCGTATTCCCTTGACCATGAGCCATATCCCTATTGTTAGTTCAAATGGAAGGTTCGGAAGGAAGACGACCAAGGGAACGCTATACCCAAGTAGTTCTGCCAGGGTTCCTATCAGCGCCAAGTTGGTGGCTATGAGGCCCCACAGGGCCAGTAGCCTGGGGATATATCCTGATTTGAAGAAAAGGGAGTAGAACATCGTTGCGCCAAGGGCAAAGAACAACGTATGTAGTGAGTATGCATAACTCTGGGATTCGAAAACCAGATTTCCCAGAGTCTGCATATAGTCGGGGTGTCCAGCTACTACAGATTCCTGGCTTATGCGCAGGAGAGAGAAAACGAGTGTTTCCCTGAACGCAAGGAGTGCTACTTCTGTCAGATAGAGTGCCAGGGCTACGAGGGCTATCTTCCCATTCTGCTTCTTCAAGGTTCCAAAGAGCAGGACGCCCAGGAGGGTTACCCCGAAGGCTGTGACCATCTCACCGACAATGCTTGCCCGCATCAAAAAGCCATTGTTGGCAATGGTGCTCATGATATCAGCGATGTTGCCTGATACAGATGCTGCGAGCAGATCAACAGGCGAGAGAAGAAGTCCGCTGGCGGCGGAAGCAAATGCCTGAATAAGGAATGCAGCGCCTAGATATCTGGGGGTGTTGTTGTCTAAACTCACTTTTTTGGCTCCCTTCATGGGCTATCAGGTCGTATAGGGAATGTCTACGTCTTCCTTTGTCTTGTCTATCCAATTCCTCTTGTCGGGCTGGCGACGACCTGAAATGACACTAGGATGTTTGCTGGAAAAACAGCGCCACACTTGTTCTCAAGGGAATCACGAATCCGGTCATCTAGAAAGCTGGACGTTCGCTCGGATGTTTCGAAAAACAGCAGGTTCGCTCAACTTGTATTGGAGCGAAAGCATGCATACGACACTCATCAGCCGAAAGGCAATCGCACTAGTCTCAAGAATAGCCGATGAATGCAACTTCATCAAATTGTGGGGGGTGAAAGGAGGGGGACCCACATCAGGGAATGTGCAAAATCGGGCCTTATAGCACTCCAAAAGCAAATTGGCCCATCAGATGCCCCTAGGACTCCGCAGAAACCAGACCCCACAACCTGTCCCCTGCGACACTTGAGGCAAGCTAGTGAAGCGTCCTATGCTAACCAGCCTACTCGCTTGTAGTGGTTGAGGAGACCTTTTTTGGTGGGACCCTTGGCCGGACTTGGAAATGGACCCTTGTTTTTGAGGCGACTGGGGGATCCGCTTTTCCCCGCCGGCAGGCCAGGGAATCCGCGATTGAGGGTTTCGCAGACTCTCACCGGAACCAATAGGGCCCATCTTCGCCAGTGGAGGTTTTCCGGATAGGGTTCTCTTCTCTGGTCAGGTTCCTCCAGTGGACCCTTGGCCGATTCTCCAGATGTCGTTCAATAGACATAATGTGGGTATTCGACTCTTTGGCCATCCTGATCGTCCATCTGCCTGCCGTCAATTCCCCCTAGGCCTTGTCCCGAGCAAACCCGCATGGCCTATTCCGACGTGTAATGCGCAGATGAGATCCAAAAAGAACAAGCACGGCAAGGTAGTGGAGTCCGAGGCAGACCTGATGGGATACCGGTGCTTGGCCTAGGCCTTCAGGGTCTTGCCATACTTCAGGCTCACGGCGATGGCTGGAAGCCACAAGACGGTTCCGTAGACAATGAAGAGGATTGCCCTGAGCTCAGGATCAACCAGGTTGAATGCGAAAAGGCCATAGAAGCCCGAGGAGCTCCCATGCATCAGCGTGGCGAGAAGCAGGCTGTCGGTATTCGCGTATACCCACACAATGAGGACTCTGAGCGCAACAACATGGGTAAGGAATCCCGCGGTGTATAGCCCCCAGTAGTACCCTCCCATCGCGCCAAAGTTCGAAAGATAGTCCGGGAATATGTGCCACACCGCATGGACGGTCCCCAGCAGAAGAGCGGCGCCAAGCATGCTCTTTCGCAGGCTCATTCTTGGGAAGGCAAAACCCGTCCACCCCGTCTCTTCGAAGAATCCTGCGGCCAGCCCTATGAAGATGAACGGCACAACGAACGAGGGAACCATCTCGGGAGAGACTACGACCGACAGCACCGATAACACAGACAGGAGAAGAATCGGGAATATCGCGAGCGGGAGATACCAACGAATTCCCACCTTCCATTTTCTCATTCTCGAAAAGAGGTCGCTGAGCCCCTTCCTTCCGTCCGCAAGATAACTCATCAGGATGCCGGCGCCGAACGGTGTAAGGATAACCGGGAAGCCGATAATCAAAAGATCGCTCGGTTCCGACACGCCGCCCTGCAGGGCATCTACGATCAGATAGGTGCCAAGCCAGCTGATGAGGAAGACAAGGCCGAAATAGAGCAAGACAGCCTGTCTCTGAACAAAGGACTTCTCTGTCACAAGTCCACCTCCCCTGTCACCATCATGGCGGATTGGTCAGTTAGATCTCTCGCTCGAGGTCGATCATCATTTCAGGTGGTGGCCGCGCGCCAGGGCGGCCCGACCGATCAACACACAGGCCTGTCGCTCGCTGGGGCCGGGCCCGCTCTCCCGAAGGGATCCCTGCGGGGCAGCGCGAGTCTGTGTGAAAGGTCCGGTGTTCTATATGCTAGATCAGGTGAGGACCTTTGTCTACACGGAGCCATCATGGACCATATGCGGGGAACGGATCGAGATCAGCTTGCCCTCTTCCCCGAATCGCTCGACGAGTACATCTCCCAGGAAGACCCCGGTGCGATTCATCGACACCTATGTGGGGTCTCTCGATCTGAGGCAGCTCGGTTTCAGGCCCGCCGTTCTCCAAGAGACCGGCCGTCCCCCAGACCATCCGGGCGATCTGTCCAAGCTCTGGCTCTTTGGCTATCTCGACCGTGTGCGCTCCCCTGGCCTAGACCGCCACCTGTGCCTCCCGAAGGACATCGGACGATGTGTACCACAGGTGCAGGCAGGACAGGCGAACCCCAACGGGCACCGGGCTCGACACAAGAGTGCAGATCGCGCAGGATGCCCGAAGGGTATGGAAGCAAGGTGAAAGGGGCGGGTTGGAAAGAGGAATGGATCCCCAAGTTGCCGAGTCGACCCTTGACAACTTATGCCTTCTCGTGGAAGAGGTTAGATGGCGCCGAGATCAGGAGGAATGACCTGCCTCCCATCTACAGTCCACTCAAGGACTTGGCCTTGACCCAGAGCAGAGTAGCTCCCATCTGCAACTTGAAGCCCGGCATTCTCCGGGATGGTTATGACCTTCTGCGCCGACTTTTGCACATGAGCCTTGACCATGCCCGCCTGTGCGGAAGAATAGTGGCACCAGATGCTC
>CAYGCA010000044.1:0-3465 GCA_964348265.1 uncultured Anaerolineaceae bacterium | reverse complement strand
GAGAAAAGTTGTTCGAGCTGCCTGCGCGGCCGCACAGGTGGAGGCCGGCGAAATCCTCCAAGCCGACAGCATTGTCGTCGAAGTGTATAGCGCTGCCGATATCACGGCCAAGCACGATGGCTCCAGCGCTTCCGCCATAGACTGGTCGTCCGGCCAATAAGAAGCTGACAATGGCATCGGCTAGTCGCGACCTGCGCAGTTCGCTCAGTAGCCGGAAGGTGTTACCTCCGCCGATGAAAAGCCCCTGGAAGCGTTGAATGCTCCTCGGGTCACGCCCCGACAGGCTGGGCCACATGTCGATTGCGAAGTCCCCATAGGGGCTAAGAGCGGCGTTGATCCAGTCACGGTATCTCTGCTGATGATCCTCGGCTTCAAAAGCGGCGATCGGCAGATACAGCAAGCTGGCGCCCGAGGGGAGTAGCCCGGCAAACCGGGCCAGAACTGGGGCTTCCTGTTCCGCAGATCCCCCGCCACCGAGAATGAGCTTCACGTGGCTCTTCGCAGGCGCCATCCAACGGCCTCGAGCTGCCCGCCGTGGCCAATGTCAGTCGAGGTCAAGCGAACCTAAGCGGGCCGGGGAGCGGCGCCCGACGCTCCTCTCATCCATTATGGACCAATACTTTCCCAATTTCTCTCAGCTTTTCCGGCCCGGTTCGGCGTCCGCTAGTATGATGAGTGAGTATACGGCAGATCGAGCGTCCGCTGGTCTCGAAGACCGCGCTGGAGCAAGGATCGCCGTGTCCTTCTTACCCGTAGCCCGAACAGTTGTTTGGTCTAGAAGACCGTATTTCACTAGCGCGGGCATCTCTATTATGTCCACAGTGAGGTGTTTCCATGCCCACTTCTTCCGGGATCTTTGCCGCCATCGATGTCTCCAAGTCCAACCTCGATCTGGCCTTCCGGAATGTCCGCAGAACCTGGCGCTTCACCAACAACCCCAAGGGCATCGAGGCATTGACCGACCTGCTCTCGAAGCACCTTCCATCCCTGATCGTCCTAGAAGCCACCGGCGGCTACGAGCAGGCCGCACCTCAGCGAGTGAGCGCCAGCCAACTGTCGGTGGCGACCCCGTCCCGGCGGGGTCCCGGGATCGTCAACCCCAGGCGCGTTCGAAGCCTCGCCCGAGCCAATGGGCGTCTGGCAACACCTGCCCCGGCTGCACCTGCGGTACACATCGACCAATGTCCTTCGGGGGGCACGGGTGGCGGGCGGTGCCAGGCAGACAGATCGGATCGAGGCATACAACCTGGCGCACTTCGCTCAGGCTGCCTGTCCCCGGCTCTTTCGGGGGTCCGCCTCCATTCACGCCCGGCCTCATCCGATGCTCAGCTGCGCCTGGTCGGTATGATTACTCGCCGACGCCAACCCCTACGCATGATCACGGCCGAGAAGAACCGTCTGCGCAATGCGCATCCTGGCATGCACATCCACCCGCAGGATCACATCGCCTGGCTGCTACAAGCCCCGAATGAGCTCAGGGCACAAATCGAAGCCCTTCTTCATGGCGCGGATGAACTGACAGCCAAAGCCGATCTGCTTTGCTCTGCACCCTCCATCGGCATGGTCACCGCCGCCAGCTTACTCGCAGATTGTCCCGAACTGTCCGCCCCGGCTAACGCCCATTGAGCTCTATCGGGGTAAGCGGGCCGGGGGGGCCGCTGGATCGTAAGAAGATCGCCGCACTGGTCGGAGTAGCTCCCATGAACAAGGACAGCGGGCGTAAATCCGGCAGGCGCCGCATGATGGGCGGACCCGCACCTTTGAGAGCCGCGCTCACCGCCTGCAAGAGGACACCGTCCCGGTGCTCTGACGGGGAGCGCTTGACCATGTTGAACGCCATGATGCGGGACAACAAGCACTGGAATCCCTGCAGTTCATCTGATTGATCAGCCTGACAATCAAGACAGTTGCTCCAGTGCAGGAGGATCGAATATCACGCAATGAATAAGGTTCGTTTCCGGACGCCGCCCGAGTATTTGTCTTCGAGTTCATCCCATCTTTGCAGGATCGTTGTCATCGGCACACATTGCGAACCTTTTTTCTCGACCTGATGTCGTTCTACAAGGTGAACCCATTCTTCTTCAATTCTCGGATGCGCAGCAAAGTACTGCTTGATCTCATCGACCACCGGGGTAACTGTGCCGTGCCGGTCGAACAGGACTTCCGCCTGAGAAAACATGTGCAGCAAATACGGGACAGACTCTTGATTCTCAATCGCCTTTTGCAGGGTCGCATAGAATCTGTTTACTTCCACCCCAGATACATAATAGGTGAGGAGACCTGAAGCCGGCTCAAGGTCGTCATAGATGTAAACAAGGTCGATATCAGATTTCCACGTGTGTGTCTTCGAGGCAACACTGCCGAAGAGGAGGACTCCGATCAAGTTCTCATCTTTTAGCGCCTGGTTGACGACAGTTTCCAATATGTCTTCCTGTAGCAGGGCTCTACCCGTGAGCTTTCTGATGTTCTGCTTGAGCCACAGAAGGGCTGGATGATCTGCAATTGTTTGCGCCTCGGAACGGATTTCGGATTTCACTGCTTCCATGGGATAGCTCCTATGGCTTATTACACAGTTTCAGCATTCAGAGGCTGGATACTCAGCGATGATGTCGGATCGCAACTCTCCCTACCGGTGTGCAGGTTTCCGGCTGACTACTGATTAACCTTCACGACTGCGTGCTGTCCCAAGCATTGCAGTGGACATGGGTCAAGAACGCGGAAGTCTAGCCCCCGCAGGAATTGGCAGACTTCTCTGGCGTGAGATGTTCTGTGAGAGGGCAATCCGAGGCGATCCCCAGCTGCCCCCCAGCCTGATACCAGCATATCACATCGGGCGAAGGACCCTAAGTGAGGCTGCGATCCGAGGGGTGGGGGGGTGTTCTTTTCTTCGTACAGGCGTCAGATGCTCGCCGCACTCAAGCGCTGGGAGCCGACGGATCGGATCTTCGAAAGGATCGATTCTGACCGATGATCCAATCCCCCATACCTGAGCCAAGGCCGTGTCCTTGCCAGCCGTCGATCGAGCATTGTGAGCAGCAACCTGTGGAAAGGTCGAGGCCGGCGCATGCGCCGGCCTCAAGCCATGCCCCCGCTCCGAGCGCAGTCGGACGGGGACCGCTCTCTTCATCGCCTCAAGACGACCGTGGCGCGCCGCCTCCCAGCCCTTCGGAAGGGCTGCCTTGACGGTCCGTCGACTCACCAGCCAGAATCGGGCGGATTCCCCTGGATGGCGAGCCTAGCGCCCATCGATTGGGACGTAATCCCGTCGGCTTTCACCAAGGTAGACTTGCCGAGGCCGGGCGATCTTTTGCTCCGGATCTTCAAGCATTTCCTGCCATTGGGCAAGCCAACCGACCGTTCGGCCAATGGCGAACATCACCGGGAACATATCGGTCGGGATTCCCAGGGCTTGGTAGATGATCCCCGAGTAGAAATCCACGTTGGGATACAGCTTTCGGGAGACGA
>CAYGCA010000043.1:11883-22773 GCA_964348265.1 uncultured Anaerolineaceae bacterium | reverse complement strand
GCGGCGTCTAGCTATGACAGAATTCAAACTTCATGCGCCTTATCAGCCAACCGGGGATCAGCCGGAGGCAATTGAGCAGCTGGTTGCCGGACTCCAGCGTGACGACAGGCACCAAGTGCTTCTAGGTGCCACAGGGACAGGCAAGACCTTCACAGTTGCGAATGTCATTCAGCATGTTCAGCGGCCCACGCTGGTAATTGCGCACAACAAGACCTTAGCGGCCCAGCTTTTTGCCGAATTCAAGAGCTTCTTTCCGGGCAATTCCGTTGAGTATTTTGTCTCCTACTATGACTATTACCAGCCAGAAGCCTATGTGCCTAAGCAAGATCTCTACATAGAGAAAGAGACCGAGATCAATGAGGAGATTGATCGATTGCGCCTTTCTGCCACTACCTCGGTTCTTTCCCGGCGGGATGTGATCGTGGTTGCAAGCGTCTCCTGTATCTATGGGAGCGGCAGCCCGGAAGCTTATGGCCGCGTCGTTGTTCACCTGGGGGTGGGCGAGCAGTATCGCCGAGATGCCTTGTTGCGACGCTTGGTCGAAAGCCACTACGCGCGCAACGATCTTGATCTCCGGCCGGGCACATTCCGCGTAAGGGGCGACACCCTGGAAGTCATCCCGGCCTACCAGGAGCATGGATATCGAATTGAGTTTTTTGGCGACGAACTTGAGCGGATTGTAGAGTTTGGTCCGCTCACTGGAGAGATTCTGGCAGAGCGCCAGAAGGTTGCCGTTTACCCTGCCAAACACTTCATCACGGAAGAGGAGAAACTCAGGGCCGCCATCGAAGACATTGAGACCGAGCTCGAATCCCATCTAGCGCTACTGAATCGGGATGCCAGGCTTCTAGAAGCCCAGCGGCTCGAGCAGCGCACTCGCTATGACCTTGAAATGCTTCGTGAGGTCGGCTATTGTTCGGGTATTGAGAATTACTCCCGGCATCTCGACCAGCGCCCGGCAGGCTCGCCGCCCTGGACCCTGATTGACTACTTCCCGCCCGATTTCTTGCTCATCATCGATGAGGGCCACATGACTATCCCGCAGATACGTGGGATGTATGCCGGGGATCGATCGCGCAAGGAAACACTAGTCGAGTACGGCTTTCGACTGCCCTCTGCGTTGGACAATCGCCCTCTGGCCTTTGATGAATTCGAGGCTCGAATCAAGCAAGTGATCTACACCTCGGCCACTCCGGGGCCCTACGAACTTGAGCGCGCCTCGCAAGTGGTCGAGCAAGTCATCAGGCCCACGGGTCTGGTCGATCCACAAGTTGAAGTGCGGCCTGTCGAGGGACAGATCGACAATCTGATCTTCGAAATCCGCAGCCGCGTCGACATTGGTGAGCGAGTGCTGGTTACCACTCTCACGAAACGGATGGCCGAGGATCTCTCGGACTATCTATTGGAGCTGGGCATCAAGGTCCACTACCTTCACTCTGAAATCGATACGATCGATCGGGTTGGCATCTTGCGCGATCTTCGCTTGGGTGTATTTGATGTCGTGGTTGGGATCAATCTTCTGCGGGAGGGCCTGGACCTTCCTGAGGTCTCGCTGGTGGCGATCCTGGATGCCGACAAAGAGGGTTTTCTGCGCTCGGAGACTTCTTTGATCCAGACGATCGGGAGGGCAGCTCGGCACGTGCATGGTCGGGTAATCATGTATGCTGACAAGATGACCGACTCAATGACACGCGCAATCGATGAGACCAACCGCCGGAGAGCCAAACAGCTGGCCTACAATCGGGATAGGGGCATCGAGCCGGTCAGCATCGTAAAGGAGATCCGCGACCTCACCGACCAGGTGGCCGCCCACTCGATGGCCGATGCCCAGGACGAATACCAGGCTTTCTCCCCAGGGACGATGCCGAAAGATGAGCTTTCCAAGCTGATAAAGGAACTGGAGAAACAAATGAGGAAAGCGGCCGAGGCTCTCGAATTCGAAAAAGCTGCCGCGCTGAGAGATCAGGTCTTTGACCTACGGCAAACCCTGGTTGAGAAGCAAGATCTCAAGCCGTGGGAACGAGTGCGGGCGTTGGCGGGTGAATAGGCTGCGAACAGGTCGTTCACGGCCTTCCTCGCAACCGCCCTTCCTCTGAAAGTCTCCTCACTTGCAAAAAGAGCTCCCCAGAACCCCTAGATGGCCCTCAAGGGCGGCACCAGTCTAGGTCAATGAGACCTGGTCGGCGCCGGACGCGCAGTTAGCATCAACCCAAGGGACTCAGGTACAACAACTCGATCCCACTCCGTCCGATCGGCTAGCAGTCCCGGCAGCGGACGTTGTCGACCTGGCGCCCTGCAGCCAAGTCCGCCACCCAATCGCGGATGAGCATCCCCCCGGTCTCAAGCCTGTAGAAGCTGGCCCGCGGCAAGATGCAGTGAAGATCCCCAGCGGCCGTGAAGGACCTGAAATTGTCGGCTCTATCGTGTATCTCGGCCAAGTTTGCCTCTTGTGCCGGAGCGAACCCACCCGGCACACCCCCGATAGCCAGATAATAGCGCTCTTGCACGCGGTCATGCACCGTGTTGAACTGTGAGAATCGGGTTTCAGGATAGTAGTTGGCAATCGCTGAATAGAATTCGGACATTTTGAATTCGCCTGGATGAATCCGACTTAGAGCAGGAATCCAGTCAGGGAAATTATCGTGCGCGCCGTAGTCCTCCTGCAGATTCAAGGGCCGATGAAAGGTGAACGAGAGAGAGGCGCCCAACTGGGTGACCTGCGAGTCGGGACAGTGCTCGATGAAATAGGCCGAGAAGAGGATCGATCCGACGCTACCGGCGCTGCACCCAGTCACGAAGATCCTCTCGGGCGACTCGAAGCTGGCAAACACCCAGTCCATTGCCGAGCTTGCGTTGATGAATCCCATGTGATGGACTTGGAGCTCACCTCCGTCCTGCCTGGGGTAGGTCCGGACGTTGCTTCCCCAATGAACATCCCCGGTGCAGACAGGAATGAAGACAACCGAGTAGTCCCGAAATGGATTCTCAGGGTGGTCCAGATTCAGGATGCCGCCGGGGTTGATTTCGGGGCTGTCGAATGCACTCACGGTTCCGTCGTACAGCGGACTCCCAGCCGAACAAGTCTCGGCACTCCAGCACCCGCCGCCACCCTGGAAATACACCAGGAGATTGTCAGGCGAGCCCGGCCGCACCCAGTACGCATAGGGGGTGTCGAGGGCGCAACGCGTTCTTCCTCCCGGCTCAATCTTTGTCCACCCGGCGGACAGGTCAGAGAAGCGAGGTGGGTGGGTCGGGGATGTACGGTTGCCATCCTGGCTTGAGACTGCAGGCGTCGGATCAGGCCGCGTGAGGACCTTCAGACCTTCCAATGCCGATTGACATGCCAGGGCAGGAAGGACCAAACCCAAAGAGGTTGCCCATGTTAACAGCAAGTGCGCTCGCATCGATTCCTCCCTCCCCTGTCAAGGGAGCAGGGATCCCACTCGCCTGTGGCCGTGATCCTAAGCCTGTGAAGACAGGTTGGGTCCCCACGGTCAATGCTCAAATCTACCTGGGAAAGGGGTCACCCAAGCCCCAGGGGCCTGTATGAAGATTGTAGCCTGATTGAATCCATGGGGCGGGAAGAGGGAGGGATCCCTGAATGGTCTTCGAAATCAGCCGCCCGGTTTCATATCGATGAGAAGGCGATCCCTGACTCGCTGGTACCACTTTTGCTCGCTCCCAAGAATTCATTCTCTCGGGTCATGGGGATTCATGCTCGAGTGTGATTGAAATGTTCAAGATCTGCGCGAAGATTGTGGCACATCAACGTTAGGTGGGACTTTTCTGGCCTGCGCCTTTATTGTCCGCTGCCGGGCGCAGAACGTTGTTCCCGCCTGTCGTTGAGCGCATATACCGGACCCTTGATGCCAAGGGTCAATCCCCAAGCTGATCTTCCTCCGGCTAGGGGAGTTCAACCGCCCCAGCATGCCTTCCCCGGTGTGACTGGGGCGGTTGCCTCGATGCCCTGATATGCGCTGCGGCCGGTCTTGGGGAAAGGCGGCTTAGTTGGCCGACAAGCCCCTTATGCGCCCTTTCCAGGACTCGAATCTGGAACCGACGGGGCAGAAGTCCGCTGCTCTATCACGGATGAAATCCGGAATTTCTGACGGGAGCTTTTGGCGAACTGAATTCCTGTGATTTGCAAAAGCCAGGGTGCACTCCCAAGCTTTATCCATGAGTCCGTGATTCCCATGTTATGATGGTTATGCGGCGTTCCTCCCCGCATCGGGGGCAGGAGGCAAAAATGAAAAAGGTCCTACTCGTCATGGGGGTTCTCCTCGTCGCACTCTCCGTTATGGCTCCCGCACCTGAAAAACCCGAAAAGCTGAAGCATGAGAATACTGGTTGGGATTACCTGTCGAAGTTCGATGAACCAAACGTATACCTTGTCTATGTTGACGGATTATCCTGCCAGTTCGGTATCGCGACCGCAGGTGAACACGCAGACTTTAGAGTGGCACTAGTATTGACGGGCAAAAAATACGATTACGAGACTGGTGTTTGGGACACCTGGGCAGAGAGGACCACTGAGAATTTGGCCATCACGAAAGTCGATGGCGCTCCCAAAGTTGATGGCTTCATCGCCATTGAGTCAGGTTGGGTTGGATGGAACGGTGACGATGATGGGGATGGATATATCGTTCAAGAAGTAGGCGTCAGTCTCGTAACGCCAAGCGGGAATGAGATGACCAGCCTTCCATCCTTCACCTTGGAACAAGAGATGATCATCTTAGGACCAGGATTTGATGGCTGTGTTCCGGGAGGTGAAATCCCATGCCCTGGACTACCACCTCCAACACACCAGTAATCTCGTGAGCCTTGCCCGAGCCCCCTCTCATAGAAGGGAGGGGGTTTTCTCATCCGGTGCGCGTTGAGAACGAGGTTCTATACTACCCTTGAGCGTCCCTGAGAACTCTGGGGAATGTGGGACGCGATGCCCCTCGGCAATCTTGACCCAGGCTGGGTGGCGCTCTGATGCCTATCACGCTCTTTCCCCTTGCTTGCTAGATTCCTCGTGTCTGCGTTTCTTTCAGGGGGGTCATTCAATGCCAATCCCCGTATGGCCCACGGTAGAGGGAGCTCGGTGAGAAGGCCATCACTTCTTCTGTATGCCTTGGTTATGTATTGTCTGATCACGGTTTGCGGTCCTTGAGATCCAGAGCTAAATCAATCTTGAACTGCAATATGTCTTCACGAGCGGCGCGATAAGAACCGGACACGCTGCCCAAGAGACTAAGCAACCGGCACGGAAACCAGGAGGTGGCCACGCCAGTGAACTTTGCCCCTGATCAGGGTCAGTCGAAAGTGGAGCCACGAGGCCCCTTCTGAGCAAGTTCACCCGGCCTTTGACGTCCAGGTGCCTTCTTGGTCCGGATGTCCTGCCTGTTTCCCAACTTGGGGAAGAACCCAGGCGCCCTGCCGCGGCTCGGACGCAGAACTTTCGGATTGGAAGCCCGTCGCTCGGTCCAGTTGAGCTACCTCGCTCTGGGAAGCGGGTCGCCGCAACGCGTTGGGCCCACGGCCTGTCGAGTCAGGCGAGCACTACCGATCTTCCCGGATCAAGAGTCCGTTCCAGGAAGGCGGAAATTCGCCATTCCAGGCGCAACTGTCTGAACATCCGTGTCCAGAGCATTTCAGTGGACCAATCCATGAATGGCAATGTTCTGCAATGTGGATAAGGGGTCAATTCAATGTTTGAGTGATCTGACCTGGTCTTGGCGATGTGTCTGTTGGAGGGGAGGCAACCAGCCGGCATCGGAGCGCCGAAAGCGGATGAGGAGCCCCTTTCCAAAGTTGACCGCCAAGAGGGCGCCATTGACTTTGATCGCCGGAAGCCCTCTACCCGCCATTTTCGGCTGCAGGCCTCACCGGCTGATCCGAAAACCCCTGAGCCTTTCGCCGGTCAGGCAAATCACGACAATCATGAAGGTGATATGATCCAAGGCGAGACCTCCGCTACGCTTCACGAGGGTTGGCTAACTTGAGGCGCACTGAGGTTTCAGCTTTAGTTCAACTCATCAGAAGAACCTGCAAATCGGGCCTGCAGGTTGTCAGCCATCGCTTTGAGGCGCCGGCTCGGCAAGAGAATTGCGGTCATGTTGCGTTCGAAGCTGAACACTATCCTCAGGATTCGAGCTGGAGAAGGTAGAACGGTTGCCCTTCTCGTCGCTGTGATGTTGCTGCCCTCTGTCGGAGGCGCGATTGGCTCGCCCGGCGCTGAATCGCTCTTCTTTTCGAGGTTCGGCGTCGAGTTTCTACCATTGATGTATGTGGCGCTTGGCCTGGTGACGTTGCTGACCTCCTTTCTGATCACCACCTTACTTGGAAGGATCTCGAAAAAACGTCTTTACCAGTATTTGCCCCTCAGCCTCTCCGCCCTACTCCTGGCGGCCCGCATCCTCGTGGGGCTCGACCTGAGCTGGTTCTATCCCATCCTGTGGCTCGGCATGTATCTCCTGTGGACGCTACAAGCGCTACTTGGCTGGGGCTTGGCGGGGATGGTCTGCACCACGCGGCAGGCGAAGAGGCTCTTCCCCCTCTTCGGGGCCGGCGGAATCCTAGGGACTGCGATCGGCGGTCTGGTCACCCAACCCCTGGTGCGTTTGGTGGGAACCGAAAACCTGCTGCTCGCCTGGGCGATCTCGCTGCTGACGGCCTTTGGCCTGATAAGAAGCCTGACCTCCGGCCTTGGCGATCCTTCGACCCCCTACGGCGCGACAAAGTCGCGCTTCACCCAAGACCTCCAGCGGGGCTACCAAATGGTCCGCCGTTCGCCGTTGCTGAGGTGGACCGCCGTCGGAGTCCTGCTTTTCAGCGTATTGCTCTTTTCACTTGTCTTTCCTTTCTCCAGAGCCGTCACTGCCCAGTTTCCAGATGAGGATGCACTGGCAGGATTCCTGGGGGCATTTCAAGGCCTGACGACGGTCGTGGCCTTCCTCGGCTCCCTTTTCCTCGCCAACCGCCTGTATTCCTCCATTGGATTCATGGGTGCCGTCCTGGCAGTCCCCTTTCTCTACCTGATGGGATTCTCGACGCTGGCAGTGTACGCGGCGTTCCCGGCGCTGGTCGCGTTCCGGTTCGCCCAGCTGGCTTGGCGCCTGGGGGTCGCGGACACAGCTTATCAGGCGATGTTTAACATCCTTCCGCCGGATCGACGGGAACAGACACGAACCTTCATGGATGGCGTCCCACGCCAGCTTGGGATTGTCCTCATCGGTGCCATCCTGGCGATCGGCCTTCGGACCGCAGATCCACGCCTAACGTATTACCTGGGGGTGCTAGCCGCCGGCCTGGCGGTGTTCGCTGTTTGGAAAGCTCGGAGGGCCTACGCTGGAGCCCTTGTCGAGGCGCTTCGGGCCGGACATCCTCAGATCTTCTTCAGTGAAGAAAGACCTTTCGGGGGATTCCAGCGGGATGCCGCCGCCGTCGCCGCAGCCGTCGAAGGTATCTCCAATCTCGATCCGACCGTGCGCCGAGTCTCCGCTGAGGTCCTCGGCAACCTGCCGGTCCCGGAAGCCACCCAAGCGCTGGTGCGCGCCCTGGAAGATCCAGACCCAGGCGTGCGGGCAGCGCTGCTGCGCAGCCTAGCGAAAGCCAGAGCCTCTGCCACGGTATTGGAAGTCCTGATGTGCATCGGTGACGAGCAAGCGGAGGTCCGTCTCCAAGCCGTTCGAACGCTCAGGGAGCTGGTGGAGTACCCGAGGGGCCTCAGCGCACAACTGGAAAGACTGCTGGGGGATGAGAATCCGGGCGTCCGAGCGCAGGTCGCCGTCATCCTGCTGCGCGCCGACCCCGACTCGGAGGCCGCCTCTGTTCTTCGCGAGATGGCCGTATCAGAAGATCCCGAAGAACGGCGGAGAGCCTTCGAGGCATTCGAAGCCTGGTCCGACCCAAGCCTTTACGAGTTGGCGCTCAGCGGACTTAGCGATTCCCTGCCAGCCGTAAGACGCGCAGCAGCTGCGGCATTAGCCCAAATTGATGGCGAGAAAGGCATGGATGCGCTCATCGAATCCCTTTGCGATGAGGATCCCTCAGTGAGGGAAGCTGTCGCCGATAGCCTCGCTTCACTGGGTGAGGCCGCTTTGTTCCCGATCGCCCACGCGCTGACTGATCCAAGGCTCGAAGCGGGCGCGCTCAAAACCCTTCAGAGACTGGGAACGCGCAACGCGAGTGGGGAACTGCGGGAGTATGCCCACCGACGCAGGGACACGGCCAAGCAATATGAAAGTACTTTGAGGCTGCTAAACCTGCATTCAGATGACGACGACCGAATGAAGCTTCTGCTCAGTTCATTGGAGGCCACAGCCAAGAAGCATGCCAGGCATGCTATCCTAGCGATGGGATTGCTGTCAGACCGCAACGCGATCTCATTGGCGGTCGAAGACCTCGACAGTCCAGACCCCAATCAGCGGGCCAACGCCCTCGAGACACTTGAATCTGTGGGGGACCCTGTGATCGTCAGACCGCTGCTCACGCTCTGGGAGGCGCCATCCGACCCTTCGGATGGAGCTGAACGCACCGCCGCCAAAGAGCGAATGCTCCTCCTGCTGCGTGATCCCGATGCTTTATTGCGGGCCTGCGCTGCCCAGGCCACCGACGCCAGCGACCCTCATGCCCGCGCTGAGTTGAGACTGCTGGCACAGGAAGACGAGGATTTGATCGTACGGGAGACGGCGGCCTCAATGCTGCAGGGTGGAGGTGAACCCTTGGAAACATTAGCCACACTCTCGACCATGGACCGGATCCTGTTCCTTCGCAAGATTCGGCTCTTCTCTGAGCTGCCCCTGAGGGATCTCCAACAAGTGGCTTCCATTGCCACCGAACGGCTGATTTCCGATGGGGAGGTATTCGTACATCAAGGGGAACAAGGCCAGGAAATGTACATCATCGTTTCGGGAGAAGTGCGTGTTATGGTCAAGCGGAAGGGGGTGGAGGAGGAAGAAGTTGCCCGCCGGCGGGAAGGTGAATACGTGGGTGAAATGTCAATCGTGACCCATGAACCGCGGATGGCCTCCCTCGTCGCCGATGGAGAGGTCCGAACGTTATGCATCGACCGAACGCGGTTTGAGGGCATCCTGCGTGAACGGCCCGAAACCAGTCTGGCTATTATCCGGGAGCTGAGCAACAGACTCAAAGAAAGGGAGGGCCTCGTCGCGGACGAAAGCCCGGCAGAATCCGGCTGACTTTGCGATAGAACTGGCGTGGATCAGGCAGGAAGCTCGTAGGTGCGCATTCACGAGGATCTACCCGCGGGCCTTGGCAGACTTCGGGACCCTGCAGCGGACCGAGCCGGCAGGACAGGAGCGCGCGACAACCCTTGGTGCTCATTTTCCTAGGAGCATCTGATACCCACATGATCTGGAATCTTTTTCTGGCCCATCTGCTCGCCGATTCCCATTGCAGCCAAAGTGGCTGGTCGATGCCAAGCGCGGTGTCTCCGGTCTGACAGTGCATGCTTTGGTGCACCTCCTGGCCCTTGTGCTGATCGTCGGGCCAGTCAGAAACCTCATCCTTCCACAATTGTTGACTCTTGCCGCGGTGCATTTTCTTATCGATTGGTCCAAGATGCTCCTCGGCAGGTTCCGGCCCAAGTGGATCATTGCACCTTATGTGGTTGATCAAGTCATGCACATCCTCTCGTTGATCGCCATTTCTATCTGGATCGACCGCTCCATCGATCCTGCCGATACCCCGACGAATGGAATCCTGGTACTCTACGCGGCCGGGTATGTTTTGGCCACTCACGTCTGGCAGATCTCCGAGCAAGTTATGTTCTACGCCGATAGAGCCTACCGACAGGCCACCGACAGGCAGGCTTGGTTCCGCATGTTTGCGCGCGGGCTATTACTCTCCGCCTTCCTGGCTGTGCCATTCCTATTGGGGGCACGGGAATTCGCGGCCGGCGCCAGCATCCCCTACCTGGCAGGCGCCTACCGAAAGCGGACGCTGTTCACAGACGTGGGAGTGGCGCTGATCGTGGCGGTCGGGATCCAACTCCTGACCTAGATTCTGCCGTCAAGAATTGGAAATGAGGCCAAGGGACTTCGAAAAAGCGCTGACCACCGAGGAGGCCTCTAGGGCCAGATCGAGGGCTGGGTTCATGAGCCGCGTCCTGTCCGGGTCGCCCGGGCAGTCCTGGGGCCAGCGTCCCCTGGTCCTGGCTGGACCCAGAGCCCTCACCTATCCAGGCTCGAACATCCGCTCCGCTCCCCTGCGGCTTGCAGCATGGGCAGGAAAGGGTCTCATACAGAGCGCAGAAAGGTCACTGGGCGCTCTGCAACCTGGAAGCAGGGAGAGAACTCACCCACCGTCTGCTCAGAGAACTCAAGGGACCTCAACAAAGCTTTCGTAAGTTTCCAGAATTCGTTGCCTGCTTTGCAGAATCAGCCCCAAAAAAGTCACGGGCACACCTCCTATATATGGCCGTGTGCCCGCTGGTTGCAGGGAATAACCTCTATAATTGGGGATTGTGGCGCCCCTGCCAGGACTCGAACCTGGAACCTACGGATTAGAAGTCCGTTGCTCTGTCCAGTTGAGCTACAGGGGCATGGTGCTGAAGCGATTATACCCCGGATGGTGACGGCCCGAGAACTTCAGCCTAGCGTTGGCTGAGGTCGCCTTTTCCCGCCGGGAGGCTTTCGTTATCGCCAGAGCTTGTATCGGGTTGCTCGGCTAGATCTGCCGGCTGGGCAGATCTGTCAGCACCGCCTAGCGGCCTCTGTGGAAGGAATTCAAAGATCAGCCAGGGCGTGGAGAGAGCACGCCTCATCGCCACATACATGGCTTCGTAGCGCAGCAGATCCTCAGTCTTCATACTTCAAACCTTAGTCGGTGAGCGGTGCCTCTGTCGATCCCACCTACTGGTGAATGTTGCATCACTCCACAAGG
>CAYGCA010000043.1:11056-11873 GCA_964348265.1 uncultured Anaerolineaceae bacterium | reverse complement strand
ACCGGCCCATTTCCTGGTTCGACCAGCGCCTGACCATCGGTACCGATCTCACGGTTGGCAGACAGCTCGGCAAAACAACAAAACCCACGGGTGCCCCGTGGGTCTTGTTGAGGAGGAGAACAAACCGAAAGTCCTGCCGCCATCGTGTTAGGGAATAAAGAGACTTTGGTTTGCAGCCATATCGTAGCACTGAAGTACCTTGCAGCACCTTACAGGGACCTTACAAGTGCGGTGACCCCCCTCAGGTAGTCTCCTTTGCCACTGACAGACCTCGAGTGAGCTTGCTAAGGAAGAGGGCCCGGCTAGGCGGACAAGCAAGCCAAGAACACGTTCCTTCAGCCGGAGAAGGAGGTTCGGTTCACTAGCTGATGCAGCAAGGGGGTTGATGGCCTGAGCCAGGCTCGCAGGCCCACGGCCGAGGGCTGGAGTCCTCCGGTCGACAGGTTTGCGAGGGGGCGTGGCGATGCACTCCCCATTGCCAAGTACTTGGTTGTGGCCCGCCCTCCTAAAGGGAAGCTAGCCTTCAGGCTTCAGTCGCCGTGATAAGGTCGGATGCCTTTATAGACCCTGGAACCTGACAATGTCCGCAAGATCATCTGGGGCGGTCGGCCCAAGCTTTCACCCATCTGCCTGGGCGAGAGCGGCTGGTTTCCATTCGCCAGAAACAGACGAAAGATAGCGTTCACCAGGCTGGTCTGGGGCGTCAAATAATCAGGCTGTTGAGAGCAGTGCGAGATCAAAGCGTGCTGAATCCCCGGCACGCGTCTCACCTCGGCTGTTTCCAGATCAACATGGTCGACCAGAGCACGTGGCTCAA
>CAYGCA010000043.1:8983-11046 GCA_964348265.1 uncultured Anaerolineaceae bacterium | reverse complement strand
TCGATCACGATGAGAACGCCGCTCCCGCCGATCCCAAGCTCGCTGAGGATCTCCTGATGTTCAGAGCAAAGATGGCTCCGCAAGTAGACATCCAAATCGCGGCCGGCGCGATCCCACCACTGATAGTCGATATGGAACTTCGTATCGAGCGTTGGGCGAACAAGGATTCTAGCGATTTCGTTGTTCGAGGCGTTCATCCCAGTTCCACTTCGACTCGTCAAGGCGCCAATATAGATCGCCTACGTGTTCGTAGTAGGCGCGCTGCATCAACTCTGCGAAGACCGGCCCGGGAGGCACCCTCCGGGCAACATTTACGGCGGAGTAAAGGGATTGGGCGTGCACGGCGGCCTGAGGGTTCAGCTTGGCCAGTTCGCGAAACAAGTCCGCCACGAGCCGTTCCAATGGGGCCGAATTCTGGCTGCCGCTCTGCCAGGCCTCATCCAGAGCTTGCCGGTCAACCACGCCGATGACCATGAGCTCGTCGTAGGATGTCCCAATTGGCCGCTTGAGCATTGTGAATCCGATCCGACCCTCCCGGTCCAGGACCACGGTCCGAATCCAGTCATTGCGCGGCCTTCGATCTTCCGCCTCGACAATCACTTCACCAGATTCTTCACCCTGTCGGATCTTCACTAGCCCACCCGGCGGGACATCATAGCGCCGAATCCACGCCGAAGACATAGCCCTTTGTTCGGACCACCCAGCCTGGAAACTTATCCCCACTATGTCCATCGACGAGAATGAACCGAATTCGGGGCGCCTCGTAGGCAGTTGGAAAAAGAGGCCGCAATCGGGCCGACAAAGGTAGCGCGCCCACCCACCAATGCGGGAAGAGGAGCGACAGAGTTACTTCTGTTTCAGGCGTCGTGGGGAGTCCCGATTCGCCAAGCTCATCATCCAGGCTCCGCTCGAGTTCGAGCAGCGGCTCACTAAGCAAGCCCCGGTCATATGAAATGGAGAGGTATTCCAGACGGGGTGGCGGCTTGAGAACCTCTGGAGGCTCCAGCTTCTTCAAGAACCAGAGGACCTTCCCGGCAGGGCCCACTTCGTCGAATCGCTCATCTTCCTGAAGCGCGAAGTCGAGTGAAAAGGCCGCGAGGAGTGGATCAATGCGAGGCGGGACTTCAATATGCTCGAGGAAGGCGGAAGTGGGCAGTGGCCCCCCTCCAGCCACATCCAGCACCGCTTCAGCCAGGTTAAGGTGACCCTCGTGCATGTCCACCAACAGCGTCTTCGGAAACCAGCGGCCGGCGATCTGAACGATCTCATCCAGCGTAGCAAGCTTTGAGTCCAGTCGCTCAACGATGGAGCTGCCAAAGCTGGCCATGACGGCTTCAGGAGTCTCGAACTGTTCCTGACTGCTTTCGATCTTCGCACGTTCGTTCAGATAGTGATCTTCTAGCCCAGCCGCGAATTCGCGCCGCTCGTCATCCTCGAAAGCTACTTTAATCACACTGAACGGTTCAAGATCAGGATTCTCGCCGCCTCGAACCTCAAGGACCGATCCAAGCATGCCCTCTAGCGCAGGGAACATCAGGGTCTCTCCCACCGCGTACTCGTTGGCGGGAAGATAGGTCGTATGCTCCAGAGCTTTCGCCTCCTCGGCTTTCTGCTTGAGATCCTCGAGGCGATGCTCGACCAGTGAGATCGCCATCTCTGCCGATGTTAGGGGAGCCTCCCTCTCGAGAAGAAGGTTATAAATGACTTCAAGGTCGGATTCACCGACCTGAAATTCAGACCAATACGTATCGAGATGGCTTGGCTTCGCAAACCCCATTGATAGCAGCTGAGTCTTCCCGGGGGGATCGTGAAGCAATTATACTACACGCGCCCCCGAAAACTTAGTCTAGGACCAGAATGTCAGACGATCTTGTCATTGCGGAAACTGTAAGCGGGATGCTGGAGGCCGAGATCCTCCGCGGGCTCCTGGAAGCCAATGGAATCCAGGTGTGGATCTCAGGCGAATCGGCAGCCACTGCGTATGGCCTCGGGGTCGGTCCCTTGGCCCACGTGCATTTGATGGTCCGGTCAGAGCAACTGGAGTCCGCCCGCGGACTCCTAGA
>CAYGCA010000043.1:3879-8973 GCA_964348265.1 uncultured Anaerolineaceae bacterium | reverse complement strand
TATCATAGCGGCGAGCTGGAAAACCGTGCGCCGGGCGACGCCCACCCGGAGGCCGATGTTTGATTCCGCCCGGGGACGACGCGTCTCCACTTCCGTCAGCGGGATTTATGGGAAGGTCCCTTCCACCCACTCAATCGGATTCACCGGTATGCCTCCTACCCTCACCTCCCAATGCAGATGGGGGCCTGTAACCCGGCCCGTCGCACCAACAGAGCCAATCGTCTCACCTACCCGGACCAGATCACCCTCCTCCACGAATATCTCAGATTGATGCATATAGACTGTGAACACGCCCCAGCCATGGTCGAGAATCGTGGTGTTTCCCCTGACTTTCAGGGGACCGGCAAATGCGACCCGGCCGCGTGCGGGCGCAAGGATTGCCACCCCCGTTCCACCATAGAAATCCAAGCCAGTATGATAGAACCTGTAGCCTAGATTATTGTAGTTTCGACGAGTCCCGAAGACCGAAGGGAAACTATCAGTGTAGTAGGTGGTGGGAAAACTAAAGCTGTCCTCCCACAGCCTGTCGGGCGTGTCAGCGCCAACGATCGAGGCGAAGAAGGTCTCTTCAGGTTCAACGTTCTCAGGATCAAGCGTATCCTCTGGTACGGTCAGAACAGGGTCGAAGCCATAGTCGCCCGAACGAAGCCGCACAGGCTGCGTGTGGCTGTACGTCAGAGCTCCTCCTTCCGAAGCATAGAGGTCTATTTGAAGATCGTATAAACCGGGCTCGATAAGCGCATTGATGCCTTGCAGGGCGACAAGTTCGAGCGAATCCTCCTGATGGAAGTGGAGGTCCCACTCCCCAATTCGTCCCTCAGCCCAGGCCGGCGAGGAAAGACCTACCCTTATGATCGCCGTCCGGCCCTGGGTGAGAGGAAGAGGCTCGGCAAGTACCCCTACCATCGGGTCAGGCAGCGCAGAAGTCGGAATGCCGTCAGCGCCAATGAAGATCGTCTCGCCTGGCACGAGCCATGTTCGCCCGACCTTCTGATTGCTAAGCGCCAGAGTCCAGGGGTTCCTGCCATACCTGGCAGCGAACTCTAACAGGCTTTGGCCAGGTGATATCAGGATTGTCCTGGCTTCGGAAAGCATCTTCCCGGAGGGCGGCGAGTTCACAAGTATCATCGCCTGACCAACATACAGTCGACCGGGATGGATCATTCTGTTGAGCAAGCTAAGATCCTCGGGTTCTACCCCGTATCGCAGGCTAAGGCTGTGGAGGGTATCTCCGAACCCCACTTCTCGGGTGATGAGCACGCCCTGGATCCCTTCGAAGCCAGGGATGATCAGCTCCTGCCCCGGAAAGAGCGTTGAGATATCGTTCAGGTTATTCGTGGCCGCCAGCGCGTCGACCGTAGTACCAAACTTGAGCGCGATTGCGGAGAGTGTATCGCCCGACTCAACGATGTAGATGGGACCAGATGTCTGTGCGCTACCCTCGTCGGCTAGCATGAGCGCCATGGTGAGAGAGAGCGCCAGAAGGAGCTTACTAGAGGCCTTCATCCTCGAATTCTAATACGTCTCCCAGTGCAAGGGATCCCAGCATTGCAGCCGGGCCTTCCAGGACATAGCGAGCGGGCGCTCTTGGAAGATAAACTCGCCAGGGCAAGGCCAGCCTCAGGTCAACCACCCTACCGAGAGTATCCATCCAGACAACCCCGAGAGGAAAGAAAACCGCCCACATATGAATTGCGCTTTCGATGCGGTTCTCCCTGGCCTTCACCAGCAGAAGACCAAGGCCGTTGGGAAGCTGGCGTCGAAAAGTCAGTCCACGCAGTCGGCATTGAACAGAACGACACCAACGCGCGGTCAGGAGGATCTCACCCTGTCGCGATCGGTTGCGGACCTCCACGATGTCTTTCATCGATCAGGGCACAAAAAACGGGGCGACAGAAGCCGCCCCAGGGTCAGATACTTTGAAGCAGACCGTCATTCCTCCGCAGACAAGATCTTCTCGACGCTCTCAAGCAGCTCCTGCGGGCCGAAAGGCTTCGTTATGTAGTCGTCGACTTTGGCTATGTGCAAACCAAGGACCTTGTCGATGGATTGGGCCTTGGCAGTGACGACAACCACCGGGATTTCCCTCAGTTCCGGGTCGGCCTTCATCTGCTGATAGACTTCCCAGCCATCCATATCAGGCATCATCAAGTCAAGGAGGACCAGATCAGGCTTTTCATTCCGAACGGTATCCAGACACCGGTCGGAATCAAGATTATGGGTGATGACCTCGAAACCCTTTCGGCCTAGGATCAACCGAACAAGGTCAATCATCTCAGGTTCATCTTCGACGCAGACGACGCGCTTCGGTTCAGCCGCCATCATCATGAAAAGCTCTCCCCTGCCCAAGAGTCCCTATCTCGTCCGCCATCTGCCTCTATCTTCAGCAAAGATTGTACCCTTCGGACCCAAAGGACCTGCTCGAACAGCCCCATGATGGCACGTGATTGATTTCAGCGCAAGTCCGCAGAACTCTCGGCTCTGGTGAAGAAGATCCCAGGATTACTCGAAGCCAAGCGGTAGATCTCGCTAACATCTTGTGGGGTGATCAGGCCCAGGAAACGACCCTCGTCAATCACCGGCAAGGCCTCCGACTGACTCTCTGCCAGAAGCTGCTGGGTTTGAAACAAGCCATCTCTGGGGTTTACTGGCCTGAAATCGGTCTCCATGACATTCCACACCGGGGTCTCAGGACCCACGTTGTTGAGCGCCTCAATGAGCTTCTTCTGAGTCAAGAGTCCAACCAGCCTGTCGCCTTCACAGACAGGAAAGTTCGCCTGGAAAGATCGAAGGGTCAGTTGAACTGCATCCCGCAGGGAGGAGTTGGGGGCTAGGCTTTCAGGCCGACGGGAGTATGCCTGATTGACCGTAAGGCCCGCCAGCACGCTTCGCAGCCGGACCATCTGGCCTTCCTGCCCAGCACCGACGTAGATGAAGAAGGCGATGAGCACAAAGAAGAAATTGCCGGAGTAGAATCCCCAGAGGCCGAGCAGGAATGCGAGAAACTGTCCAATGCTGACCGCGATCGAAGTTGCCCGAGAATAACTCATTCTCAAGGCCAGTAAGGAACGCAGAACCCGGCCTCCATCCATCGGGAAGGCTGGCAGCAGGTTGAACAACCCGAGAATCAGATTCGTGCCGATGAGGAAGACAAAAACACTTCCAGCATTTAGTTCCAACATCCCGAGAATGCCGAACAACTGCTCGGAGTCGAGCCTCAAGCCCAAGAGGAGCGCTGGAACGACCATGACGGCCGCCAGCCCAACGTTCACGAGTGGTCCGGCAATGGCGACGAGGAATTCTTGAACAGGCTTGTCAGGCATACGGGTCAGCTGCGCAACCCCGCCGATGGGCAGGAGCAGAATCTGCCTGATCGGAATCCCATAATTCAAGGCGACGAAGCTGTGTCCCAATTCATGCAGGACCACGATCCCAAAGATCAGCAAGGTTACCACAACCCCGGAGATTGCCCCCGCGAGTCCACCCCTTTGAAAGTAGCCGAACTGAAGCGCCGCCCAGACAAGAATAAGCGGAAAGGTGGCATGCATCCTCACCTCAATGCCGCGGATGGTGAATAGCCTAAGGGAACTACCCATGATCTCCTCCCACACTGGCCGATCTTACTGAGAAGTATATCTCTTAGGGTATAACAGTGGGGTCCTTGTAGCAACGTGGCGGGAGCTCCAGTCTGACTCCGCGTCCAAAAGGAGGCCTCTTCTTGATCTGGTACCTCTACCCGATAGTGGTCGGAGCGGGCTTTATCGCTGGGGTGGTCAATACGCTCGCTGGCAGCGGTTCTCTGGTGACATTGCCGTTGTTGATCTTCATAGGGTTGCCGGCGAATGTTGCTAACGGCACCAACCGGGTAGCGATCCTCCTGCAGAATGTTGTCGGCGGCTCCAGCTTCCGGCGCAGCGGAGTCCTGGATCTGCGAGCCGCGCTGATGCTTGGTCTACCGGCCATGCTCGGATCGGTCCTGGGCGCTCAGATTGCCGTGGGTCTGGATGAGGAACTGATGCGCAGGGTCATCGGCGCTCTGTTGATAGTGATGCTTTTCGTCCTTCTGATCCGTCCCAACCGCTGGCTTCACGGGTCAAGGGAGTGGATGGAAGCCAGGCCGACATTGGCCCAACTTGTGACGTTCTTTGGGATCGGGGTTTACGGGGGATTCATCCAGGCAGGCGTCGGGCTTCTGCTTCTGACCGCACTTGTGCTCTCGGCCGGCTACGATCTGGTGCGCGCCAACGCGGTCAAGGTTGTAGTAGTTCTGCTCTTCACGGTCACCGCGCTGACCGTCTTCGTGCTGAATGGGCAAGTCGATTGGACGAAGGGCCTCGTCCTTGCCTTCGGCAACATGCTGGGGGCCTGGGTGGCGGCCCGTTTTGCGGTGGATCGAGGCGCTCTCTGGGTAAGGAGACTGCTCATCGCCATTGTCGCCATCTCTGCCGCCCACCTTCTCGGAGCGACCGAGATCATCAGACTGATTCCATAGGGCACGAGACGCATGCAGGCTCTGAATTCGGTTCCCCGCGTGCACTGCAAGTGGCGAAGGTCAGCCTTCCTGGACCCCCAGCTGTCAGGGGGCCCGCAGGGTATCCGTTACAGCGAGCGTCTTCCAAAACCGATTGAATCTCGGAAATGGGAACGCACAGAATCACAATGGATCGCTCCGCGACATTCTCTAGAGAACCTGCCTGGACTCCCAGCTGTCAGGGGGCCCGAGACGGAGCCTGAAAGGTCAGGGCGGGTTCCCGCCCGCCTTCCGAGCGCACGGTACCCGCCCCAAAGAGATCACAAATGATCGAGAGGCCAGACGAGGCAGAGAGGGAAGAGTTAGCCGACCTCCTCTTTAGGCCGGCCGTCCGTCGTGGGGGAAGGTTTGCGCATCCAGAATTCGGCCTCCAGCTCAGCAAGTGAGTTGCGAAACGCGCTGTATTCCAGTTCCTGAATAGGCAACATAGCCGGTCCAACGAACCCCTGCTGCCGCAGATCGGCAGCCTTTTGCTGGGCCTTGAGACGGGTCGCCTCCCAGACCACATTGCCAAAAACGTCCACCCCTTCGGATAACCTGCCTTCCGGAGGCACCGCGTAAGC
>CAYGCA010000043.1:0-3869 GCA_964348265.1 uncultured Anaerolineaceae bacterium | reverse complement strand
CAACCGTCGTGTTGATGGTCACTGGCATCAGGGGCATATGGTGGCTGCCTCGGGCGTCCCCGGCAACAAAATGGGCTACAAGGTAGGGGCTCACCACCTCCTCTGGAGCCGGGAAGATCCCCTGGGTGCGCACGATGGCCACCGGGTCGTCCTTGCCTTTGTACTCGCCTGCAATGGTGTGCAGTCGATCGGTGGAGACGGATACTACCTGCTGATGGGAGTAGAGGCGTGAGGATATAGATTGAATGCCGAAGCGATTCTCATCTCGCACCAGGACTGCGAGGTCCAGGTGTCGCTCAGGGGCATCGAGCTCAATGACCCTGTCTCCACCGGCATGTTCCATATCTATGACGGTGAAGCGAAAACCCACTTTCATCTTCGGCAGCATCAGGCCGGCACAGTACATTGGGCTGGTGAAAACGGCCCAGAGCGGGAAGTTGAACGCCCCAGGTCCGCATTTGTCAGCTGTGAAGACTAGAAACGGTTCAGCCGGCCGTTCCTGTGCGGTCGGGTCAAAACTGATCTCGGCTGCTCCAGGCCCAGCTCCCCGGACGTTACCCGAGGGGGCATCTTTGAGTAGATCCTGGCCGGCACCGTAGAGTCCCTCTTCCCTGGCCACTGAGGCAGCGGCCTCGAAAACTCGCCATGCCAGGTCGTGGATCTTCGGTTCACCAGTCCCGTTGCGGTGGACCATCAACAGACACAAATCATCACCAGTGTGTGTGACATCGAAATCAGTGATGAGGCCTTGCTCGTGAGCCCGCTTGAGATGGTCCCGGGTCCCCTCGAGCATACTTTGGGAGGGCCGGGTATGGCCCCCTACGCTGCCTACATCGGCTTTGATCGCACTGAGGGTTAGCATGCTTTTTGCCTCCTTATGATTCGTTCTTCAGCCAGGAGATTAGCTCAGATTGGCGCAGGACGCCAGCGCTCGCCTAGCTGAGGGGGATTGAGTGCCAGCATCATGTGTCAAAGCTGGCGGGGATCTGGCGCATCGGCCGATCAGAGGAAGAACCTCCTAATTCTTGAGCTCGTCCATATGGCTCGAGAGGCGAGACCTCACGGAAATGAAACACCGCCGAGCGTCTTGGCTCGACCTTCGAATCTGATTCACAAAGGTGCCGACTGAATTCTGGGGCTCGCTATCCGGCTGAACCTTCGCCTAGGATTCAGTCTGATAAGCTGTTGCGAACCCAAGGAGTGAGCTTCTGGTTGTGCGAACCCCACTTAGAGATACTCGGGCAGTCCGGCCGCGGCCGTAAGCGAGAGACCGGCAGCCTGGACATGAGGCACGCCTCAGAGGCGATGACTCAAAACACCTGTAGCTCAGGCATAACCCCAGCCCGCCGCAATCCGGACAGGATTGCCTGTCTGCCATCCAGCCCAACATCAGTGCCTCCATAGTGGCTCAGAACACGGGATAGGTCCATGTTGTTATGGACCTCTAAGCTGTATCTAGAATATACTCCGTTAAGACGATTTATAATCTAACGTAGTCCATAATGAATTCCGAAGCAGATTAGCCCAAGAATGCCATAGCGGCTGCGAGCACCCTGGTGGTGGAACTGGAGAAGAGGGGATTTCTCAGAATCGCAGGTGTGTGGCGTGCAATGTTGGAGGAAGGCTGCACGATCTACCTGCGATCAGAAGAGGGTCATCGCCCTCTGGACGGCTATGCCCTTCATATGCTCAGCCGCTACCTGCCAGCCACAGCCGACAACGTCGATCTGGTTCCGGTCTACGATGACATTCAAGATGTTTCCGACAAGAACCTGATTATCTTTGGCAGACTGCGAGCCTTCGGGAGTGAGAGACTGCTGCAAGAAATAGCTGGAAAGATAATCCACGATTATGGTCATCTTCGGGCGGTTGACAGTGAGCGTCTGCTCCAAGTCGACACCGGAGAGATGTGGATTAGGGTTGAACAACAAAGGTGGATCCGCGACTTTGGGGTCCTAAGGCTTTGGCAGCAGTCTGAGAACAGGCGCACGATCATTAATTTCAGCGGCCTGGGGCCGATCGGCACGCTGGGTACGACCATGGCCCTGACCGATCTGAGCAAGTCGGCAATGAAGGAGGTTGAAGCCAGGCTTCCCTCAATAGGGAAGAGGAGCTTCGGCTTTGTGGAGATGCTCGTCAAGGCTGAGAGAGAGCCAAAAGGCGATCCGATTGTCGTGAGCCCCTCGGAGGTCGATGTCCGCGTCGAAAAGCACTTTCAAGGTACAGCCGAGCTGAACTGGCCTCAGGTTGTCTTCCACCACGACCGGGCTGAAGGGCATGAGCAGTTCGAAGTCCGGGTCATCGATCCGACCAGCCATGAGGGAAAGATGCTCAGCCGCAGTCAAGTCGAATTCGCCGTATTGGCAGCCATCGCCGAACGAACGCAGAGCGAGCCCTCCCTGTATGCCCGCAAGGGAGGCTATATATCCTACGAGCAGATCGCGAAGTCCCAGATGGTCAAGGACATCCTGCACGAATCGGCGGGCTTGGATGTGCCGGTAGTGCGAGCAACGATCGCTCGGTTGCGTCGAAAGCTCAGGACGCCAGAATGGGATAGGGCTTTTCCGAATCTGCTCTTGAGCAGCCGGATCCGCCCTGAGGGATCACGCAAGGAAATCGTTGTCCTGCGACTAAGGGCTAGATCCCGGTTTGACACCTGAGCTTCCCCAGCGCAGATCTCGTTCTGGGCTGAAGGCCCCCACAGGATCCTCCCGCTCGATTCGGACCTCAGCGAAGGAGCGCCTTCTTGCGCGCCGGGCAGCTGGGATGCCTCTGGCTACCAGATCCGTCGGTTGAGTCCCACCTGGAACGTCTTCCTGTCTCTCCGTTGTCCTCAACCAGGGCCCGGGAATCGGCTCAACGCTCCCGTCCCCACCTCAGTGCAAAGGTCGAGAACGTTTCTGGCTATGCGAAGTCCGCCGAGGGCGTGCTTGCTTCAACCCGGAGTAGACATAAGAGTAAGGTGGCGGCGGGACCCCCCAGGCTTGTAAGGCGTCTGTAAGGCCTCCTCGGGCTGAAACAAAATACAATGGGAGATGAGCTCAGAGCAATCCAGACGATTCAGGCAACTATGGACTCAGGAGAGGAGTGATCATGACACTCACCATACTTGTTATAGCTTCGATCTGGATCCTTGGTTCTGCGGCGATACTCGTTTTTGCCTGTATGGCCTCCTCGCGCATGAGTCACGCCCTTGACGATCAAGCGGACTATCCGATAGGGGCCGCTAGCTTGGGGGATGCTCAAGAAGCAGAGTTCTCTGCTTCTACCATCACCTTGAGTCAGACGTGGGAGGAGCCGGCAAGCTTGGCCGATCGCTGAGGCTCTCCGGAATCGCCTCTCAAGCACATCGCACACATCACTATTCAGCGATCCCTATATCAATTCGCCAAGATGAGGGGGACGGGCGCTTCACTTCCTCTGCCTGTCTAGCCTGTCGCCGGCTTTCGAAACTTATCTACCGCCCTCGAGAAAGTGCTTCCTCGGACCCTAAGAAGGCCCACCGGCTACAATCTTGCGCCCCTGATCATCAAGCCGACTTGACAACGGCCGAGCAGAGGCTGCCGATGCGTGTTCAGGGTCGAGGCCCTGCTGTCTCCTGTCCCTTGATCTCGTCTTCCGAGATTTGCAGACCAGCACCTTCCGGTATGCACGGCTCGTAGTCCAATCCCCGTGCAGCGAGGTCCTCCACGAGAATATCGTAGATAACCTCTGCGATATCATCAGGGCACTTTCCGAAGCGAATCCCGATCGTCCAGTTCTTGTCCTCCGAAGACATGAGCAACTCCTAGGACTGAGAGTCTCGAATCAGGCGGTTTTCTCCTGCATTCCAGCTTGCAAGCTGATGTACCGAGCCATCGATCCCGACC
>CAYGCA010000042.1:20732-22775 GCA_964348265.1 uncultured Anaerolineaceae bacterium | reverse complement strand
TTGATACAGAGCCATTTTGGCAATCTCAAACTATCTGAGCCGAACCTGCACTAGGGAGCAAGAGGCGTGCCATGTTTATGTTTTAGGTTGGACAGTCTACCAGGTTCCCAATCGATCTCTATGGAACAGAAGATGAGATCGTCCTGAAGGCTCCTTTGCCTGGTTTTGAGCCAGAAGAGATCCACATTTCGATCACCGGCGATCTCCTGACCATTAAAGGGGAGGTCAGTGAGGAGCGAGAGTCCGGGGAGGATCTTCGGTACCATATCCGTGAGCGTCGCTACGGCCGCATCTCCCGCTCCATAAGGTTGCCTGCCAACATCGAGGCAGGCAAGGGGCGGGGCGATTTTGAGCACGGCGTGCTGACGCTGACGTTTCCCATGGTTGTGGAAGCTATGCCGAAGACCATAACCCTGAAAGCTAAGAAATAGCCGGTTGCAGAACAGCTTACGCAGCCCAATCGCGTAGGGCGGGTTCCAGAACCTGCCCTACGCAACACACATCCGAGTTGGGAGCGGGCAGGCCACACTGCAGTGGGTGATCCGCTGCGAACAGTTTTCTTGGATGTCCTCTCGCCTCCCTGTCCGCCTTGAGACTCCCCCGAACTCTGCCTCCCACTGATCGAGCAAGGGGACTCGTCTTGGAAGCGAGCCACGTGACCTCATGAAAACCCTGACAATTCGTGACTCAATCTGCCGATTTGTGTGAGATAATCCCACCACCTGCAACTTCGGCGAATCCTACCCTTTGGAGGCTTCCTGTAGGGTTTTCCGCCACAGTTTGCCCTTACATTTCTAGAAAGTGGGACCGGTCCATCGATGTGATTTGATCCTTTTGGGTCGAGTTCATCCGGATAGGTCAGGCCGTGACGGTTGGCGCTCGTCAGCTGTTGGTTGCCTGTAGAGCCGAAGCTACGGCAAGGGTACAGAGGCTGTCATTTGACAGGTCTCCAGAGGATCCGAGCAGTGGGCCATGGTCAGAGGAACAGGGTAGAAATCGCCCTCAGCACCGGCGTGGCCCAAGAAAGGTGGAGGTAAGGGAATGACGGCAGAGGCAATGAGGGAGCCGGTCCGGCGCACACGCATGAAAAAGGTGGCCGACTACCGAGGCATCGCCAGCGACCAGGTCTTGGAAGAGATTGCTGAAAAGTCACGGTTGCTGGCGCAAGCCACTGCAGTTCATGTCAATGCCACCAACTTTGGCGGTGGAGTGGCGGAGATACTGGACAACCTCGTTCTGCTAATGAACGATTTAGGCGTGAGGACCGATTGGCGGGTGCTATACGGCACCCCCGATTTCTTTGAGGTCACCAAGAAGTTCCATAACGCGTTGCAAGGGAGTGATGTCACCTTCAACGATGAAGAATTGGATCTGTACCTTTTCATTAATCAGAAGTTCGCCCAAATGGCCTTTCTCGATCACGATTTCGTGGTCATTCATGATCCCCAGCCTTGCGCATTGGTTCACTACGTTCCCCACACTTCCCCGTGGACTTTCCGGCTGCATATCGACATCACCCATCCCAATGAAGCCGCCTGGCGCTTCCTTGAGCCCTTCATCCTGGAATATGACTGCATGATCGTGTCCGCCGAAATCTACAAGCAGCCCGGTCTGCCGCTCTCGCAGAGGATTGTTTCACCATCAATCGATCCACTCTCCTCCAAGAACATGGAGTTGTCTGAGAGCACGATCTTTGAATACCTGGATGAGTATCGGGTTCCAATGGACAAGCCTCTGATTACGCAGGTTTCCCGCTTCGACCCCTGGAAGGACCCTGAGGGTGTGCTAAAGGTCTATGAACGGGTCAAACAACAGGTGGACTGCCGCCTGGTCTACGTTTACAACCTGGCGAGTGACGACCCCGAGGGTGCGAGAATCTACCAGCGGATGGCTGAGGTGGCTAAGCCCTACCTTGAGCGAGGCGAGGTCCTTTTCGTGCGTGGCGACGACCCGATTCTTGTGAATGCCCTCCAGCGCGCCTCCACCGTCATTCTGCAAAAATCAACTCGGGAGGGCTTCGGGCTCACAGTTACGGAAGCCATG
>CAYGCA010000042.1:15313-20722 GCA_964348265.1 uncultured Anaerolineaceae bacterium | reverse complement strand
ACGTCGGCGGTATCCCCACCCAAATCCAAGACGGAGTCAGCGGCTTCCTGGTGGAGCCTCAGGACTTCGACGCCTGCGCGGAGCGGGTAGTGGCATTGCTGGAGAACCCGCAGCTTGCGGAGGAGATCGGTCGCCAGGCTCAGGAGCATGTGCGGCAGCACTTTTTGATTACCCGCCACCTGCTGGATTATCTGAACTTGTTTCTCGATTTCTAGCCTTGCGTCTGGGTCCTGGTCTACTGACCTCAGGGGACTCCCCCGGACGGGCTTCGAGCTTAGCCCTCCGGCTGGGAATGGATGATCCCTTCGGCATGCACGCTCCGTCCATCTCGTTTCCCTCGTCGCTACTCGGAAGGACCTAACCTCCTCATAACTTCCTTTGCGAAGCATCAAGCACAATCCCGGCGTGGTCCAAGTGTAGGGGTCCCCTGTTTAGGCCCATCCAAAAGTAGAAAATCTAAGGCTCTTTGAGGGCAAATTGATACGGCGGCAATCCACCCAGGGCTTCATGAGGGCGAATGGCGTTGTACTCTTCCAGCCACTCCTGGGTGAGCGCCTGCACCTCCTCGACCGAGTGAAAGAGATAGGCGTCCAGAACTTCTTCACGATACGTGCGGTTGAACCGCTCCATGTAGGCATTTTGGGTCGGCTTTCCGGGCTGGATGAAGGCTAACTGGACTTGATGCTCGTCGGCCCACTCCGCCATTTTTCGTGAGATGAATTCGGGCCCATTGTCGCTGCGCAGTTGTTTGGGATAGCCCCGCCACAGGGCCAGCATATCCAGCACCCGGATGACCCGTGCCGATGGGATGGACGTATCGACTTCGATCCATAAGGCTTCGCGATTGAACTCATCGAGAATGTTCAGGGTGCGGATCGGCCGACCGTTGGCCAGGCTATCATGCATGAAGTCCAAAGACCAGGAGAGGTTGGTAGTCTCTGGCGTTTCCAAGGGCTGCGGGTTACGGGCCGGCAGCCGTTTCTTGGGTTTGACCCGCAGATTCAGGCCCATTTCACAGTAAATCCGATGTACTTTCTTGTGGTTCCAGGGCTTTCCCTGGTTTCTCAGATACTGATACATCTTTTTGAACCCCCAGCGCGGCTTCCGGCAGGCAATTTGCCGCAGGGCGGCTCGAACCGGCTCGTCATCTCTGGGCTTCGCCCGATAGCGATATACCGAACGTTGCAGTCCCAATGCCCGGCAGGCTTGGCGGACACTCAGCTGATACTTCTTCAGCCCGTGCTCCACCCACCGCCGCAGCTCCCCGGGCGTCAGAGCTTCTTTTCCACCACGTCCTTGAGAAATTTGTGCTCCAGACTGAGATCGGCATACATCTCTTTCAGCTTCCGGTTTTCTGCTTCCAACTCTTTCAGCCGCTTGAGCTGGTTGACATCCAGACCACCGTACTTGGCTTTCCACTTGTAGAAGGTGCTCTTGCTGAACCCATGTTTACGGCTCAACTCGTCCACCGCCACGCCGGCCTCGGCTTCTTTGAGGATCTTGACAATCTGGGTTTCGGTAAATCGGGATCGTTTCATCGAAAACTCCTGCAGTAATTTTGCCAGAGTTTTCCACTTTCATTTGGGCCAGTTTTTGGGGGATGCTTACGCAAGGAGATGGCATCAGGCGGAGCTCCGAAGCACGCCTTTCCACGCTCCGGGCACACAGTGGGCAGGCCCAGCTCCGCTCAGGGCTGGACGCTTGCTCTTGAGACCTGTCTTCTTGGCGCTGCGACACTCGGCGAGCGGCGTGGGACCTTCAACCCTCCGGGGTAAATCCTGTTCGCTATCTGTCACCCTACCGTCAGGCTGCCAATGCAGGCCCCTATGATAGAATCCGCCTCGGGAGGTGTGGGCACATATTGTGTCTCAGGTGGAGTGATCAGAGTTGACAGTTTGGGATCGTAAGGTACAACCCTCGGCAATCGAGTGTGAACCCGAGGAACCTCGTAGCGTAATCTGGCACGCCCAAGAGCTTTCAGATATCTATCAGGAACTAGATACATCGCCCGTTGCCGGCCTGACTTCGGCTGAGGCCTCCCGGCGGCTGGAGCACTGCGGTCCCAATGAGCTGGCCGAAGCGCCCAGGCCCAGCTTCTGGCGGATGGCGCTGGATCAGTTCAACAACTTCATTGTCATTATTCTTGTCGTCGCTGCCAGCCTTTCGGCGTTCTTGGGGGATTATATCGAGGCGATCGCGATTGCTGCGATTGTGGTCCTCAATGCCGTACTCGGCGTGATTCAGGAGCGCCGCGCCGAAGAGGCGCTGGCAGCCCTGCGCAAATTGGCGGCGCCGGAGGCGCAGGTGATTCGCGATGGCCACCGGCAGACTGTCTCCGCCGGGCAGCTCGTGCCCGGTGATATCGCCCTGCTGGAAGCCGGCAATTACGTGCCCGCTGACCTTCGTCTACTCGAAGCCGTTAACCTGCGTATTGAGGAGGCCGCGCTCACCGGCGAGTCCGCGCCCGTGCCAAAGGAAAGCAGGACTATCGAGGGCCGGGATGTACCTCTCGGAGATCGCCGAAACGCCGCCTTCATGGGCACCTTGGTCTCCTATGGGCGCGGCAAGGGCGTGGTCGTTAGTACAGGGATGACCACGCAGATCGGCATGATCGCCACCATGCTTCAGTCGGTTCAGCAGGAGGCGACCCCGCTCCAGCGCCGTCTCGACCAACTCGGCAGAATGCTTGGATGGGCAGCGATCAGCCTGTGCGCGTTCGTGTTTGGCTTGGGCTGGTTGCGCGGCTTTGAACCGTTGGACATGTTCCTGGTGGCCGTCAGCCTGGCGGTGGCGGCCGTGCCGGAGGGGCTGCCGGCGGTGGTCACGATCACGCTGGCCCTCGGCATGCGTGACATGATCCGGCGCAACGCGCTGATTCGTAAGCTCTCCTCGGTGGAGACCTTGGGCTCGACGACCATCATTTGCTCCGACAAAACAGGTACGCTGACGGAGAATCAGATGACGGTCCGGCAGATCTGGGTCGATGGGGTCACGCTTGAGGTGACCGGACCGGGTTACACACCCACGGGACAGTTCATGAGTAACGGTGCTCCAGTCGATCTCAAGGAATTCCCAGCGGTCACCACCGCTCTGTGGGTCGCGGCGCTCGATAATGACGCCCTGCTGGAGTATGCCGAACCCGGGGATCCTGGCCACGGTCGGGGCTACCGCTTGGTGGGCGATCCGACCGAGGTGGCGCTGATTATCGCAGCCGCCAAGGCCGGCGCTTGGCGCGATCCGCTTGAGAGAGCCTACCCGCGCATCAACGAGATTCCGTTCGATTCCGGGCGCAAGCTCATGACAACGGTCCACAAGATCCTGGAACCCAGGCCCGAAGACGTCAGCCCCTTCTACGATAGCAGCCTGCGGGAGTGGGAGGTGGCTGCCAGCAAAGGCGCCCCGGATGTAATCTTGGAACGATGCACTCACTACCAGACGATCAAAGATGAGGTGTTGCCGCTCCCGGATGCTATGCGCCAGCAGATTCTGGCGGCCAACGAGGCGCTCGCCAAGCAGGCCTTGCGCGTGCTGGCCGTTGCCTACCGTGTCGAACGCAGCGTACCGGATCAAGCCGTGCCTGAGGAAGTTGAGTGCGACCTGATTTTCGTCGGCCTTATCGGGATGATTGACCCACCCCGTCGAGAGGTGCCTTCCGCCATCGAGGTCGCCCGCCGAGCTGGCATCCGAACGGTGATGATCACCGGCGACTATCCCGACACGGCTCGGGCCATCGCAGAGCAGATTGGTCTCCTGGAGACCGGCCACGCGGTAGTGACTGGCCGTGAGATGGATCGCATTGACGACGAAACCCTACGGGAGAAGGTCTTGACAACGGACGTCTTCGCCCGGGTCTCGCCTGAGCATAAGATGCGCATCGTCGATGCCCTCAAGCACCATCGGCATGTGGTCGCCATGACAGGCGACGGCGTCAACGATGCGCCTGCGCTGAAGAGGGCCGATATCGGTATTGCCATGGGCATCACTGGCACCGACGTCGCCAAAGAGACGGCGGACATGGTGCTCACTGACGACAACTACGTCAGCATCGTGCGCGCGGTGGAGCAGGGTCGGGTGATCTACGCCAACATCCGTAAGTTCGTCTTCTACCTGCTTTCGTCCAACGTGGCCGAGATCGCAGTTATCTTCCTGGCCATCCTGGCTGGCTTGCCTTCCCCGCTTACGCCGATCCAGCTCCTCTGGCTCAATCTGGCCACCGATGGCGCCCCAGCCCTCGCCCTGGGCCTCGAAAAGGGCGATCCAGATACGATGGACCAGCCGCCGCGTCCGCCGCAGGAGCCGGTCATCAACCGCCTGATGCGGATTCACATTGGCGTACAGACAGCGGCTAAGGCCGGGGCGACGTTGGCGGCTTACATCATAGGTCTGAATCTGTACCCGGAGAATATTGAAGCGGCAAAGACAATGGCCTTCGCCACGCTGACCTTTTCCGAATTGCTACGGGCCTTCACTTCTCGCTCGGAACGCTATTTGCTCTTCAAGGTCGGAGTGTTTACCAACAAGTACATGTTCCTGGCGGTGGCTTCCTCCTTGATCCTTTCACTGGTGGTGATCTACATCCCCTTCCTGCGGCCGTTCTTCGACACCGTCCCGCTCAACCTACAGCAGTGGGCCATCATCCTGCCACTGCTGAGCTTGCCGGCCGTCGTTCATGAGCTGACCAAATGGATCCTGGCGCGGACGGACCGTCAGGAACGCAGATAGGCGTTCAGGGCCCTCAGATACTCGTCGGAAGCGTACGGGTACAGCTAGACTCGTTGAGACTCGATTACGAATGGAGCGCCATTGCAGTGGGAGATAAGCTCCACGGTCGCTGCCAGAAGTGTGGCGTATAGCTGCTCGTTTCGAAGTCGCCCGTCAGCCCGGCGTTCAACGACTTTTGAGCTGTCCGGACAATGAAGCCGACAAGCGCCGAGACCCTTGCGACGAGTATGGGGATTGTCAGGTTTCGTCCACCGCACTATCGGCGCTTACTCATTCTCGAGTGGACCGCGCCCGGCACGGCGCAGAACTCCGCCCATGGTTCTGGGTCTGTTGCTGGGAAGCCCACCAATCGCCCCGGTGAAGAGTCAGGAACCCGGTCCCTTCGCCTCCCTCGCTTCTAGCAAGGTCCTCCAGCCCTGCCAACCGATAAACGGAACCATAGCCAGCGCACCAAAAGGGTCTGCCCACCACCAGCCGAAAGCATGGTGCAGCCCGATGCCTGCCAGGAGGGCGAAGGATAAGTAGGCGCATACCCAAGTTTCAATCGCATCCGCTTCAAGGGCTTTGCTTCGCATCTGTCGCGCTGTCCGCTGCTTGGCATAGGCAAGAACTGGCATCACAGCCAATGAAGCGACCGATAAAGCCAAGCCGACCGTCGAGCTCCAGATCCGCAGCGTCGTGCCCGTT
>CAYGCA010000042.1:7114-15303 GCA_964348265.1 uncultured Anaerolineaceae bacterium | reverse complement strand
GTCGAGGGCTCAGGAGCCTCGCGTGAGAAGAGTGCCCATAGTGCGTCTACAACGACATAGAATCCAAGCAGGTGGAAGGTGGCGGCGACGACGTACAGCGCCTTCTTCTCGGCTTCCATGGATGCCTCGGCGCTCGCCTCGGGCCCTGCCCGCAAGAGCCTCCAGAGCAACGCGGCGGCAGAAAGGACTTCGATTAGGCTGTCCAGGCCAAATGCGATAAGAGCTATGCTTCCTGAGAGCACACCCGCGCCGATCGCGACTGCGGCCTCCACTACATTCCAAGAGGTTGTCAGCCACTCTAGGCGAATGGCCCGCTTGTGCAGGCTGGCGTAAGGGGCTTTTTCGACGAAATCAGGCCGCATCTTCTCTAGAACTTCGTTGTTCTTGATTTGGTGATTGGAGGAGATGGGAGCGCCTTGTTTTCCCAACCTGAGGCAATTCGAACGGGGTTCCGCTCGTCGTCTCCAGCTGGTGCGCCGTGCCGGATTGGAATCTCTTTCCCAACTGGGTCAACCTGAGGCCACTCGGATGATCCGACACCCTCTGCAGCCGAATTGTGCTTCTCAGGATAATAGGGTCCCGAATTTCGCGATGTCGGGCGTTGTTCTTCGGTAGCGTGCGCTTGAACCTCAGCCTCAGCAGGCATTTCCTCGTCCGGTTGGGCCGGAGGAGCCTCTTTGTACCCCCATTCCATCATACATACCTCAGGACACAAATTCGACCCCCAGTTCACTGACGCTGAAGCGGCGACATTCAGCCTTCTTTCAGCGGCATTCCAGGCCATATCGTCGCTGTCTCTGGAATGCTGCCAGATTGCGCCAATGCCGCCAGGCTGGACTGATCCGGCGGGCCGCTGGTCTAGATACGCAGCTCGACCACGTCGCCATCCTGGAGAACGTAGTCTCGGCCTACCATCTGCCCGTCGAAATCCGCGCTACCCCAAACGCGGGCGGACTTCAAGTTCTCATAGAAATCCTGGTGGATCTTCCTGGCAAACTCCTCGACGGTTCCCCCCTTCTCCATCACAAAAGGTGACTGCAGATCCGGATCTTTCCCTGGGGCTTTTGAATAGATACGGATAACGTCCAACTTTTCGAAAATCTCCTGTCCAAGACGATCGGAGTTGCGGCCGGTCACCGCAGACACAGGCAGCAGGGGCCATACAGTCTCCAGCAGTTCGCAAAAGATCTCGAAATTCTCATCCGAGACTTCATCATCGCTCTTATTCGCCAGAACGAGGACAGGGATATAGGTCTGGCGCTCCTTCATGGGATTGCGATCCCTCAGATGAAGCGGGACGATGCGGTGTTCCCCCAGGAAGGAGATCGTGTCCTCGAGCTGCTGCACAGGATCGGCGTGAACGTCCACCACTAGCAGGAGCATGTCAGACCGCCGGATTAGGTCCAATAGCTCCGGCTCCACGTAGTCTCTGTCTAGCGAGGGCGTATCAATCAGCTGGACCTGGATATTCTCCACCGGCATCATTCCGGGGGTCGGCTGCCAGGTGGTGAACGGAATCTCTGCCACCTCTGGAGCAGCATTCGTAAGGGCTGCGACCAGAGCGGACTTCCCAACATTCGTTGGCCCAAGGACCACGACCTGTCCTATGCCCTCCCTCTCGATTTGGAAGGAGGAAACCCGGTGGCTCACGCCTTTTCTTGCTTGAGAGGAGGACTTGAGCTTCGACAGCTTCCTCCGTAGGTCCGCCCGTAATTTGTCCGTGCCCTTGTGTTTGGGGACAGTGCTGATCAGTTCCTCAAGGCGTTTGATCTTCTCCGAAACTGACTCGGAAGCGCTCTTCGGCACTGAAGTATTCAGGGGGAAGGTTCGTCGGCATGGCTGTCGGATGTCTTTTCCGTGACCCTCATTGAGCGCAAAAGGTCTCTCAGGCTTTCAGCGCCTTTATACCTCAGTTTACCCGCTGCCTCGCTCCTTCTGCAAAGATGGGATGTCAGCCCTGGGTCACGGTGGATTGCGGTCTTGAATCCAGCGGACAGAAGATCGGGTTCGGAAGCCCATTATGAAGAACCACAGATCCCGTCGCCATTTGCAGCGGGATCTGTGTTATGCCGGGTCTTCAATTCTGCGGGTACACCGGGTGGTCTTATGGCACTCCGTCTGGGAAAGTCTCGGGATTCAACCACTCGGTGGATGGCTATTCCGATAGTGTCCAAAGCCAGGCGTGGTCGAACGCACAGGTCGTTTCACCCGACTCCTGAAAGGCGAAAAATGCGATCTCACCGTTGCTCCGTCCCAAGATAGTCACGCTGCCGAGTCGGGTTCCGTTGGCGTATAGCGTCAGCAAGCTGCCCTCGGCGACGAGCAGGTATTTATTGACGCTACCGGCTTCCAGGTTGATGGCCTGGCTCGTCCTGATGTCGCCGGTCAGGTTCGACTGGAATCGATCGAAATTCCAGAGCTCGACGTCCCAGGCGGGTAGGCCGGATAGCCGCAGGGTGTAGAAGCGGTACTGCTCACCATTTCCTATGTCCGTTTCAGAGCGAAGTATCGCGCCACAGCCGGCGAGGCCGCTCGAGGAGTCCCAGGTGACATCATAACGGAGAGCGAAATCTGAATACTCCTGGCCTGGATCGATGGGCTCGTAGATGAGCGAACCGTATGTATCAACCTCGAGAACGATTGGCATCACTCCCACCCATCCCAGATCTCCCCTATCTGTCGAGAGCCCCACCTCTTGCAGATCGGCATCGATCTCTTCGACGATCGCCGCCACCATCTCCGTCGCAATTGCGGCTGCGGTGGCTTCGGCATCCGGGGTAGGGGTGAACGTTTCGGTGGGGGTGGGGGACGGCAGCGGTGTGTCGGTGGGGGCAGGCGTGTCCGTAGGCGGGGGCACGGGCGAGTCGGTAGGGGTCGGCTCAACGGGCTGCGGCGTGCAGCCGATCAGGGCGAGGACGACTATCACCATCAGTGGATGCCAGTGCTGCTTGGTCCTCATTTGAGCTTGGGCTCTCATAATAACCTCCTGGGTTAACGCGCATTCCCAGTGCTATAGGTGGCCGATTTGAATCGCCCCTTCAGGAAGCGCTTCGGGCTCCGTGCCTCAGGGTTCGATCTCCTCGATCTCGAAGTTGTCGAAAGCCACGCTGAGCGAGTGCCAGCCCACAATAAGCCCCACCTGGCCAGGTTCCACGCGTCGATTGAAAAGCACGAAAGCGTTCCGGCCGTTCACCTTGTAGTAGACATCTGCGCGGCCTGAACCGATCGGCTCAACCACAATTTCCAAGCGGTTCGTGGCCCGGCCTGCCTTGACCAGCCCGGTGAACACCTGTTCGATATTCGGATTGCTCACCTCCCACTCTTCGAGTTGGCGATCATATTTCCAGCCGATGGTGGTTAAGAAGAGTGGGGAGATCTCCAAGTCAAGGAACTGATCTTCGGTGATTTGAAAAGCCAGTCCATACCCCCGGTCTGTCTGGCCTTCGCTGAAGGTTGCATCCACCGCCATGCGGAAGAAGGTCAGGGTGCCGCAGGGGCCGCAGACCGTGTAGACGCCCGCCAACGCCTGGGAGGGGGTGTAGGGTCCCATGAGCAGAGCGCCATCCTGCCACTCACAGTTTGCGCAGTCCAGCCAGTTGCCGCGATCCTCTGCGAAGTCATCGAAGAAGACGATGGGGCCGGGAGTCGGTGTCACGGTGGGCGTTTCGGTGGGCGGGAGCGGGGTAAAGGTCGGCGTTTCGGTTGGCGCCGGCGACGATGTCTCAGTGGGAGAAAGTGTTGGAGAGGCGGCTTGAGCAGTTTCCGCGATCATGGTCTCTGCCAGTTCCTCGGGGCTGGGCCCTCCATCAGGCTGGCACCCGGCAAGCATTACCACCAGGACGAGCAACAACATCACCGGTTGCCACTGCTCCCGCCCATTCCTCAAAGGTGCCTGGGCTTTCATCGTTGCCTCCTATCTCGGGCAGTGCAGTTCACTAATCGCTGCGATGACGAACCACCTTACGGGTTGGCTTGGGCCGAGGCGGTCAATCGTCTATGGCTTGAAAAAAGGGGCAACATCAACTTGCATCCTCTTGATCTTCCCCTCCCCGACATCCACTGAGAGGCTGGTGGAGAGCTGAGCAAGGTCAGCCCCGGTTAAAAGTGAGCCCGACCTCCCGTGAAGTCGGGCTTCTTGGTTCGATGATGCTGTGGATCCCCCCAGCCTCAGGAAGTTCTCTGTCATCCAGTTAGGATGGACAAGAGCTCACCTACTCCATATCCCATCATACACAACTCGGACGACAGATTCAATCGCTTTGGAATACATGTTGTGTATCTCAGAGTCTTCTGTCCCTGACTTGGTTCACTCAAACAGAACAGCCAAACGAGAGCTGGTCATGGCGCAGGAGGCGCTCACGATCTGGCTGCTGTCCGAGCGCGGAAAGCTATTCGTCGGCAAGAATCGGATTTCCTTCATCCCTAGCATCGCCAAAACAGTCTGTCCAAATCTGCGCGTTTTGATTGTTCAGCCCTTGCGTGATGAAGTCGACCTGCTTTCTTTGCATCCTCTCCCCGTCAAAATTTCGCGCCTCTATGTGCGTGTCCGGCTGAGTGACCTCTCACAGCAAAGGATGGAAGCAGTCGGCGATGGCGGCTGGTTCCGGCCTTCACACCCCCGGAGCGGTGCATTACCCTTTGTCTCCTAAGGAGTCCACCCAAGCGTCAGGCCTATTTCGGGAGGGGCCTTCAGACCCGAAGACCTTTAGCGGAGGATTTGTCATGAAAATAGCCCACGAAGAGGTTGTCAAGAGGAACAGAGCCTACACGCTCGCAAGTTGGACGGCTCAGAACGCATGGAATCCCCTAAGCATGGTAAGCGGCGAAGGGGTCTACTTCTGGGATGCGGACGGCAAGCGCTATCTCGACTGGTCTTCGCAACTGTTCAATGTCAACATCGGTCATGGCCACCCGCATGTGATCGAGGCCATCCAGAAGCAAGCGGCAAGCCTGACATACGCCTATCCGGGCATTGCGACCGCGCCACGCGCCCGCTTGGGGGAGATGCTTCAAGAAGTCTCACCAGGTGATCTGACCAAGGCTTTCTTCACCTTGGGCGGGTCGGATGCAGTTGAGAACGCCCTGAAGATGGCTCGCCTCTACACCGGGCGTGAGAAGATCCTGGCGCGCTACCGTGCTTATCACGGTGCCACCTTCGGGGCCATGAGTGCCGGAGGTGATCCGCGTCGTCTGGCGAACGAGCCAGGGGTTCCTTGGGTTGTGCATTTTCACGATCCGTACCCTTACCGCAGTCCGCTCTACCGTGGGCGCTCGACTGAAGAAGGCGAGCAGGCCTTGGTCGATCAGATTGAGGACACCATCCTTTATGAAGGACCGGACAAGATAGCAGCCCTCATGTTGGAAGGCTACAGCGGAACGAGCGGCATCATTCAAGGAGGGGACATTTTCTGGAAGGGTATTGATGCTCTCTGCAGAAAGTACGGGCTCCTATTGATCGTAGACGAGGTTTTGAGTGGCTTCGGACGAACCGGAGAGTGGTTCGGTATCGACCACTATCCCTACATCCAGCCGGACATCATGGCAGTTGCCAAAGGCCTGACGAGCGGCTATGCACCGCTTGGGGCCACGATTGTTTCCAGACACATCGCTGGCCACTTTGACGAGCACACCTTGTGGGCTGGCCTGACCTATAGTGCTCATGCCCTCTCAGTGGCCGCAGGCATCGCTACGATCGAAGTCTATCAGGACGAGAACCTGATCGAGAAATCGCGTGAAATGGGCAGGTTGCTGCGGAAGGGGTTGGTCCACCTGTCTGAGAAGCATCAGAGCGTGGGGGAAGTGCGCGGCGTTGGCCTTCATCAGGTGATCGAACTCGTCAAGAATCGGAAAACGCGCCAGCCCCTGAGCGGGTTCAATCGACCGCTGAGCGAGCCGATGCAGAGAGTCGCCGCGAAGCTCCGCCAGGGAGGCATGAGCACTTTCGTGAAATGGGACTGGATTTTCTGCTGTCCGCCGCTGATCATTACGGCCGACCAGATCGAAGAGGGCCTTTCCATCCTGGATAAGGCCCTGGAGGAAGCCGACCGCTCCTGTGAGGCTTAGACCCATCGCCGTGCCGATTGGGCACGAATTGGCGTGTATCCGCTCGAAATCTGCCCGGCCGTCGACTCACGATTGCCTGTGTTTCCCGGATGGCTACTAGCCTTCTGCACTGGCAAAGGACGGGGTCTAGGTGCGTCACAACGCGCACGCCTGTCGCCGGGAGGGCTGTCGCTGGGCACATAATCCCCGCCGGGGTATACGCACCCGGAGGGTGGTCTAGGGCAGCCTGCTTCCCACGATCCTACTCAATTGTCTGCTGCGCTGTGGAGAGGATCAGCTATGTCTCCTCTTCACCCACAACCTCACCGCTAGTAGTGAGCCATCCACCTTCCGGCACCCAATAGACCGGCTTCTCATTCCTCAGCATATCCGCAATATAGACCGCGTTCTCTGCTGGCGGAAACCAATTGACGTTTCGCCAATTCCCATCCACTTTATAGTGGAAGATGATCCACGGGCGCTCATTCTTGCGATCGTACCGCAGGACGTAATTTTCAACCATGTAGATTTTGTACGCCATCGTTTCTGCCTCCGTTCGAATTCCTTATCCGTATCGCTTGCTCATGGACTTCACTGATAGGGGGGGAGTTCACGGCGCGACCTCTGTCGTAAGTCGATATCCTTCTCACTCGAGGAGACGTGGATCGGTGCATCGGCCTTTTCCTCTCTTGTGAGCCGCATGCGAGCCATCGCTGCGCTAGGAGGACTGCCCAGCCAGCAGGCTGATGAAGGCCCGAAGGATATCGACTAGCGGTTCGCCAAGCCCTGTCAGGCCGAGAAGGGGGATAATTTGAGAGCCAATAAACCTCCTCAAGATTCTTGCGTTAATGGGCCACACAGGGATGTTTTGGTATTGCTGATAGATTCTCCGAAAGACTTCCAACCTCTTGGCCTTCTTCTCGCCCTCGTCTTCGTCCAAGTGGCCAGCGCCCTCCAGGAGCTCCCGGGCAAGATGGTTAATGCTCTGGCCGAGTTGGTCCAGCTGTCGCTGAATTTCAGCTCGTTTGGCGAGCATGATGCGATGCACGCTCCAGAGAGGCAAGAAGAAGCTAATCGCGGCTCCGGCCATTGGAACCGGCAGCAGCCTGATAAGTAGAGGCGGCCAGTGTGCATATTGGGGGAAACTGGGTGCCGCGATAATCCAGCCTCCAAGGTGAAGGGCAGGGATTGTGATGATGAGCGCATTCCACAAGCACAGGTTGCCCAGCGGCGCCAACCCGCCGCTTCCGTCTGGGTGCCCGAGTTGAGGGGTGAGGTCAAATCTGCGACCAAACTGCCAAATGTAGAGCCCGACGATTATCATGCGCCAAGCCACCAGCCCGATGATCAGCCCCAGCAAGGGTTCGGCAAAGAAGCCTACGCGGTAGCGCCAAGCGTCGATGGGCAACTGTGGTGAAGAAGGTCTCAGAAACAGTTCCAGGACCAGCGCAGGACCACCCCCGAACTGCTCGTACCAGATGACCCATCCCAAAACTGCCAAGAAAGCGCCCATGGCCCACTGACCGACTGGGTGATTCAAGGCTCTCTGGAAATCCTGAATAAACGCCAGATACCTCATTTCCAAGGATTGCGATCCAGATGGATCGGTAGCAGGGACCTGCGGCCCCCTGGTTTCCCCGGGGCCGTGGGGCACCTGTGGGGATCCGAGGCCCACGATCCGCCGGCTCCAGATCGAATGGAAGGTCTGAGGGATCAGCTGCATGAGGTACTGAAAGCCAAGCAAGGCCAGAGCGGCGGCTGCTAACCCGGTGGCGAGCATGATGTCGAAGCCATGCGGGTCGCCGATCAGAACAATGATACCGACGGCTATCGTGAGCCAAGGCAGGAGGGCCAACCCTGTGCGAAGGGCGCGGTTTTCAATAGCCTGAAATTCACTCAGAGCAGTACGGACGGTGTCTGGCCCGGTCAGCTCTCCGACTGCGAATCCTTCTAGAAGGCTGTCTCTAAGCACGGCTGCTGCTTTTGGAACACTTGCGATTCATCTTCGGCTCTCTTCGCCGGCAACTCAATTGTAGGCGAAGACGAGCCTGAATCCCTCGACGTTTCCGTGTCAGGCTCCTTCAGGGGCACTCCTATGCGCCTTGGTAACAGGAATCGGAGCATTTCGTCCAGCGGTAAGGCGGGGA
>CAYGCA010000042.1:6484-7104 GCA_964348265.1 uncultured Anaerolineaceae bacterium | reverse complement strand
GCCACGTTACGCCGCCTTTACTGCTCTCTTAGAAATCGGAGCAGTTCGGTCCACCCTTCATCATACACAATCGTTCGCCTTGATTCAATTTGGGTCCTGATCAAGTCGATCCGGATGGGATGCCAAGCGGTTGTCGTTTCAAGTTGCGGTGAAAGTCTTTGAGTCGGTTAGGTTCTCTTTGCAGACCAGGAATCCTCAGGCGGATCCGGCCGTGTTCGCAGCTGCTCCGGACGGGGCCAACTAGAAGAGGGCCTTTGACCCCGGCCACCCCACCTACTATAATTCTGCAGGCCAGCGTCCCCTGCAACTGCCTCCGCAAAGCTAGGCATTGAGCCGGGCACGCAGACGACCAGAATGCTCGGCCTGCCGGATGTCTTCGGTCGCCGATGCGGCGGCCGCTCCCTGAGAGCTGTGATTATTCACCCCTTTCTCCTCGCTCTCTATCCTGTTGTGGCTCTCCTGGCGGAGAACATCCATGAGATCCCGCTGGCGGATGCCTATCGATCCCTTGGCGCTATCCTGGTTGCCGCATTGGTGATGCTGGTAACTCTGCGGTTTGTGCTGGGCAACTGGCACTTGTCGGCAGCGCTCAGTTCACTGCTGTTCATACTATTCTTCTC
>CAYGCA010000042.1:5953-6474 GCA_964348265.1 uncultured Anaerolineaceae bacterium | reverse complement strand
GCCGTCGCGGGGGTTCTAATTGGTCGGCACCGTTTCTTGCTGCCCCTGTGGCTGGCGATCCTGGCCTGCGGAATGTGGGTCATCTCCACCCGAATCCGCGACCCCCGACGCCTTACCCAACTCTTGAATCTGGTAGCGGTCGTCGCCTTGGTCCCACCGGTATTCGCGATTGCAGAGCACCTTTATCGATCAAGTGTTGCAGTAGCCGCCGAACCTTCCGGACTGAGCCGAGAAAAGGGTGCCCTGTATATCACTGAACAGGAGTCACTGCCAGATATCTACTACATTGTCGTCGACGCTTATGCGAGGGCAGACGTTCTTCATGACCATTTCGGTCATGACAACTCGGGCTTTGTCGAGTTCCTGCAGGATCGCGGCTTCTTCGTGGCCGAACAGAGCGCCAGCAACTACCTTTGGACAGTTCTGTCGCTGTCCGCTTCGCTCAATATGGACTACCTCACAAACCTGCAACTCGACTTGACTCCGGGCAAGTATCCCGGGGTATTCTATGAGCCGATCAA
>CAYGCA010000042.1:5189-5943 GCA_964348265.1 uncultured Anaerolineaceae bacterium | reverse complement strand
GGCTTTGCCGACTGGCTGGTATGCGACAGAGCTATACGACGCCGAGCACTTCCTTGTGCCCGATATGGCGAGATTGGAACAGCTTCGAGTCCGGGGGGGTGTTAATGCCTTCGAGGGCTTGGTGATTTACACTTCGGCCGGCCTGATCTTCGCAGACCTTGATGCCCTCCGCAATACACAGGTTGGCGATTTTATTGGTGAAAGGCTGGAACAGCCTTCGAAAGTCCAGCGCGAGATCATCCTCTCGGCCTTCGACCATCTTGAGAGAATCCCTGAGATTCCAGGTCCAAAGTTCGTCTTTGCACACATTATTTCGCCTCACGGGCCATTCCTCTTTGGTCCAAACGGAGAACATCGCTACCAGGCGGAGCCGTTCACGCTGGCCCAGACGCAGGCAATACGCGGCGGGGAGAAAGGGCTGCGTTATCGTGACCAGCTTATTTACGTTACTTCGAGACTCGAACAGAGTATTGATGCGATCCTGTCCCACTCCGACCGACCGCCGATCATTATCCTGCAGTCGGATCACGGGCCTGGTATAGGAGGAGATTGGTCCAATCCTGACGAGCGGGCGCTGCGGAACCGAATGGCGATCCTTAATGCCTACCACCTGCCCAACGGATGTGAGCGCCATTTGTATCAGGACATCACGCCTGTCAACAGCTTCCGGATCGTGCTGAACTGCTACTTTGGGGGTTCGTACGGACTTCTCGTCTTCGACCCGCACCAGCACCATCTCCTCACCCACCGGCGT
>CAYGCA010000042.1:1867-5141 GCA_964348265.1 uncultured Anaerolineaceae bacterium | reverse complement strand
CGAAGACCTGCTCGACTAGCGATTGCGGCCCAGGCTGAGTTCGTGGGGATTGAAACTCTGATTGACTACCGTCTCATCTCACTTCCCGCTTCTTCCCGAGTGCTATCAAGAACATGATACTCTTTCCGCGAGCGTGAGGGGAAAAGAAGGCGGTCGTGGCATCGTCGTAGAAGGTCAATCCGCTGGCGCCAAAGCCCTGTGCGTATGCGGCTAGGTACATACGTCCGGCGGTAATGCTGGCCTCCAACTGTGCCGCCCGATAGCCCCGGTTGCCGTAGGTCTGCAGGACAGAATCCAGATCCGTGAGGAAGAAGATGTTGGCGCTCGCCTCCGCCGGCAAAGCCTGGCTCAAGCCCAAATAGCCGGCCTCGCCTCGAAAATCACCTTCCTTCAGCAGTTCAAGCGCATCTAGCTGGCGATGGAAGACGTAGGCCCCGGAGGGCAAGCCCTCGACCGCGTTGACGATCAAGTACAGGTGGTTCAAGGTGATTCCTGCGGATTTGAGGAAATCACCCGGTACTCCCCGAGTTGCACGGTCGAGCAGGATAGAGAGCTGCTGGATGGAAAGAGGCGCGGGCGTGAAGCGTCGCGTCGAACCGCGCCGGATGATGACCTGCTCCAACGGATCCTGAGAGCGTGCCTCGTCTGGTTCGTGCTGCAACGGGAAAAGCTGCCCCGTTGGGGCAGGCAGCGGCAACGTTACCTCCACCGCCCGCCATTCCTTGACCGCGGCGCTGCCCTGGAGCGAAGACGCGGAATGAATCCGCTCGATAGCGGGATATTCTGTCTTGAAGCTGGACACCTTTTGGGGGCGTGCTTCGATCGGGGTGCTCTCCGTGGAGCCGATTGGCGGTGTTGGGGTTCCTGCGCCGATTGGTACCAGCGCCAGGGCTATTTCTGGCTCGGACTCCAGACCCAGAAAGCGCTCTACAGCCTCATCCACAAAGCCAAGCACAACTTTGGACGGCAGCTCATGGGCCGCTGTGATGGCGAGTGTGTTGGCGAGGATGGTCCCGCAATCCCAGAAGGCGTGCCGATAGGCGCGCGCCTGATACTTGTAGGCGTTGCGCCAATACACGTCGGTGCATATCAGTATCACAGGTGCACCCGTTAGGCTTGGCTCGTGAGCACCGGCCTCAACCAGGATCGCCCGCTGGTCGCCTGCGCGCAGCCTTCGCAGGGAGAAGTGTTCCGGGTCAAAATGGTAAAGGCCGGCGGGCAGGCCCGGTAGGTCCGAACAGGCAATGTAGAGCTCAATGTGGTACAGGGCGCCGGTGCAGGCAGCTGCCCGGAAGGGCACCCGATTGGGGATGCCGCGCAGCTTGAGGCGCTTGGTAATGCCTCCCGAGAAGAAAAGAATTCGCGCCAGCGTGGCCCGATCCGGCAACCTTTCCGACTTCTCAACTGGAGGGCTGGTGGAGATGGCTCGCAGCGCGGGAACACCGAGTGCTGTCCGATCGAGGGGCAATTGGATCTCTTCACCGCCAGCATAGGACTTGAATGGGCGCGGTGTATTCCAGGCATCGAAGACATACTGCGGTTCGAAGAGTGCGCCGCGGGGATGTTTAGTACCGTTGTGGTAATCGCGGGCGAAATGAACCTGTTTGTTCTGCATTGGGCAAACCGTATTCCTGTCCGAGAAGTTGGCGGTTGTTTTACTTTAGTGTACCAGCAGGGGCATCCAGGGCGCTGTGGCCCTCGATTGGCTGGAGACCCGAATGCTTCGGCCATTCCAGGGTCTCGCTCGGAGTAGGAGCGTACGTCCCAACCTACAAGGCTGGTGAGAGGGCCGATTTATTCTCGGCGCTGGGTCTGCGTTGAGTAGGAAGAGGCCTACTTTCGTCGGGGACTGAAGAGGAAAGACCACAGATTAGGCCATGCTTCCTTGAGCCGTTCATGATCGTCGGTATCGAGTTGCGCGGCCTGCAGGTAGATCACGCTCAAGACCACCCCGGCCAGTGTGTAGGGCCACGAGCGGGTGAAGATAAATACGATGAAGGGATACACGAGCAGAGTTATTCGGGTGGCCCGGAAAGAACTGCGGCTGAGGGCGCGGGCTGGGAACCATGCGGCGAGTCCCATTAGAAGGCTGGGCCAGGAGATCATCAGAAGGGCGGCTGCGCCGGCGGTGTTTGCCCGTCCACCCGCTCCCCCCAACCAGATCGGCCAGCGAATTCCGATCACGGTAGCGACTATCGTCAGGCTGATTGCGATCTCGTCGCCTCCCAGTCGCCTGCCTAGCGCGAATGCAAGCAGCCCCTTGGCCGCCTCGCCCAGGAATACCAGTAGCCCGGCCCACCGTGACACACTTAGCGCAACGTTCATCACCCCGACGTTGCCGCTGCCCAACCGCCGCAAATCCTGTCCGGACGCGATCTTGGTGAGGATCCAAGCTTCCGGGAAGGAGCCGATCAGGTAGCCTGCCGCAGCCAGGATCAGAAGAAGGATCAAGTCTGCGCGGTCAATTGCACTACTCCCCTGTTCCCATCCACGGTGATGGTCTGCCCATCGCGAATGATCTTTGTCGCGCCTGCGGCGGAAAGGACGGCCGGGATTCCATACTCGCGAGCCACGATTGCTCCGTGGGAGAGCATGCCTCCCACCTCGGTGACCACCCCGCCGGCGATCGCGAAAAGCGGTGTCCAAACCGGGTTCGTGAGCGGCGCCACCAGAATCTCGCCGTTCCCGAGCTTGTCGAATTCCTCAGGTCCGAGGATCACCTTTGCCACGCCCGTAAACCTTCCGGCGCTGCCTGCCAAGCCTACCAGTTGATTTTCGTCCTCCGGCCGCATCCCGGCGTGGACAGGGTCGATCTCTTCCCCATCTTGGATGATGTCCGGCCAGGGGTGGGATTTGCTGGCCTCGAACCTTCCTTTGCGGGCTTGGACTTCAGTCTGCATCGGGCGCGGTGATTCAGCCAGTTCCTCACATTCCTCCAGGACCATGAAGAAGACGTCCTCAGGTTGGTCGAGAAGACCTCTAGCGGCCCAGCGCTGTCCCAGGTCCAGGAAGAGGCGGCGCATTGAAGGGAAGAGCCGCGTCAGCTCAAAGTGCATGGTGTCCCGTTCCCGCGTGAGGGTCTGCGTGTGGTTCAGCACCCAACGGAAGATCGGCCAGACGATCAGGCGTCCTTTGGATTCCTTCTCGACGTGGCCCTTCACTCTTTGGGTCAGTTCCTCCCTCTGCCGGACAAGTCTCGCCTGCTGCTCATGCGGGCTCTGGCTCTCTGAGGCGTCGAGGTAGGTGCGGATGAAGCTGAGCACGGGCGCGGGGT
>CAYGCA010000042.1:0-1857 GCA_964348265.1 uncultured Anaerolineaceae bacterium | reverse complement strand
CCGGTGCCCGTAGTGGCGCAAGAAATCGTCCAGCGCCTCCAAGAAGGTGAGGGCCTCGGACGTCTGCTCCAGCTCTTCTAGGACCTCGACTCCGCTGGATGCTTCGAGAAGCTCGCGAACCATCGAGGAGGCCTTGGCCACCTGCGCCAGGTCCCATAATTTGATGTTGGTCTCCATGGTGACATTGCCGGTCACCCCGGAGATGAGTTTGCTCCGAATCTCTTCTGCGTCTTCCTCAAAATAGCGGTCAAGGAGGCTGCCCAGGGCTTGATAGGTGATGCCGGTCACGGCGATCAGCAGAAAGTCGTAGTTTAGAAGCCTGCTGGCGGGGCCGAACAGGAAGTCCTTAGCCCGCGACACGATGGCAGTCTCCGAGAGACCCGTCACCTCCAGGGCCTCTACCTCGGCCAGCGCCTCCTGATACTCGGCTACCAGACCGGGCATCTGTTTTGGCAGATTGATCATGTAGCGCACAAGGCGCAGCACCATTCCCAAATACGCGGGCGAGAGTTCTCCCTGCATGCCCTGCTCGTGCCGGCCGAAGGGATTAACAATCTGGGCGACAAGTCGCTCCCGCACCGCGGGAGCGAGCGGCTCCAGGGTGGCTTCGATGTAATCCTGATGGAAGTAGGGCTGGTTGAAGAAAACGCCTGTCGGTTCAACGTCCTTGGTGGGATCGAATCCCAGAGCTCGGAAGGTGAAATCGAGCATGGCATCGAAGAATGGTTGGATCACGGACAGAAACATGGGAGAGAGTGGATCGGGAAAGATCTCTACGAACATACTGCGATTGTATTTCCCTGGGGGAAAGCTCTTCCCGGAGATCAAGGTGGTGATGGGGCGCGCCTGGATCACATAGAAGCGATCGTTGGCGTAGGCCCATTCGATATCTTGCGGCGCCTTGTAGTGGTTTTCGACCTGTTCGCCCATCGCCATCAGGTCTGCCACTTGCTCGGCGGAGAGGGCGGCGATCCTGCGCTTTTCGGCTGGGGTTTTGCGCTCTACCGTACCGCTGTCATCGGCGTACTCAATCGTGCGTTCTTTGGGGCCAATCTGGTGGGAAAGGATCTCTCCGTTGAGCTTTCGCACGGTGATTGTGTCCGGCGTGACTACACCCGAAACGACCGCTTCGCCCAGGCCCCAACTGGCATTGATCACCGTTTCCTTCTGGCTGCCGGTAATTGGATTGGCCTGGAACATGACTCCTGCCACCTGCGAGTTGATCATGGCCTGGACCACTACCGCCAAGTAGACCCGTTGATGATCGAAGCCCTGTCTGGCACGATAGGCGATGGCTTCCGCATTCCAGAGAGAGGCCCAGCATTTCATGACGCAATCGAGCACCTGAGCCTCACCGCGTACATTCAGGTAGGTGTTCTGCTGCCCCGCGAAGGAAGCTTCTGGCAGGTCCTCCGCGGTGGCCGAAGAACGAACGGCTACCGGTGCACGAGCCGTGTCTGTGGCGGCCAGCTGCTCGCCGAGCCGCTGATAGCTCGCGAGGATCTGCCTGGCGACTGAATCGGGCGCCAGCTGGCGGGTGATCAAGTCTCGGATGCGAGCGGCGGTCTCCTCGAGCTGCGAGGGGATGTCCATTCGCGTTCTGCCAAGGATATCCAGGATGGTCCCTGCCAGACCGGTCCCCTCCATGAAGTCACCATAGGCGGACGCCGTCAGAATAAAGCCCGGGGGAACCGGCAAGCCTGCCAGGGTCAACTCTCCCAGATTTGCCCCCTTCCCGCCGACCAGGCCCACGTCCCCAGCCCCGATCTCGTGAAACCAGCGGATGTAGCTCATACTGTCGGCCCCACTCTTTAACTATGAAACAGGATTGAAAAAGAACTTCCAGATTGTCTCGAA
>CAYGCA010000041.1:22187-22983 GCA_964348265.1 uncultured Anaerolineaceae bacterium | reverse complement strand
CACAGACGCAAGTCGATCTCGTTAAGTCAAGCGACGTTGGGGAGTGACCATGGCTCGAAATCATCGTTTGGAGGGTCTTCCTCGACCAAGAGGCAATTATTCATTGGATTCCTGATTGGGCCCGACGAAGGTAAGTGCGAGAAATCCAGGATGCGGAATTGACACTACAGGGAACTTCAATGTGAATTCCGCAAATAGTTTGTTGAGCTTGTTCTAAGAGGGGGCCTAGATAGGTAAACATGCAGCCGCTGTCCAATCTCGATTGGAATGCGGCGGCACTTGACGTCAAATCTGGGCACAAGGACAGCACCTGGATGGGCACATTGCTACCAGTCGTGACCGGTCAGTCCGGCTAGCGGCTGGTCGCTCTCGTTTGAGGGGAAGGTGGCTGGAACAATCACGGCCTTGGAACAACAGTCGAAGAGAACCCGCCGGGTGAACGTGTATGTCGACGGCGAATACGCATTTGGTTTGGCGAAGATCATTGCCTTGCATCTCAGGGTTGGACAGCGCCTCAATGACGATCAAATCGCAGACCTTCAGCAGAGAGATGCTGAGGAATATGCGCTTCAGCGCGCTGGCCGTTGGCTCAGCCGAAGGCCCCGATCGGAGTATGAAATCCGGGTTCGCCTTAAGCGCCTCGACATCCCGGCTGATGTTCAGGATACCGTTCTGGCGCGATTGGGCAGAGCGGGCCTGGTCGACGACCATGTGTTCGCCCAGAACTGGGTCGAGAATCGCAGCTCGTTCCGGCCGCGCAGTGAGCGGATGCTGCGGGCAGAACTCCGCCAGAAAG
>CAYGCA010000041.1:13312-22177 GCA_964348265.1 uncultured Anaerolineaceae bacterium | reverse complement strand
TTGGAAGGCTTCGACGAAGACCAAGCGGCCTACGATGCCGCCGGGAAAGCGGCTCGTCGCTGGCAGCAATTATCGCACCTTGATTTTCGGAAACGCGTCGGAGGCTATCTAGCTAGACGTGGGTTTGAGCATCGGACAATATCTGCGGTGGTCGAGCGTGTCTGGAAAGAGACTACCGGGTTTGAAAGCGAGGAAGTTTCGTGAGCGGAGAAGGAGCAATAGCAGGCGCGGTTTTAGCGCTCATAGCCGGTGTGGTACTAGGCTTCTTGATCCGACAGTTTCAGTATCAGCGCCGGCGCAAGGCCAGTCAGGAAGAGGCCGGTAGTATCTTGGAGGAAGCCAGGGAAAAAGCTCGCGAGTTTGAGTTGGTGGCTAGGGATGAGGCACTTAGGGTGCGCGACTCGGCCGAAGCGGAGGCGTCGCGGCGCCGAGCGGAATTCTCACGAGAGGATGAACGTCTCCAGAAGCGTCGCTCGGAGCTGGACACTCGCCTTGAGAAGGTGGAGCGCCGTGAACGAACGCTGAACAAAAGGCAAAGCGCGCTCGACCGTCGGATGAATGAAATTGAGGCCCGACATGTTGAAATAATGAGCGAGCTTGAGCGCGTCTCCAACATGACCCAAGATGAAGCTAAAAGCCAGTTGCTGGCGGAGGTTGAACGCGAATCCCAGGCGGACATGGTTCGAATTATCCGTCAGATCGAGGAGGAGGCTCAAAGGGAAGGTGAGCGGAGAGCGAGAGAACTGATCGCAGACGCCATTCAACGGGTGGCCTCGGAACATGTCGCTGAAATCACCGTTTCAGTGGTCCCGCTGCCGTCCGACGATATGAAGGGCCGCATCATTGGTCGGAATGGGCGCAACATTCGCGCCTTCGAAAGTGAAGCTGGTGTGGACGTGATCGTCGATGACACGCCCGAAGCCGTCACGATCTCTTGTTTCGATCCCGTTCGACGTGAAGTCGCTCGTCGGTCCATGGAGAAACTTGTGCTGAATGGCCGAATCCATCCGGCACATATCGAAAAAGTCATCCAGCAGGTACGTCAAGAGGTGGACAAGCTCATCGTCGAGGAGGGTGAAAGGGCCGCCTTCGATTCAGGCGTTCCTGGCCTCCATCCCCAAATCATCAAGATGCTCGGCCGGTTGAAGTTTCGAACGTCGTATGGGCAGAACCAACTGGCTCACGCCGTTGAGACGGCGAACCTTTCAGCCGTAATTGCGGCTGAGTTGGGGGCCAATGTCGATGCGGCCAAGGCTGGCGGCCTGCTGCATGACTTGGGCAAGGCTATGGATCATGACGTCGAAGGGACACACGCAGCCATTGGCGCCGATTTCTGCAAGCGCTACGGCGTTAAGGGACCCATCGTCAATATAATTGCCTCACACCACCATGAAGTGGAGCAGGAATCGGTTGAAGCCGTGATCGTTGAGGCGGCAGACGCAATCAGCGGCGCCCGACCTGGCGCGAGACGCGAAAGCCTTGAGGAGTACATCAAGCGCGTGCGGGCCCTCGAAGAAGTCGCCAACTCTTTCGATGGTGTCCAAGAGAGTTATGCCCTGCAAGCCGGTCGAGAGATCCGCGTGATCGTCCGGCCAGAGGACATCGATGACCTCACCGCCGCTCGATTGGCACGCGAAGTTGCCAAGAAGATTGAAGAGGGAATGAATTATCCCGGTCAAATCAAGGTCACAATCATCCGGGAGACCAGGGCTGTAGATTACGCCAAATAGCCGGCGTTGGGCCGAGATGCGGCCCAATTCAGGTCCTCGATGCGGTTTCAAGCTCTGGGGTGACCGTAAAGGTACCAGTAGGTCTCGGCTGGATAGGCGGGCTTAAGCCCAGCAGCCCAGACGAAGTCCTCATGAGCGAACCGGGACCGCAACTGCCTATCCAGAGCTCCGATCTTGGCTCTCGCGGCCTCTTTTTCCGCCTCGGACACGATCAAATCCATGAGCCTTTCGAACATGACACGATTGCGAACCTGCTGGGGATACTCGCTAATTGCCTGGGCCTGTTCTTGTAGGTCAGCCAGGTGGGCTCGCCACAAACTCAGGCGCTGTTGAGCTTCCTGTAAGCTCTTGCGCTCCAGCGCCATGCGGTGTTTGGCTTGCAGCCCCTCAAAATTCGCCTTGAGCTCCTGAAAGTCTGCCAACTCCCCGTCAGACATCTCAGGAACCCGAGCCTCCAGTTCATCGATCGCCAGCAGGAGCGCCCCAGGTGTCAGCCGAGGAAAGGCTGGGCCGGGAGTGTGAGGCGATTTGGACAATGGCCAAAAGAGTTGGGGAGATCGCAGGTAGCTCTCAAGTTCCTCCAGCATCGCCTTGGTGAATTCCAAGTTGTACTGGACAGATTGCATTCTGATTAGCTGCCGACGATCTCACGCACGGCGTCCAGAAGGTCTCCCCGAGTAGTGGGCTTGACCAGATAGCCTGCCGCCCCGAGGCTTTCGCCAGTTTCCTGGTCTTCCGGATTGTTCTTGGCGCTCAAGAATATGACCGGAGGAGAAGTGGGGTCGGTGTTCAGCTTGCGCAGTACATCAAAGCCAGAAACGTCGGGCATCATGATGTCGAGCAGGATGAGGTCGAAACTCTCACCATCGATCAGACGGAGTGCGCTCTCTCCGCTGTTCGCAGATTTGACTTCGTAGCCCGCTGTCTGAAGTGTCAATTCAATCAAACCTCGCGTGTCTGGTTCATCGTCAACAATCAAGATTTGGGCCACAGGCGCTTTACTCCTCTTGACGGGGATCTCCTGCACAAACTAGGAGGACGGGCCATCGAGCCGCCGACTCGACTATATCATTAATCTCAGGGGTTGTTCCATATAGCCCACGAAAGCGCGGAGCCATTCCGCCGCTTCAGCGCCATCGGTCACTCGGTGATCGGCCGAAAGCGTGACCTTTATCCGCTGGCCGACCACGATCTCACCAGCCGCGACGACCGGCACAGTGCGCACGCTTCCGACGGCCATGATCGCAGCTTCGGGAGGATTGATGATCGCGATAAAATGGTCGACTTCGTACATTCCTAGGTTTGACACGGTAAACGTCGCCCCTTCAATTTCCTCCGGGCGCACTTTTCCTTCTCGCGCGTGGCCAACCATCTGGTGAGCCTCTCGCGATATCACTTGCAGGGGTTTGACGTCTGCGTCTCGAACGACAACTGTAAGTAAACCGTCGTCCACAGCCACGGCGATGCCGACATTGATCTGGCCGTGTCGAAGGATCTCGTCCCCATCGAGGGAGGCGTTGAGGTTGGGGAAGGCCCGCAGCGTCAAGGCCGCGGCTTTTACGATAAAGTCGTTTACCGAGAGCTTGGCCGCCTCCTCGGCAAGAAGGTCGTTGAGTTTTCCGCGCAAGGTCATAAGCGGCGCCGCATCGAGCTCAGCAGTGACGTAGAAGTGGGGCACCTGCTGCTTGGCGGCTGTCATCCGCCGGCCGATAGCCGCTCGCAGCCTGCTCGCGGCAAAGCGCGTGGTCTCTCGGCTGATAGCCTCGGGTAGCAAGGCCTCTAGCGCGCCGGGAGCCCGTTCTCTGCTCTTCAGGGCAGCCTCTACATCTTGCTTGACGACCCGACCTCCGGGGCCTGTACCAATCAGATCCTTCAGCTCAATGTTCTGCTGGGCAGCCAGGCGGCGCGCAACCGGTGAGGCCCGCACCCCCCCGGGAAGGCTGCCGTCCGCCTTCTGCTTGGCCTCCAGGGGTTCTTCGTCAGGCCTGGTCGGCGCCGGGACCCTGCCAGGAGCGGCCTCCGATCGGATAGCCACAGCCGGCTCCGCAGCTTCGACCTCGGCCAACATGGCCCCAAGATCGAATTCCTCGTCGGCCTGACCGATGACTGCGATCGGATTCCCGACGGGTACGGCTGTGCCTTCGCTGACGATGTGCTTGAGTATGAGTCCAGTGGCGGAGGACTCAACCTCGATGGTGGCCTTGTCCGTCTCGATTTCTGCCAGAACTTGGCCCTTCTCGACCCCTTCACCCTCGGCGATCACCCAACGGACCAGGGTTCCCTCCGCCATGTCAAAGCCGAGCTTTGGCATGTTAACGACCTCAGCCATTCAAGACCCCTTTCACAGCTTCGACGATGTCGGCTACCTGCGGGAGTGCCTTTTGTTCAAGCTCCCGATTGTAGGGTAGGGGGACCTCCTTCTGAGCGACCCGCCGGATAGGAGCGTCGGCGTAGTCGAAGGCCTGTTCATAGAGCCGCGCCGCGACTTCAGCACCAATCCCGTATGATCGCCACCCCTCCTCGACGATGACCGCCCGATTGGTCATCTTGAAGGACTCAGTGACGGGTCCCATGTCGAGGGGTCTTAATGTCCGTAGGTCAATGACCGCGACTTCGATGCCCTCGGAGACCGCCAATTCTTCAGCGGCACGCATCGCGAGCGACACCATCTTGGAGTACGCGACGAGGGTCACGTCGCTGCCCTCTCTTTGGACCTTCGAGACGCCGATAGGCTCAAAGTACTCGTCGGCCGGCACCTCACCTTTGACCTGATACAAAGTCGCGTTCTCGATGAACAAGATCGGATCGTCGCTCCGAATGGCTGTCTTGAGCAGGCCCTTGGCGTCGTATGCGGTCCCGGGAGCCACAACTTTGATTCCCGGAAAATGCGCAAACACAACATCTGGCGTTTGCGAGTGAGTGGCACCAAGCTGGCGACCGCCTCCCCCGACGGCGCGAATGACGATCGGCACTGTCATCTGCCCGCCGAACATACTGCGAAGTTTGGCCGACTGATTAACGATCTGGTCCATTGCCAGGAAAGCGAAATTTATTGTCATGAGTTCAGCCACCGGGCGCAGCCCCGCCATTGCGGCCCCATTGGCTGCTCCAACAATCACGCTCTCAGCAATCGGAGTATCACGAATTCGCTCCGGTCCGAAATGGTCGTAGAAGCCACGGGTCACGGCATAGGTGCCTCCCCAGACTCCGACTTCCTCGCCCATGATAATGACTCTCGAGTCCCGCTCCATTTCCTCCCAGAGAGCTTGGGAGATGGCTTCGCGAATGGTTATCTCGGCCATGCCTCATCCTTGTACTCTTCAACATACACGCTCGAGACCAGATCGTCCCAATCTGGCTCTGGACTATCCTCGGCGTATCGTATGGCCTGTTCGACTTCGTCTTCAACTTTGTGTTCCTCGGCATCAAGGCTGCTTTCATCGGCCAGCTCGTTGTCGAGTAGATACCTGCGGAATATTCCAATTGGGTCATTCTCCAGCCATCTGCCGACTTCTTCCTTTGTGCGATATCGCTCAGGATCACCCATGGAGTGCCCCACGAATCGATAGGTCACAGCCTCGAGGAAGAAAGGGGTCCCTTCACGCCTAATGTGATCAAAGGCTTCCTCAGCCGCCTGGCGCACCTGGATGACATCCATGCCGTCAACTTGGGCGTGCGATATACCGTAGCCTTCGGCCTTCATGTGAATTGCCTCCAGAGCCGAAGCGCGTGAAACGGCTGTTCCCATGCCATACTCGTTGTTCTCACATACCCACAGAACCGGCAGATCCCATATGGCTGCCAAGTTCAGGGATTCGTGGAAGTATCCGATGTTGGTGGCCCCATCACCGAAGAGGCAGATGGTCACGGCATCCGCACCGTCGTGTTTGTCGGCGAGCGCCATGCCTGCTGCGAAAGCTAGGTGGGCACCAACGATGGCGTGTCCCCCCCAATAGTTCAGGCTGACATCGGCCATGTGCATGGAACCCCCTAGTCCCAGGGAGGTCCCAGTCCGTTTTCCCAGGAGTTCGGCCATGACGGCCCTGGCTTCCACCCCGCACGAGATCGCAACCCCATGATCGCGGTACGCAGTTATCACTCGGTCCTGGGGCCGGCGGGCCGAGATAATGCCGGTGCTGACGGCCTCCTGCCCAATATAAAGGTGGAGGAATCCTCCAATCTTGCCTTGCTGGTAGAGCTCAGCCGAGCGCTCCTCCACTCGCCGTATCAGCACCATTTCGCGATACATGCGCAGGAGTTCTGTTCTTTCAATCTGGACTACTTGTTTCTTTTCCATGCGGGCTCCAATCGGCGACGATGGGGGATAGGATCGGCGGATTCCACTGTCATTAGGTTTCAACCCCGCGTCCCTAGGTAGGCCGCGCGGAGGCGACAATCTAGGCTACCCCGGACGGACGAAGAAGATTATATCAAAACGTTGCCAGGCCCCAGTATGGCACCCTCCAAACTGACGAGCCTAGTGCGAGACCCACAGTCACCTGGGTGGATAAGCTCGCTGGAAGAACGTACAAGGGGCTGACGAGCTATTCCAGGACTCCCGGATTCAGGAGTGAAGCTCGGGGGGGGTCACATGCCCGACCCCCTCCAGAGGAGGATCTGCCGGTGGTCTAAGGAAGAACTCCAAACGCCCGCAGGTCGAATTCCAGGTCGGGCAAGTCGATCCCCGCGGGAATCCGGAGCGGGAGGACGAATTGGGCGGTTTCTCCAGCAGGTAGTGTTTCTCTCACCACCTGCCAGCCTGCTGAGACTAGTTCCCCCTCAGTCGACCGCAGGGCAACCAGGACGGTAGCTTTCTCAAGGACTGCCTGTTCCTCCGAGTTCGTAAGTTGTCCCCTGAGAAAGATGGAACTCCCGATCTTTTCAGCGCCCGAAATCGAAAGGTCAAGCTCCTTACGCACTACTTCTGCGTCTGATGAAAGACCGGTATCGAGCAAGACCTCAATCTCCCAATCGGCTTCGGGTCGATCCGACGCGATCTGCGAAAAATCCGGACCAAAGAACTTCCCTACGGAGAACGCCAGCTGCTCTCCGCCCGCCACGGGCAATGGAGAATCGACCCTTGAGAGTCCGACCAGCCGGTCATCCATTCGCAGAATCAGGAGGAACGAGACATACTTCGGGCTGCTAGCCTCGTTTTTCAGTGACCCAAGCACGAAGCGATTCGACTGCTCGTCGCTTAGCACCCTCGGCTCAACTGGAAAGCTAAAAGGAGGCTCTGGGGGAGCCGCTATGGCTAGGGCGTCAATGTAGGCGGTGCTCTCGGCTATAGGAGGATCGTCATCAAACTCCACCAAAAAGGGACTTGACTGGCCTGGAGCGAGGCTTGTCAGTCCGATGCTGAGGTTCGCTAGGCCAACAGGCTGGTTCTCGGAATCACGGGCAATGAACGTAAGCCTGTGGACAGCTGCCTGTCGGGGGCCGGGGTTGGTGATGCGACCTAGAATGGCAAGGGTTCCATCTTGAGCATGGAAGCGCTCGATCTCCTCAACAATGAGCCCCACCCGGCTAAAGGAGGCTCTCTCATAGCCGACGACCTGAACCTGGGCCGCCTCTGCTCCCAGGCCGTCGACAAAATGTGCCCGAAAAGGTGAAACCTCTCCCGGTCCCAGGAACTTCTGCTCTAGAGCAACCGCTTGCGTCGCCAGCTCAGATCCAGACGCGTCGGTTATTGAGACCCTCAGCATCACATCCCGCACTTGCCACTCGGTTGCGTTCCCGAGAAGCCCGATCGCGTCGCCTGAGCCGGTTTTGGGATCGAAGACGAGATTGAGATCCCTGATCTCGACAATGAGTTCCGGTGTGGCTGGAATAGCGAGTTGGGTTGGGGCTGGCGCCGTGTGCCTTTGAACGGTGGCAGTCACTGTGGGCGGGCTCGCAGGCGAGCAGGCCATCAGAGCGCAGCCAACCGTGAGGAAGAGGCTTGAGACCAGGCGGCTAACGCATCGCATATCCTGGCCTCCAGCATGGACAGCTACAGGCCACTTTGCCAAAGCGCCACCCGGGATGGGGTAGATCTCCTACGAGGCTCTTCACCGCTGAGGTGTCGTTTCCTTTGCAGACCCGCTTCCTTAGTGGATTCTAGAAGGGCCCCTGTCCGGTTCAAGCCCTCAATTTGAAGCGCTGGATCTTCCCCGTTGCTGTCTTTGGCAGCTCGTCGACGAATTCGATCCAGCGCGGGCGCTTGTAATCGGCCATCTCGTTCCGGCAATACTTAATCAGTTCATTCGCCAGCTCGTCGGACGGTTCAATCTCCTCCTTCAAGACGACGAAGGCGCGCGGCTTGAACAGGTTATCCTTGTCACGGTCGGCGACCACAGCGCATTCGACGACTGCCTGGTGGCTCAGCAGAGTACTCTCGACCTCCACCGGCGAGACCCAAATCCCACCGACCTTCATCATGTCGTCCGACCGTCCAGCGTGCCAGAAATAGCCGTCCTCGTCGATGAAGTACTTGTCACCTGTGAAGAGCCATTCGCCCAAAAAGGTCTGCTTGCTGCGTTCGTACTGGTGCAGATACGCCAGCGCAATCGAGTCTCCCTTGACAAGCAGGTTGCCAATCTCACCTTGAGGAACCTCCTCACCCTGCTCGTCCACTATCTTGACCTCATAGCCGGGCACTGGTTTCCCGCTACTGCCGGGACGAGGATCGTCGGGATGGTTGGAAATGAAAATGTGCCATACCTCAGTCGAGCCAATGCCATCCACGATGGACAGGTCGGTCGCTGTCTTCCAGCGCTGCCAGATGGGCGCTGGCAGCGCCTCGCCGGCGGATACGCACAGTCGGAGAGACGACAGGTCGTACTTCTCCGTGAAGTCGTCCAAGGATAGGATGGCAGCATAGCCTGTGGGAGCATTGTAGAAAATGGTGGGTTTGAACTTGTCAATCATCGTAAGAACATCGGCCGGGACACGCGGAGAACCCGAGAAGAAGACTACGCCTGCGCCGACGTGCCAGGGAAAAACCAGGTTTCCACCGGTGCCAAATGTGAAGAAAAGCTTGGCCACAGCGAAGGTCCGATCATCTTCACCCAACCCAAGGACGTTGGCGCCCCAGAGCTGAGCTGTGAGCTTCAGATCCTTGTGGGCATGCGGGATCCCTTTGGGTTCACCCGTT
>CAYGCA010000041.1:0-13302 GCA_964348265.1 uncultured Anaerolineaceae bacterium | reverse complement strand
TTGTGCCGCTAGAATAGTTTAGGGTGGCGATATCCTCACGGTGCGTCGGTGTCGTCTCGAGATCAGTCGACTCGCCGCTCAGCCACTCCTCATACGCAAGAGCATCCCTTAGCTTAGGGTCTCCGATGACAACCACATCTTGAAGAAAATCAGCCTCGTCCCAAATGGGCCCAATGGCTTTCTGGAGAGACTCGTGAACGATGAGCATCCGAGCGCGGCTGTCTCGAAGGATATGAGCGAATTCCGGCGGGGTCAGCAGAGTGTTCATTCCCAAAGCGGTGGCGCCGATCTTCAAGGTGCCGAAGAAAGAAGTTACCCATTCGGGGCCGTCCAAGGACAAGATCCCCACCACGTCCCCGAATCGAATTCCCAGCTTCCTCAGGGCGTTCCCAACTTGGTTGGCTTCGTTGGCGACCTCCTGGAAGGTCATGTTGCGCTCGAGGCTATAGAGCGCCACCTTGTTTGCCCGGTCTACGATCTCGTCAACATCCGGGTTTTCAGAGGCGGACAGGACAACTGACCCCAGGATACCGCTGATAAGCGGCAGACTCAGAAACCTTGTTTGCCCGGTCTGGGAGGTTGTGGTCGAGGATGTCGGCTGCGTTGTAGTACAGCGGTAGGTCGGTTGCCTTCAGAATGGTCATATCCACGCTCCTTGTTTGGTCGGTCCCCGCAGCTCTATTCCCTGCCGATTAGGTCCCGGGCGATTACGATTCGCTGAATGTGGGAGGTGCCTTCATAAATCTGAAGTCCCTTAATGTCGCGTAAGAAACGCTCGACTGGGAATTCGTTGGAGTAGCCTCGGCTGCCGTGCACCAGGACAGCTTCGTTGGCCGCTCGAACGGCGGCCTCCGTTGCGAATAGCTTGGCAATTGAAGTCTCTCGTCGGGCGTCATGCCCCTTGTCCTTCAGCCACGCCGCTCGATAAACGAGCATGCGTGCGGCCTCAACATCGGCCGCCATGTCGGCAAGGGTGGCCTGGATCATCCCAAAGTCGCCTATGCGTCTCCCAAATTGACGTCGCTGGCGCGCGAATTCGAGCGAAGCGTCAAGGCAAGCTTGCGCGACGCCAACCGCGCCTGCCGCCACCCCCAAGCGACCTTGGTCAAGGGCAGACATGGCTACCTTGAAACCTTCACCCACCTTCCCAAGGAGCGACGAGCCTGGGACGCGGCAGCTCTCAAGACGGATGTGAGCGTGATCCGAAGCCCGGTGCCCCAGCTCGACTCCCGGCATGCTCTCCCGATGGAACCCTGGGTTATCTGTCTGGATCAGGAAGGCAGAGATGTGCTCTCTCCCGCCGCCGGGTTTCTTGGTCGCGAAAACTATCGCTAGATCGGCAATTCCGCCATTTGTGATCCAAGTCTTCTCGCCGCTGAGAACAAAATCCTTTCCATCTGGTTTGACTGTGGTCTCGAGGCTGGCTGCATCGGAGCCAGCCCTGGGCTCAGTGAGGCAGTAACAGCCGATAAGGCGACCGCTGGCGAGTCTTGGCAGGATGGTTCGCAACTGGTCTTCGGACCCCCACCGAAGGATGCACTGCGAAACCAGACTGGTGTGGACGGTCATTAGGCCGCGCACCGAAGAATCGACCTTTCCGATTTCCTCGTACGCCACAACCAGCGAAAGATTGTCCCAATCTCCACCCCCGAACTCGCTGGGTAGCGGCCCGCCGAGCAAGCCCAGTTCGCCCATACGTCTCACCAGTTCGGCCGGCATCTGCCCCTCTTCATCCATCCGCCGTGACAGCGGCGCGACTTCCTCTTTGGCGAACTTGCGTGCCAAGGTCTGAACATTTAGCTGTTGGCTGGAGAGGGAAAGATCCACGGTCAGCCCAGGCTCGCTTTGACGGCCACGGCTTCGATTTCAATCATAGCCTCTTGATCCCAAAGCCGGCTCACTTCTACCAATGTGATTGCCGGGTAGTGTTTGCCGAAGATTTGCCGGTAGGAGACTGCAATCCTTTTGCGCTCGGACCGGTAGGCGGCAAGGTCAGTGACGTAGATCCTGATTCGGACGAAATCAGTGGGCTCTACCCCGGCCTCCTTCAAGGTGGCGTTCAGATTGGAGAGCGCTTTTTCGAACTGGCGGGCGATATCTCCTGGAGCCTCGATGGTGCCCTCGGAATTCAGCGCCGTATGGCCAGCAAATCGTACAGTGATGCCTCCCTCGGACTTCACCGCGTAGCTGTAGCCGGAGGGGGCTGGCAGGGAGGACGGGTTGATCAACTCACTCGTGGACATAGAGACTCTGGGCTAGCGGCCTGTGAATTTGGGCCTTTGCTTCCTCTTGAAGGCTTCGTAGAAGGCTTTGTGGTCCTGGCCCATCATCAGAAGTGCCTGGGCTTGGGCTTCAGCCTCAAGTGCCGAGAGCAAATCCAAGTTCGACTCGTTGTTCACCATGCGCTTGGTCATTGAAAGGGCGAACGTTGGGCCTTGGGCCAATCTCGAGGCCAGTTCCATCGCGGAGGGAAGGACCTCGCTCAGCGGCACGACTCGATTGGCGAGTCCAATTCTCTCCGCGGAGGCAGCCTCGATGTCTTCGCCCAGCATTAGGATTTCCAGGGCGCGACTGGCGCCGACGACCTTTGGCAGCAGATAGGCCGACCCCATATCTGCACCGGTCAATCCGACCTGGGTAAAGAGGAAGCTGATCTTGGCACTCTCAGACATTACACGAAGATCGGAAGCAAGCGCGATCACCGCGCCGGCCCCGGCTGCCACCCCATTTATGGCCGCAATGATCGGCTTATCAAGCATGCGCATGTTGCGTACGACAGCGCCCGTCATCCGCGTAAACTCAAGGTGGGCACGCATGTCGTCGTCAATCAGTTCGCCTATGATTCTGTGAACGTCGCCTCCTGAACAAAAGGCGCGCCCCTCTCCGGTGAGCACTAGAACCTTGACCGCCTCATCAGTCTGGAGCCTCCATAGCAGGTCTCTGAATTCGGCATACAGTTCCAGCGTGAGGGCGTTCAGCACTCGGGGTCGATTAAAGGTGAAAAGGGCGATTCCATCCGAGACTTCATACTTGTATTCAGGCACAATTCCTCGCTCTCGGCTCGGGCCTCTCCCCTGGATCTGGGAGCCTAGTACACGACGGCGCCGCCGTCAATATTGATAGCCTGCCCAGTCATGCCCCCAGCCAGTTCGCTCGCCAGCATAGTTGCTACAAGGGCAACCTCCTCTGGCTTAATCAGTCGCCGCTGAGGGTTCGTCTCTTCGAGGTACTTGAGGACTTCAGCCTCCGATCTTCCCGTCTTCTCTGCGATGTTAAGAATGGCCGCCTGCGTCATGGGCGTGTCAACGTAGCCGGGGCAAATAGCATTCACGGTTATGTTGTGAGGGATGACTTCAATTGCCAAGGCGCGTGTCAAGCCAAGCACTCCGTGCTTGGAGGCCGTATAAGCCGCCACATACCGGGCACCAACCTTGGCGGCGGTCATATCTGGCACAAAGGCCTTGGACACCCGGTAGATGCCCGTTAGGTTGATATCGAGCGTCCGCTCCCACAATTCGTCGGGATGATCAATGAATTTGTGACTTTCTGCGATCCCAGCATTGTTGACAAGCACCTCGACGGGCCCTAGGCGCTGGTGGACTTCGGAGGCCATTGCATCGATTTCCTTCTGGGAAGTCACATCACATTGTATTGGAAGAGCTTCTGCGCCTAGGGCCTGCAATTCGTCGGCCGCCTTTTCGAGCGGCGGCAGGCTGCGGGCCGCAATGACCACTCGTCCACCAGCTTGGGCCATCGCCGATGCAATGGCTCGACCGATTCCCTGGCTGCCGCCAGTGATGAGTACAATCTTACCTTCCAGGGTCATCACTTGCTGCATACCTCCCCTCACCACCCTCCAAATGGGTCCCAATGGATGACCTTGTGAGGTTGGATCTTGTAGATCCGTCGGATCTCTCCCGGGTAGCGCCAGGAAGGAGGGTAGCGGTCCTTCTCAAGGTAGCGCTTGGCCAACTTATTCAGGTGATCTTCGGCACCCTCTTCCGTGATTCCAACCACCTCGCCCATGATGCTGATGTACCGATTTGGATTCTCCGGATCACTGATTTCAACTGCGACCTGGCGCCGACGCTGCATGTTCACGTCCTTCTGCCTGCCTTGAGACGAGTTGAGCAAGATATGCTCTCCATCATAATCGACCCAGATCGGGGTCACATGAGGTTTGCCGTCGGCCAGCAGCGTGGCTACGTGGGCGTAGGCCTTCTTCTCGAATAGATCGAGAAAGTCGGCATGAATGGGCCCTTCATGCTCCCAGCGCCAAGCTTCGTACCTCCTCATGAATTCCGGGTCCTGTTCTTTCAATCGACGATGGCCAACCCGGTTGCTGCGTGTCATCAGGCGGTGGGCAAAGGCAATTGGCTCGAGGTGGATGTCTTGCTCAACGTTCTCGAGCCACAGCAAACTGTCCAGCGCGGCGTCCTGGAAGGCGTCCACTCGCGGTTTTCGTCTTTTCTCAAAGGACTCCAGGGCGGATTGAACGGACTCGTTTTCTGCAAACGCGCCTGTTAGTGCGATGGCATCTTCAACGGCCAATTTCGTGCCCGACCCGATCGAGAAGTGAACGGTGTGCAAGGCGTCACCGAGTAAAACAACGTTCTCATGGAACCAGTGCCGATTCTTCACGATGAGGAAGTTGGCCCAATCGGAAGCGTTTGAATAGAGGGGCTTGCCGTCCAACTCCTCCTCGAAGACCTCGGCCAGCGCATCACATGTTTCAGATTCGCTCAACTGGTCAAGGCCGGCCCGCAACCAGGTGTTCGGGTCGCATTCCACGACAAAAGTGCTCATGTCGGGCTCGAATCTGTAGGCGTGTGCGATGTATAGGCCGTCTTTGTGCTGGCGGAACATCATGGTAAGTGCGTGAAAGGGTTTGGGCGTGCCCAGCCAGATATACTTGTTGTGACGCTGGACGGTCGCGGGATTGAAGGCCTCTTTGTACTTCTCGCGGACTGTGCTCTTCAATCCGTCCGCGCCGACAAGGAGATGACAGTCCAAGATCGAGTCGAGGTCGGAGATATCAGTTTCGAAGCGCAGCTCAACCCCCAGGTCTCGGCAGCGTTCGTGAAGGATGCTCAGGAACCGGATGCGCTGAATCCCGGAAAAGACGTTGCCGCGAACAGTGATGGTCTTCCCTTTGTGAACCACGTCCACATTCTTCCAGGTCTCGCCTGCCTCTGCGATCCGCGTATAGGAGTCGAAATCGGCCCCACGGAGACTCGACATCGTCCGTTGGGAGAGCACGATGCCCCAGCCGTAGGTATTGTGGGCTGGATCTCGCTCAAAGACGGTGATCTCGTCACCCCGATTGAGCTTCTTCATGAGCAGAGCGGCGTATAGACCCGCGGGACCCCCGCCCACGACATTGATCTTCATGGATTCACACCTCGATTTCACTTTCGGCCTTCAAAATGCTACACTGAGTTGCATGAGTTCCATCCACCTTTACGCTGAACTGTTGCCCGACGAGATGGCTGAGCGGCTTTCAGCGTTCCCCGTGGCCATCATGCCCTGGGGCGCTCTCGAGTGGCATGGGCCACATCTACCCTTTGGCCTCGACGGAATCGTGGCGGAGGGATTCAGCCGGAGCTTGGCCTCCAGGACGGGCGCAGTCCTCCTCCCCACGACCTACCTTCCTATCACAGCCCTGCCGCATCCTCAATCCCTCTCGATAAACTCGGAGCAGGTTGCGGGTGTCTGGCGAGATGCATTCTCCAATCTCCATCGAGCAGGTTTCAAACTCATCTGTCTTGTGAGCGGTCATTATGCACAGGGTCACGAGATCGCACTGATGGATGCGGCGGAAGTCGCAATCCGTGCGGGTGCTCCCGTGGTTCTGGCCGGAAGCCCCCTGGCACTTCTTGAGGATCCGGCGTTGCTCGATCACGCCGGGAAGTGGGAGGCTTCCCAGCTCCAATTTCTACGGCCTGATCTTGTCCGGCTCGAACGGCTACCGGAGGGCGCTTTGCCCTCGAGCAGGGAGTCGGGAGTTCTGGGCGATGACCCCCGCCACGCATCGGCGGCGCAGGGAGAGCGTCTGTTTGAGCGAGCGCTCCAGAAGTGGTCTGCTTGGATCGAGACGCTCTTGGAAGAGGAGGGCACGCCAGCGCTACTCGACTTGTACTCCCGCCGCCGAGGCTGGTATGCCGACTACGTGCGGCGTTACTACCGCGACTCTTGGGAACAGGCAATTGAGGACTGGTGGCGCGAAGCTGGCGGCTGAAGCGCGCCCTCAACGCCTACTCCTGGTGACTTCCTCTAGGGCTGCAACCACCATTTCGTTTTCCGAGATTGTGTTGTAGAAGTACGGTGAGATACGGATAGCGCCCGGACGCCTGTCGATAATGATTCCCCGGTCTGCCAGCTTGCGTACCACCTCCAAGGGATCTTCGATCTCTACCACAGTAATGCCGGCTTGGCGTTCTGGATTATCGGGAATGCGTAGCCTAAAGCCACGGCCTTGCAGCCGAGCCACCAAGTCTTGATTCAGCATCGCGGTTCGCTGGCGAATGCTGGCAGGGCCGATCTCGTTGATGATCTCGAGGCCTGCTCGACCGGCATAGAGCGCTGCGACGGCAGGGGTCCCGGCTTCAAAGCGTGCCGCGTCGTGCCTGAACTCGAGGTTCATCGGATCGAAGTCGAACATTCTCTGCTGACTGAACCATCCTGTAGAGGTGGGCTGGAGTTCGGGGATCAACTCACGACGGACGTACATGTACGCGATTCCCGGGCCTCCGATGAGCCACTTGAGACCGCCAGAAACAAGGAAATCGATGTCGGTCGCCTTCACGTCGATCGGGATCTGTCCGGTGCCTTGATAGTCGTCGATCAAGATCAGCGCGCCCTGGCTGTGGACTACATCAGCCAGCGCCTTTACGTTTTGGATGTAGCCACTGGTGAAGAAGACACGGCAAGTTGCCACGAGAGCGGTTCGCCGATCGATCGCCGCCTCGAACGCCTCGAGAGGAACATGAACCCTGTCTGGTGAAGACAGAATGCTGGTTGTCACGCCCAGTGGGCGTTTTCCGAGGAAGTGGTGGGTTAGCGTGGGGAAGTCTAGCTCGCATGACACGACGCGGCTGCGGCGTGAAAAATCCAGGCTGGAGCTGATGGCCGCCAGGCAGGAGGAGATGTTGGGCATCACCGCCACTTCCTCCGCGGAAGCACCGATGATTCTGGCAAACTCGCGCCTAACGGCATCGATCTCCTTCATCCAATGGCTGTACCAGGCGGAGGCCCCAAATTCGGCCCATAGGTCCAGGAACTCGTTCACTGCTGAGCGAGACCGATTAGACAGCTGTCCTAGTGAGACGGTGTTGAGATAGGTCCGCCGCCTAAGGCCAGGAAACTCCTCGCGCCATGTTTCCCAGTCTAGGGCTGGCATAGCGTGCTCCTCAGGATCCGACTATGAAATCTCATTTGTCTGCATGCGCGTGCGGGCTTCCCAAAGTCGTTCAAAAAAGCGGGGGCGCACTTGCGGTGTGGCGTAGATTCGATCGTCTTCGGCCTGCATCCCCATTCCGGTTGTCTCTTTCAGGTATTCTGGTCCTAAGAAACCTGTGCCGGATTTCCGGCCGATCATGGATTGCACCATCGTCAGGTGGTTGACGCGCCAGAGCTGAAAGTACTGGTCGAACTCCAGGAGAAGGTCGGCCAGCTCAGCTAGATCGGCGTTTGGGTTGGGGCTGTCGGCGGGCCGGAAGATCCGAAGCAGTGAACCGACCCCCCGGTGTTCTAGCAGCGCGTCGAATAGCTCCGGAAGGCTTGGCTGATGAAGACGTGCCTGGATCGCCGGAGTGAGAAAACGAGTGTGGCTGTGCGAGGTTCCCCGCAGAAATTCCCGATAGGCAACACTTCCCTTGAGGCCTCCCAGGATCTCAATCTCTCGGAACTGATAGGATTCAGTCCCTGAAGCGGGAGACAAGCCTCGCTCGTACCGCACCTGATCAATCAGGTCCGTCTGGGCGCGAAACTTGAGGAAGTCCATCGGCAGCATCGTGGCGGGGATCAAGATTTGGTCGGCCAGCAGGTGCTGAATCCCGACGACGCGCTTCATCCGCTGGGAAGCGGAGGCCACATCTGGAGCGGGGAGGCGCAGGAGATGCACAATCTTGTCCATCTCATGCAGGATCGCCCGGAACCAGAGCTCGAAGGCCTGATGCACAACAATGAATAGCAGCTCGTCGGGCGATACGGGGTCCGTGAGAGTGTGCGTCTTGGGGCATTCGCCCTCCGCGATCCACTCTCCCTTCACGCCGGTCTGCAGGGCGGTCAGTTCTCGAAGCGCTAGATAGTCTGGGTAGCGGGGCGCGCCAGTCACCTCGGGAGCAATACAACCCGAGAGTAAGTCTTCGAAACGCCGAATCCAGGCATCGTAGCGCAGCAGAAAATCCTGCACGGCGAGCAGGTGGGGCGAAGGGGGTTGGTCAGCTGAGCCGAGCATTGCGCGCAGCCTGCTTGTTTGTTGAGCTAACCGCGTCAGTTGAAAAGAGTGCGACCCATCCCCCAAGGGGACCAAGGAGAGTTCGAGGCGGATATCTTTGAGGAAAAGGATCGTGGCCAACTCGGTTTGTCGATTGAGTAGGCTCATGATCTTCGAACTGCGGTTGAGGAGTTTGATTGGCTCGAAGGTCTCCAGCTCTGGGCTCACTATTCCCTTAATCACCTTATTGAGATCATTTGTCAAGACCCTGAACCACAACTCATAGGCCTGAAATGCGAGAATGAAAAGCAGCTCGTCCTGGTGACCACTTATCGGTGTTTGGAGGCTGAGCAGCTTAGGGGCCCGAATGTAGGTACAGTAGTGCGTTTGATACTCGCATACTACTTGGTGTCCACAATCGGGATCACTCTGCCAGGGAGCAGCTAAGAGCATTGGCTAGGGGGATTTCTCATGAGCGATTGGTATGCAGTAAATGTATCTGGTGTTCACATGGGTTGTCAAGTCGTGGTGTTCCCGATCGCCCGGCCTCGCCCCATGGATCGCGCGGTCGGATCTCGGCAAGCACAACAAGGTCAATGACCTCTGCCTTGTCGAAGACGGAGGGCGAAATCGAGGAAAGGGAAAGGCTGCGGATCTTCGTGCCTGCCCAAACACCTCGACCGCATCCGGCTTGATTGACCGGTGAGGTGGATAAGGACACACTCGTCAATGCGAGGTCCTGGTCATCGCCCGGGGCGTCGATAGGATCGGGGGGAGATCGGGAGAACGGAGGAAGATTGGCCTCACATTTAGGGATTCCGGGACCCAAGGTGTGGACTTGAACCGATCCATAACCTAGGCGCTCCGTCAGGCTGAAGGTGCTGACATTCACTTCGGGCTAGGGCCGGTACAGGCGAAGACCCTCGCACCTCCCTACGCTGGGCCAGTTGACATTCTCTCTCGCCTCGCTCCTCTGAAAGGCTGGAGTGGCTGGTAACCGACCTGGTGGATTTCCAAATCGCGTGACTGAGCCGTTTCTGAAGTTTTCGAGACGGGCAGGGAGTCTGGAACCCTCTCCGACCAAGGGTTTCACATCTGTAAGGGTTTGGCAGCTTATCAATAGATCGGTTGGGTCGAGTCAACCTCTCGCGCCCAGGCGTTGATGCCTCCTTGAAGGTTCTTGAGCTTTCGGAACCCGGCGCCTGCCAGCAATTCGAGCGCTCGCATTGAACGACTGCCCGTCTTGCAGAACAAGACGATCTCTTCTGCACTGTCGAGTTCATGCATGCGGCCCGCAAAGCTGCCAAGCGGGATCAACATGGCACCCTCGATGCGGGAAATTTCCAGTTCGTGCGGCTCACGCACATCAATGAGGCGGAGGCCATTGCCCCGTCTGAGTTGTTGCGCCAGTTCGGATGGCGTGATGTCCCATTCGGAGGCGAGCTGGTCCTCAGCTCTGTCGTGGCTTGGCACCCCGCAGAAGGCCTCGTAGTCGATCAGTTCCTTCACCTGGGGGTTCTGTGAACACACTCGGCATTCCGGGTTCTTCTTCAAGCGAACGCGGTCGAAGCTCATGGCCAATGCATCGTAGAGTAGCAACTCCCCAATGAGCGGATCACCTATATCGAGGATTAGCTTCAGCGCTTCGGTCGCTTGCAGCGTCCCGATCGTTCCCGGAAGCACGCCAAAGACACCCCCTTCAGCGCAAGAGGGAACCAGACCAGGTGGCGGCGGCTCTGGAAAGAGGCAGCGATAGCATGGCCCTCTCTCGGCGTAGAAGACGCTCACTTGCCCCTCGAAACGAAAGATAGAGCCATAGACGTTCGGCTTTTTCGCAAGGACGGCTAGATCGTTCACCAGGTAGCGGGTGGGGAAGTTGTCGGTGCCATCGATGATCAGGTCGTAAGGCTCCGCAATTTGAAAGGCATTGTCTGAGGTAAAGGGTTCGTCGAAGGCGTCGACCCGAATTGCCGGATTGAGGTCGAGAAGACGGTCGCTCGCAGAATCGACCTTGCGATCGTCCAACCGAGATGTCCCATGAATGATCTGGCGCTGCAAGTTCGAGAAGTCCACCACGTCATAATCCACGAGTCCAATGCGTCCCACGCCTGCAGCGGCGAGGTACATCGCCACTGGCGAACCCAGCCCTCCGGTACCTATCACCAGCGCTGAGGCTTGCTTCAGCTTCCTCTGTCCCTCCAGGCCAACTTCGGGCATGAGAAGATGCCGCGAATAGCGCATGATCTCCTCATGGGAAAGCTCGTGGCTGCCGGATGTGCTCATTTGAAGGGTCATGCCCACCCTTCTCCTTTCCTCATGTCGCCAGCCTAGTCGGTGAATCCCGGTCTCGACTCTGCTCTCATCACGCTCCTGGGAGCGGGTTCACCGATCTCCTCCAGCTGACGGACCAGGAGCTGTGCGCGAGTCACTCCATGATTGACGCCTCTCGGGCGCCCCTGCGAGTCGATGATGAAGGTGGTCGGCAGGGAGAGCACGCCCCAGGCGTCGGCCAAGCGCGGCTCCCGCGTTGCGTCTATTTCAATGATCTGGAGCCGGTCACCATAGCTGGTCGCCAGTTTCTCTAGAGCGGGTCGCTGGACGGTCTTGCACGGTAAGCAGTCGGAAGACGTGAAATACAGGATCGCTGTCCTGCCGGGCTTGTAGTTGTCCAACTTCAGCGACCGCCGGGCGCGATAGGTCAACCCGAATCGGACGATCGCTTGGTAGAGAGACCAACCAAGAAGAATCAGGATGAATGCTAGTGCCAAGCGCTCCAACATCATGCTACCCGGTCATCCTCGGCCGCTGACCTGGCAGCGTGCCTGGCGGCGGTGCATGACTGAAGCCCGGGATGCCGAGACGGCCGAGCCAATAGTAGGCTGCGCATCCGACGCAGAAACCACCAAAGAGATTCAGCGCCGCAAGCGCAATGACAAGCCATCCGAGACCCCAACCTAACGCAATAAGGCCTGTAGAAAAGGCCACCATGGCTGCCGCCAGGAAGATCGCTCCTACTCCCTGGGCGAATCGATGCGGCTCGGGGTGATCGCTGACGACATCCGGTTGGAGAAGAGTCGCCTTGCGCAATGCGCGGTAGATAGGTAGGAAGCCGGGCCGGCCAGCCAAAGTTCCGATAAACATAACCAGGGCCACGAGGGCCACAAGCCAGCTGGCGTCGGCGATGAAGGCAGCCAGGAGTAATCCAATGATCATTGCCTGATTCGTTCGGAGAGCAGCGTGGTCGACATTCCTCAGCGCGTCGTCCGCCGCGCCTGCTCCACCGGCAATGCTGGGCACGATCGTGAGGCGATCACCCTCGGACAGGGAGGTATCCTGCCCATCAAGGCCGCGCACGTCTTCTTCATTCAAGAACAGGTTCACGTAGGGGCGCAGTCCGCCCGTGTCGTCATACAGATGTTGCCGAAGAGCGGGATACTGTTCTGTAAGTTGGTCTAGGGCTTTGCCCACTGTTTCTGCGCCGACCAGGACTTCTTTCTGGCCATCGGTGTAGGGTCGCAGGGGCGTTGGAACTCGGACAACAGTCATCGGGTTTCCTCCGCGTAGGTACTCTGTTGGATAACCACACTTTCTTCGGTGAAATGGGTCCGGTTGTTGGATAATCGCCAGGAACGTGTGACTCGAGCCCGACCGCCTTCAATTGTGGTGATTAGGTAGGAATACCAAGGCAGAGCCCACTGGAGGTCAAAACTGGACGGATCCGCAGGGTGGTCTGGATGAGAATGAAAGACCCCAACCACATCCAGGCCCATTGACTCCGCCGTTTGCTCTCCTGTCAACATCTGTTGTGGAGCGATGAGGTAGCGGTTGCGGCGCGAGTTCTCGAAGCTGTTCGGCAGAGGCATGCAATCTCTGACCTGGCGCTTATCCCCCTCGACGGTTCCCAACAGCAGCCCGGCACCCTCCTCAGGGTAGAGCTTCTCGCCGTGCATTCTGATCTTCGTGAGAAGGCCGTCTGGCAGGTAGAGGGTCATCGGCTTGCTCCCCAATAGGGTTCATCCAGGTATTTTAGGGCTGAGTCTGGGAGCAGCGTCACAACGACGCCTGAGGCGAGCCTTTCAGCAATTCGCAGGGCAGCCACTATTGCCGCAGCGGCGGAAGTACCCACAAGCAGCCCCTCCTCCCGGGCGAGTCTCAGGGCCATATGGTATGCATCTTCGGTCCTGATGCGCAGGATCTCATCGGGCAGGGACGGATCGAAAATCTCCGGTACTGGAGTGGATTGCAGATGTTTGAGCCCCTCCAAGCCATGGAGAGGCAAGTCCGGTTCAACCGCCACTAATTTGAGGTTGGGCACTTTTTCCCGAAGGAAGCGGCCAGTGCCAACGAAGGTTCCGGTTGTGCCCAGGCCGGCGACAAAGTGAGTGACCTTTCCGCCGGTCTGGAGGTGAATCTCGGGTCCGGTCGATTCGTAGTGGGCCTTCCAGTTGGCCGGATTGCTGTATTGGTCGGCATAGAAGAAGCGATCGCTTTCTTGCACGGCTAGCTCGGCGGCAATCTCGCGGGCACCGTCCGAACCTTCCAATGGATCGCTCAGGGTCAATTCTGCACCGAGGGCGCGCAGGATGGCCAGGCGCTGACGGCTGGCGTTTGACGGCACGACAAGATGCACTGGAAGGCCTAGGGAGGCTCCGAGAGTGGCGTAGGCAATGCCCATGTTTCCTGAAGTTGAGTCGAGCAAGGTGCGTTCCCCGCCCAGTTCGCCTCTATCCAGCGCTTGGCGGATGATGGCGGCCGCCGGTCGATCTTTGACCGAACCGCTGGGGTTGTGCCATTCGGCCTTGGCATAGAGTTGCACAGATACCCTTAGTTTCTCGGTGACCTGCTTTAATCGAATGAGAGGCGTT
>CAYGCA010000040.1:9247-23001 GCA_964348265.1 uncultured Anaerolineaceae bacterium | reverse complement strand
CGCGCGACTATGTACCGCGGCCTATCTTCGATCTGAGGGATGGGGCCGAGGTGGGCTTGATCGCCTTTGGTTCGACGGAGCCGGCTATTCAAGAAGCGCGCGACCGGCTTGGCGAGCAGGGATTGGCAACCGATTTACTGAGGTTGCGGGCTGTGCCTTTCACACCCGAGGTTGAAAGCTTCATTCGTGAGCATGAACGCATCTACGTGATTGAGATGAACACGGATGGCCAGATGCGCCAACTCTTGCAGCTCGAAGTCCCAGAGGAGGCTGCCAAGATCAAATCCCTTTGCCTCAACGACGGTTTGCCTTTGACAGCACGCTGGATCTTAGAGGCGATCGAAGCCAGGGAGTAAGCGAAGGATGGCAACCGCGACGACGGTCAACCTAGTTGGATTGACAAAAACAGATTACAAAGGCCAGCCCACAACTCTCTGCCAGGGCTGCGGCCATAATTCAATATCAAGTCAGATTATGGCGGCCATGTATGAACTTTCGGTCCGGCCAGAGGAGATCATCAAACTCTCAGGCATCGGTTGTTCGAGCAAGAGTCCGGCCTACTTCTTGGGTCGTTCTCATGGATTTAACAGTCTTCATGGAAGGATGCCTTCACTGGGTACCGGCGCCTTGCTTGCGAACCGATCACTGAAGGCGATTGGGGTCAGCGGGGACGGAGACACCGCCAGCATCGGTTTGGGGCAATTCAAGCACCTGCTCCGGCGCAACGTTCCCATGGTCTACATCGTTGAGAACAATGGCGTCTATGGTCTGACCAAGGGGCAATTCTCCGCGACTGCGGACAAGGATCAGTTGCTGAAGAAGATGGGCCACAACCCGTTCATGCCGGTTGACATTTGCCTGGAAGCCATTGCCGCCAGCAGCGGCTTCGTTGCAAGGTCCTTTGCCGGCGATCCCAAACAGGTCAAGGAACTGATCAAAGCGGCCTTGAGCTTTCGGGGCACGGCTGTTCTCGATATTATCAGCCCCTGCGTCACCTTCAACAACAGCGACGAGGCAACCAAGAGCTACGGCTGGGGAAAGGCGCATGAGGATCCCCTCCACGACATCACGTATGTGCCGGTTAAGGAAGAGATCCAGGTGGATTACGGCCCCGGTGAGGCAATCACGGTCGAGATGCACGATGGCTCGATGGTCGTTCTGAAGAAGCTCGATGAAAGCTACGATCCAACCGACCGCTTGTCAGCCATCACGCTGCTTGAAGAATCCTATACGGCTCAGGTCTTGGCGACCGGCCTCATCTACTTCAACGAGAGTCTGCCGACACTGCAGGAGGCCGAGGGTATGGTGGAGACCCCCCTGGCTCAGTTGTCGGAAGAGACCTTGCGTCCAAGCCGGGAGGCCCTCGAAGGCATTATGAACGAATACGCCTAGAGACAAAGGTCCGGCAGGGCAAACAACGGAATCCTTCCTTCTTCTCTCGGGGCGCCCAAGGCGCCCCGAGTACGCAAAGTGGGTTTCAGGGCACGCAAGATGACAGCCGGCACTTCACCGGTCATACGGCGAGCAGCTGGGATCGGGACCAAGGTGATCCTGGCCGATTCGCCCCCCATGAGCAGCCAGGTTCGAACCAAAAGACTCGAATGACGAAAGTATTTGCGGTCCTGGCGGGTTTGAGCGCAGCCAGTATCTGGGGAGGCATGTATGTGGTCAGCAAAGTCGTGCTGGAGGTTATCCCCCCCTTCTCCTTGCTCAGCCTTCGCCTGATCCTCGGGTCCGTTGCTTTGGCTGCGGTCCTCATCAGGCGAAGCCCGGGGTGGCCCTCGGCCAGGAATGGCGCTGGCATAATAACAGCCGGCGCTGTCGGCTTTGGATTTTCGCTTGGCCTGCAGTTCATTGGTACGAAGCTGTCGACGGCAGCCAACGCCTCCTTAGTCACCTCGGCCTCGCCGATATTCATGGTGTTCTTCGCCGCCTGGTTGCTGAAGGAACCCATAACCCTGCGGCGTTTAGTGGCTCTCCTGGTGGCCTCGCTTGGCGTTATCGCAGTTGTGGACCCGAGATCGGGTCAACTGGAGACAGGCTCTTCGTGGGGAAACCTCGCCTTGGTCGGGGCAGCCGTCAGTTGGGGGCTGTATTCAGTAATGATCCGCAGGGTGAGTTTCGAGATGGGCACCTTGGAGATCAGCCTGATGGCCTTCCTGGGTGGATTAATCGTTGCATTGCCTATTGCGGGTCTAGAGGTTCGGGCAATTGACATTGACGCGGTGGGCGCGGGCGTGGTTCTGGGGGTGCTCTATCTTGGGCTGGTGTCTACTGCACTGGCGATGTACTTGTGGAACAAATCCCTGGCGCTGCTCGAGGCCGGCGCAGTATCACTGCTCTTCTTCGCTCAACCCGTGGTGGGCGCCGGCTTGGGAGCTGCCTTGTTGGGGGAACAACTCACGTCTGGCTTCTGGGTTGGCGCGGTCTTGATTGCGGCCGGGCTTGCGATATCCACCGGCCCTCTGGGCGTTGGATGGTCGAGGTCGAAGGAGACCGGCCGGCAAGGTCAAGCCTAGGTCGGTAGGAACCGAGCATGCTTTTGGGATCGAGGCGTCTCAAGCGGCGGGGCCAACGCTACGTTCTGTTCAGCCTATTTGCGCTCGCTTGGGTGGCTTGCAGTCTCCGATCGGTCGAGGAGACCGAGCAGGAGCCTCCGCCAATCGAATTTCCGCCGCATGAAACGCCAACCCTGCTGCGGGCTTCTCCGACGGCGTCGGCCTCCTCCGCAGGCTCGCTGTCGAGCCTGAATCCCAACCCTTCTTCACTGAGTCTTCTAGACCAGGTTTCGGAGCAAAGGCTGATGAACGATGTTGAACGTCTGGCGTCGATCCGCAGCAGACATGTGCATAGTGTCAGCATCCATGATGCGGCCGCGCTGATTCATGACGCATTCCTGGAGGCTGGTGGCAGGTTGGAAGTCGGCTATGACGTCTTCCTGCTCGAATACATCGGGTGGGAGACCTCGCAGAGGAATGTCCTGGCTCGGCTTCCGGGAGTTTCCCAGGCAGACGAAATGGTGATCGTTGGAGCTCACTATGACTCACGCACAACTCAGGTCTGGGACCCCTTTTCACCGGCGCCGGGGGCCAACGACAACGCCAGTGGGGTCGCGGCTGCGCTTGAATTGGCCCGCCTGATCGCCAGCCAAAGCCCGCGCAGAACCGTTCTGCTGGTAGCCTTTTCGGGTGAGGAAATTGGCGCATATGGCAGCCTTCACATGGTTGAGGAGATCTTGGCTGCCGGCGAAGAGGTCCGGGGGGTCATCATCCTCGACATCGTTGGGAATTCGGTCGGCGCTCGGGGGCGGGGCGCAGTCCGTGCCTTTTCGTCGCCGCCGCAAGGATCAGCCTCCCGTCGGTTGGCACGTTTTGTCGAAATGCAGGCGAGGCTAGCCATGCCGGAGTACGCGGTGGTCGTTGAATCGGCTCTTGATCGTTCTGAGCGCTATTCGGATCACATCTCCTTCAGTGAGGCCGGATTTCCAGCCATAAGACTGATCGAGAGGACCGAGAATCCGGACCTTCAGCACAGCGAACTCGACCTTGCCTCTACCATAGACCCCGAATACTTGCGCCAGGTGACTCAGCTTGCCCTGGTTAGCGTCCTTCATCTCGCAAATGGTCCGCCGCCTCCGGCCTCTATTCAGCTCGCTAACCGATCTGGTCCTGGTCTGCTCTGGAGCCAGGTGGAAGGCGCACAGGGCTATGTACTGGCGTTTCGTGGGGAGGCGAGCGGACAGCTGGAGCTACTGCTCAGCGTGGGAAGAGAGACCACGTGGACGCCAACGGGGACGGAACCCGGCCGACTATCTCGAGTGAGCCTGGCTGCAGTTGACGCTGAGGGCTGGATCGGTCCTTTCTCCGAGGAGATATCATTCTCCCCGTAGAGGATTGGGGTCGTTGCGGGAGAAGGGCTGCCCCACCGTATGTAGGTACGTAAAGTTGGCGGGTCCCATGGCCCCGACAGGCAGGCTGGCTACCAGAACGAACTGCTGGCCCTCGACCAGCTCTTGAGAGCTCAGCAAGGCGTCCTCGACCAGCCAGAGCATTTTTTCCACGGTCGATGCCTTGGGGATCAGGTGCGACCGTACCCCCCAGGACAAAGCCAACCTCCTGTAGGTTACCTCTTCAGGCGTAAAGGCCCAAATCGGCATCCTCGGTCGGGTGAAAGAGACAAGGTGAGCGGTGCGACCCGAGCGCGTAAACACAGCAATCCCGTGGGCATTCCGGTCCTGCGCCAACGCGAAGGCGGCCTGCGCAGTAGCCACTGCGTCATCGGCCGTTGGGAATCCCTTCTCCAGCGGCTTGTAGCCCCACTGAAGGGCGTGTTTCTCTGCGTCCACGATGATTCGGTGCATCGTGCGCACGGCTTCGACTGGATACTCCCCGATGGCCGTCTCGCCGGACAGCATGAGGGCGTCAGTTCCATCGAAGACCGCATTGGCTACGTCGGAGGCCTCGGCGCGGGTCGGTTTCGGATTGTCGATCATGGATTCGAGCATCTGAGTTGCGGTGATAACGGGTCGCAGGTGGGCGTTGGACAGGGAGATTATGCGCTTCTGCAAGGAGGGGACTTGCTCCGGCGAGACTTCCACGCCCAAATCGCCGCGCGCCACCATTACGCCATCTGAGGCGGCCAGAATGGCATCCAGCCGCCGGATCGCCTCGTGGCGTTCCAGCTTGGCGATGATAGGAACGGGCTGGTGGGTTGGGTACTTCTCTTGGATTTCCCGCCGGAGATCATGAAGGTTCTCTTCGCTCCGCACAAAGGACATTGCCACGAAATCAACTGCTTGCTCGATCCCAAACCGCGCGTCCTTCAGGTCCTTCGCGGTGATTGCGGGCGCAGATAATTCCGCATTGGGTAAATTGATCCCTTTGTTGGATCCCAGGAGGCCGCCCACAACGACCGTCGCCTCGACTTCCGTTCCCCGGGCGGCTTCCACTCGAAGCTCAAGCCTCCCGTCGTCTATTAGAATGCGATCACCGGCAGAAACATCCTCCGGCAGCTGTTCATAATCGACGTGAACTCTTTCCGGCGTTCCGCGGACGGGGGCGGTCGTGAGCTGAATCCTTCGGCCTTCCACCAGGTGAATCGGCTCGGAGCCCCCTAATTCCCCTGTCCGGAGTCTCGGGCCGCGCAAGTCCTGCAAGATGGCAATCGGCAGATGGGTCTCGCGACCGATCGCTCTTATTCTTTGAATGACTTGGTGGTGGTCCGCTCGGGTGCCATGGGAGAAATTCAGCCGGGCAACGTTCATTCCCGCCCGAACTAGTTCGAGCAGGGACTCATACGAGCTGCTGGCCGGACCGATGGTGGCCACGATTTTTGCACGTCTCATTCAACTCTCCAGGTCTGCGCCGACGGCCCTCCGCTCGTCCTAGTTTGGGCCCTCGGAGTGCCACATATGATCACTACCAACATCCCATGTGATAGGCTCGCGAAGCAAGCCTTCAAGTGAGCAAGCTCATAAGGATAGCCTTCTGGGCATGAAGACGGTTCTCCGCCTGCTCGAAGACGACTGAGTGGGGACCGTCGATGACCCCATCCGTAATCTCATAGCCCCGGTGAGCTGGCAGGCAGTGCATTACGATCACCGATGAGTCTGCTTTGGCGATCAACTCCTCGTTCACCTGATAGGGCAGCAGGATCTGCTTGCGCCGTTCAGCTTCAGCTTCCTGCCCCATGCTTATCCAGGTATCGGTGTAGATCACCTGGGAATCCCTGACAGCCTCAGATGGCTCTGTCAGCAGCCGCATTTTGGCGCCGCTTTCTTTGACCATCTCCTGGGCCAGCGCGACTGCGCTGGCCGGCAGTTCGAACCCTTTCGGAGAGGCGATCGTGAAATTCATACCCAGTTGGGCGCACGCAAAGAGAAGTGAGACTGCGACGTTGTTGCCGTCTCCAATAAAGGCGAGGCTAACGCCCCTGAACTGCCCAAAACGCTCGAGGATCGTAAGGGCATCCGCCATGGCCTGGCAGGGATGGTTGAAGTCACTGAGCCCGTTGATCACCGGGACGGAGGCGAACCGGGCCAGAGTGAGGACATGGTCATGCTCAAAGACCCTGGCCATGATGCTGTCTACGTACCTTGAAAGTACTCGGCTGACGTCTGGGATGGCCTCCCGCTCTCCCAGGCCGATCTCGCTTGGCGAAAGGTAGAGAGCGTCGCCCCCTAAATGGCGCATCGCCATGTCGAATGACACGCGCGTTCGCAGGCTTGGTTTCTGAAAGATCATGCCTAGCACTTTGCCCTTGAGGGCCGGCTGGTTACCGCCGCGTTTCCATTCGTCCTTAAGGCGGATGGCAAGGTAGAGGATTTCGGTGATTTCGTCCCCCGAATAGTCTGCTAGAGAAAGGAAGTGCCTCATTGCAGGATCTCCTGACCATAGTCGCAGCGTGGCTGGGTCGGCAGCGAGTATAGCACATACAACCGGGCCTTCGTGGAAAGGCGGCTTGTGGCGAGGCTTATCGCTCGTGTTGGGGCTCGGGCTGTTCCCGCGGGGTGGGAAGCGTTGTGGAGAGGGGCGGCAGGAGCCAGTGCAACCAGCCTCGAATCTGCTTGGAGCTTGGGGCTTGCGGCTCATGCCCGACGAGCAGCAGGCTGAACGCCAGGAGTCCCGCGCCCGCCCATTGAACAGGGGTGAGGGATTCGCCCAGCCATAGTTGGGCCAGGGTGATCGCAACCAACAGCTCCGCCAGACCCAAGAGCGAAGTCTGCATGCCGCCGATGGTCTTCACTCCGGCAAACAGGGTTAGTCGAGACAAGAAAGTGACGGTGGTAAGGCCGAGCAGTGGCGCCAGCGCGAGTTGAGGAATGGTAAGAAACTGGGGTGAGAGCATAAGGTGCGCCGGAAACACGACCGCGGTCATCGCAACAAGCGTGTAGAGGGTGACGGTCGGCGCAGGAGCTTCGTAGAGGACGCGTTGGTTGATCGGAATATGAATCGCGTAGAGCAGGGCGGCGCCCAACATCAACATCACGCCCGTGGTGTCGATACGAGTTGCGGAGGCTGAGGTCAGAAGGATTACGGCCGGTATGCTCATCACCAGGCGGACGATCGTCAGGCGGCTGTGCCTTTGACCGTCAAGATGGAGCAAACCGGCGACGAATACAGGGTAGAGAGAGTAGAGGAGCTGCCCGAGGCCGGCGTCCAGCCTTGCCAGGCCGGTATAGAAAAGCAGGGAACCAACGCCATTGAGTACGCCAGCGATCAGGCAACCTAGGAAACCCAGGGGATAGATATACAGATCTCGGCGCCGGAAGGCGAACACTACGAGGAAGAGAAGAAGCGCAGCCCCGGCCGTTCGAAACGCGACGACCGCTAGGGCCGGCATTCCGGCGACGAGGGCCTGTTTGCCGAATATTGGAGAGATGCCCAGGAAGACTGCCGAGGCAACCGCGAGAGGCACCCCTTGCGATCTTCTTTCCTGACTAGCCAGCTCTAGCTCCGTCCCTATTCCAAGACTCTTTCGATCTCCTCCACTAAATCCTCGCCAAAGAAGTCGCCCTTGGTCATGAGGCGTGAGATTTGGCCCTTGAGCTGTTTGCGCTCACTTAGGCTCAACTCCTTGGCCGTAACAACGATGACCGGGATTCCAGCGGTCTCTGGACGATGCTTGAGCTCCTCAAGGACTGAAAAGCCGTCCATTTTGGGCATCATTAAGTCCAAGATAATGAGATCGGGAGCCGTCTGGGCGGCCTCCGCCAACGCCACCGGACCGGAATCGGCCTCCTGGACCACAAATTCTCCTTGAGCTTGCAGTATTCGGCGAATGAGGCGGCGGGCTTCCTCATGATCATCGACGACGAGTACGTGGCGAACGCGCCTTTGCTCCAGCTGCAGGGCGGCCAGCAGACCTTCCTGAGGACTGGGTGGACTCTCGTCTTCACCCAGAACGATGTCCTGCGCCCAGTTCTCTCCCAGGAGTTCCTCCTCTATCGGCAGCGTATGCCCGGTACAGTTGATGACCACCACCTGGTCGGCTGAGATCAGACTCTGGCGTACGAGCTTGAACAAACCCGCAAAGGCAACGGCTGTGGCAGGTTCTATGGATAAGCCCTCCATTTTTGCGACGGTATGCATTGCCTGGTAAGCCTCCTCGTCGGAGACGCTGACCATCGTCCCGCCGGAGGCTGAGAGCATTTGTTCTCTCAGAAGGGTGTAAACATGTCCCGGATCGCCTGTGCTTAGGGTTGATATGTAGGTATTAGGAGTGGTGATCGGGTGGACCTTGGCCTGGCCGCGCTGCCATGCCTCAACCATCGGCGCACAGCCGGAGGCCTGGACGCAGGCCACGGCGGGCACCCCGGACAGCATTTCCATTTCCTGGAGCTCTTGGAAACCCTTCAGAACTCCCAGAGGGCCCAACCCTCCGCTCACTGACTGGACATACCAGTCGGGGGAGCGCCACGCACGACCGGAGGAGCGCGGGTCCTCGGGCAGGGTTTCCAGAAGTGCAAGTTGTTCGGCGATCTCGAAGGCAACTGTCTTCATGGACTCGATGGTCAGGATACTCTGACCGCCGCGATCGACAAAGACCCGGCGTCTTTGAGCGAATTCGGTTGCAAACTTCTTTGCCTCATCATAGGTTGTTGTGAGCTTCACGACTCGCGTTCCGTAGAGCGCCACCTCATGCATCTTGCCTGCGGGGACCAGGCTTGTCAGGAAGGCCCACAGCTTTATGCCTGCCCGGGCGCAATACGCGGAGTAGGAGATGGCCACGTTGCCAGTTGAAGCCACCACCGCCTCTGAGATGCCTGCCTCCTTGAGCGCGGCCACAGTCACGGCAGCCTGCCGGTCTTTGAAAGAGGCCGTTGGACCTTGGCGCTCGTCCTTGATGTAGAGATGGTCAAGGCCAATTAGGGTGCCGAGGTTATAGGCGGCATATAGCGGTGTGCCGCCCTCTCCCATACTCAGGTTTGGCCTACTCGATGAAACGGGCAGGAGATCAACGTACCGCCAGAGATCGAAAGGCCTGCGACCTATCTGGGAGCGGAGGCTTTCGGCGGCGGTCGGCAAATCGTAGCGGGCGGCCCGCCATGGGCTGCCGCAGGTTGCGCATCCATAGGAGAGCGGATCGAACGAGGCGCGCGTTTGGCAGTCTAGACACTCAACTTCGAAATAGGTGGCCATGTGAGCGTTTGAAGAGGTTGCCTGGTCCGGCGCCCGCGGCCATCTTGCCTAGTCGAAGTTCGGAGTCTCTAGGCGCCGGGTCGGTCCGAGGGGCGAGCGAACTGGCAGCGTGAAGGCGAATATGCTGCCCTCACCGGGCGCACTTTCAACCCAGATATGACCGCCGTGTAATTCAACAAGGTGCCGTGTGATCGAGAGGCCCAGCCCGGTACCTTCGGTCTTGCGGGTGGGGGAATCGTCGACCTGGGAGAAGGGTTCGAATAGCTTGGCCTGGTCCTCAGGCTTGATGCCCGGCCCAGTGTCAGAGACGGAAACCAAGATCTCCTTCCTTGTGTAGCGGTCAATGACCCGGGCAGATGTGGCGATGTGACCCTCCTCAGTAAATTTCGCAGCGTTGGATACGAGGTTGAGCAGGACCTGTCGCAGACGGATGCTGTCAGCCCAAACCGCCGGCAGATCGTCCGGAACATCGGCCAGCAGTTCGATGTCTTTGTCCTTGACCAGACCGACAGCAGTGGACATCACCCCATGAATGATCTCCCCCAGATCCACCTCCGCGAAGGTCAGTTCCATTTTGCCTGCGTCGATCTTCGATAGGTCAAGAATGTCGTTGATCAATCCGAGCAGGTGCTGCCCGGCGCTGTAGATCGCACTCAGGTCTTCAGCCTGGGTCTCGGTAACTGGACCGTCGATACCCTTGAGTATGACGCGAGAGAAGCCGATAATCGAGTTGAGGGGAGTCCGGAGTTCGTGGCTCATGTTGGCCAGAAACTGCGTCTTGAGTCGGTCGGCCTCGCGCATTTCCTCCAGGGCCTGCTCGGTGAGCTGGTAGGAACGGGCGTCCTGTAAGGCCAGCGCTAACTGTTGTGCAACCGCCTCAACAAGGAGACGATCATCTTCGCTCCAGGCTACGCCATGCTCGGCAAGGTCGAACTCCAACACGCCCAGGACGGTCTCCTGAGCACGAATCGGCACGACAATCCGCCTTTCGTCTCTGGGAGCGATCTCAGGGGAGGGATCGTGGGAGCCGTCCAGGGGTCTCAGAGAATGGCCATCGTCAAGGTAGCCTGTCATGGTGCCCCACGTGGCGACGACTGGGGGCGGGGCAGTCGCCGTAACCTGCTCTGGTTCGTGGGGAAGGATGGCGGTATATCGTTCGCTCGGGACCTCTTCCACATCCAAGACCTTGCTTACGCCGCGATAGCCCACCACCTCGCCGGAATGCGCGCTCCGGAGATGGGCGTGCACCAGGAGCTTGACCTTCTGGCCCTTTCTGTTGTGCGCCTCCAAATTGAGGTTGCTGAGCGGGGCCTGGACCGAGATTAGGCGTCGGAGCTCCGTGGACGACATGGCTTCGAAGCCGACGTCGGATATGTTCATCCCAATCAGATCCTCTGCTGCATATCCTAAAACGCGGCTCACCTCCGGGCTGCACCAGACGTAGCGGCCTTCAGTGTCGGTCTCCCACACCCAACCGCCGGCCGACTCCGACCCGGCTGGCTTTAGAGTATCAGGCGAGAGCATGCCTGTCTGATGGGGTCTTGTCTCGACAAGGCTGTTGAAAAGCGTCTCAAGCTGACCTTGTAGATGATTCAACAGTTTCCTGCGCATATTGCCTCAGTTCAAGGGCCAGGGCACGATACTGATTGGCGCCCCGGCTGCGCGGTGCGTAGTTTGTTATTGGCTGTGAAAAGACCGGACTCTCTCTCAGCCGGGTATCGACTTCGATTACGGTCTGGAATACGGCTCTTCCAAAAGCAGTCCGGACTTGGTGATACATGCTCACGTGGATTCGGTTTCGGCGGTCCAACATTGTCAGAAGCAGTCGGTACCGCAAGCCGGGATTTGTCCTCCGGCGAACCTCACGAATGAGGTTCAGCATATCCCGAAGTGCGTGAGCCGAAAAATATTCGCACTGGGTGGGGATGATGAGCAGGTCCGCACTCGATAGGGCCAAACGTGTGACCGGTCCCAGAGTGGGTGGGCAGTCCAGAATGATGATGTCGTAGGCATCCATGGTCTTCAGGGGCTCTCGCAAGAGAAGCTCATAATTCTCCCTGACGGTTAGGAACTGCTGTGCCATCAACAGCTCATGGTTGGCCGGCGCTAGTTCGAGGCCAGGCAATCCTGTTTCCCGGCTCACCTTCATGACCGGCTGGCTGCCCATGAGGACGTCTGCCATGGTGCGCTGGACATCCGCTGGCTGCAATCCAAGCGATAGGGTAAGGTTGGCTTGAGGGTCCAAGTCGACCAGCAGGACAAGTTTCCGGTCTTCGACCAACGCTGCGCCCAGGGAGAGGGAGGTTGTGGTCTTGGCGACACCCCCCTTCTCATTTGCGATCGCTACGTCATGACGATTCTTGACCCCCGTCAGGAGGGGAACGCGTACTTGAGCGCGGTTCGGTTTCCGGATTCCTTTCGCGCCCATTGGTCTTTCGAGCGGCGCCAGCCTGATCAAAGGAGGCGCGGATTAGGCGAATCCGCCCCTGCCTCGCGCCGAGCCTCTTGCGTACCTCCGTCACTGCTGTCTTGAGCATTGTGTCGATGTCAGCGCTGGCCCGGATCTTGCCGGTTATTTCAACGACCGCTCGTTCCCTCTCGGCCCGCTTCAGTGTCTCCTGGAACAACCGGGCGTTCTGAATCGCCACTGCAATTTGGTCGGCCAGGGCTTCCATCACAGCGATCTCCTCCTCGCCAAAAGCGTTTGGGCGTGTATGCTGGATGTCGAGCGCTCCAATGATGGCTTCTCCGATGTTGATGGGGATGCCCAGCTCACTCGTCGTTTCAGCCAATTCAGGATTTGAACGGTAGTATGGATCGATGGCAACGTCATTGGCGACATACGTCTTGCCTGAGTCACTTACATGGCCGATGATGGAGTCCGGCCTGACCGGCAGGGAAAAACCACCGGCCAGCAGACTGTTACTGGCTTCTCCGGCCGCGGCGTACATATGCGCCGTTTCGGCTTCATCGTCCAGCAAGAAGAGGGAAACGTGATAGTAATTGAAGCGGTCCCGGATCAAGGTGACGACCCGGCTAAGGAGGGTGTCGAGGTCCAGAACGTCCGTGGCCACTCGGGCAATTTCGGCCGCCGTTTCGATCTGCGTGGCTCGTCGCCGTACCTCCTGAACCAGGCGCACCTGCTCAAGATGGTCGGCCAGGTCCTCCGCCACCGCCTCCAGAATTGTCCGCTCCTCTTCAGTCCAGTCACCGGCGTCCAACCCCTCGAGATTCAGGCGCCCAATGATCTCTCCCCGAAGTGATATTGGCGTCTCGTGGGATAGTGACTCCACCGCTTGGGGGTAGGAGGCCGGACGCTGGCCCGATTCGTAGCTGGCTTGTTGTTCCTCCTCGATCTGGGAAGACATCAACTGGACCCAAGCCTCGGCCGCCTGCTGACGGTACATCGTGTCCACCTGGCGCAGGCTTCGTTCTGTCTCCTCAAAGAGTCTGGCGTTCTCGACCGAAACTGCCACCTGACTGGCGAGAAGCTCAACGAGCTCGATCTCGTATTCGTCGATTTCTTCGGCTGCAACTCTCTCAACTGAAAGGGCTCCCATCACCAGGTCACGGCTGATTAGGGGAATGGCCAAGAGCTTTTGGACATTTGTCAGCAGAGGGTCGGTTGAGGGGCTCTCCCCGGTGGAAAGCGGGTCTACAGAGACGAGCGACCGGGTGGCCGCAGCGCGCCCGAGGGCGCCTTGCCCCAAGGGACACTTAACCCCGATGTGGGCGGCAGTCAGGCCTTGAGCGGCAGCTGAACTCCGCACCACCAGCTCTCCCCCCTCCACCAGGCATAGGGTAGCCCGGGTGTATCCAAAGGTGTCAATCAAGAGTTGAGCTATTCTCGCCAATAGCTGATCATAGCTCAGCATCTGGGTCAAGTTCTGGTACAGGTCAATGGCCCTCCGGCGTTGGGTGGCCAGGTGGGTCTGGCGGGCCAGCAGTCGAGCGTTTTCGATGGCTATCGCGAGCTGGTCAGCCATGGTCTGGAGGACAACGATATCCGCTTCTTCAAAGGCGTTCGGCTCAACGCTTTGAACGTCCAGCGCGCCGATGACTTTGTTACCCACCATCAGCGGCAGCGCCATTTCGGATCGGGTGATCGGGAGGTAGGGGTTTGCGTAATGGACCAGATCCTCTCCAACCTCGACTGAGATGCGCGGCTTTCCGGTGCCAGTCACATAGCCGACAATACCGACTTTTCCAACAGGCAGTTTGTGACCCTTCTCCAGCAGGCTCTTCCCGCCTTCAGAGGAGGCCGCACGCAGGACCGCTTGCTCTCCAAGCTCGTCCAACAGGAAGACGCCTGCGTGGTAGTAGCCGAAGCGGTGAGAAATGAGTCGAACCGCTTGATCAAGCAGGCGGTCAACGTCCGAAATGTCGGCTGCATCCTTGGCGATTTCCGCTGCGGCCTGCAATTGGTTTGCCCGGCGCTCGAGGTCATGGGTCCGTTCGGCGACCCTCTCCTCCAGGCTTGTGATGAGGTCGCGCAACCGGGCCGTCATGGTGTTGAACGTGTAAGCAAGCGTCCCGATCTCGTCGGCTGTCTCTTCCTCGGCTCGCGCGTCCAGGTCTGGGGCGCTGTAAGTCGTCACCGGTTTCTCATCGGCC
>CAYGCA010000040.1:8884-9237 GCA_964348265.1 uncultured Anaerolineaceae bacterium | reverse complement strand
CGCGCGTCCAGGTCCCCCTCGGCAATCCGCGTAGCGATGCCGGTCAAACGGGTGATCGGTCTGGCCAGCAACTGAGAGACGGCTGCCGCTCCCAGTGCGGCGCCGCCGGTAATGAAGAAGGCGAGCAGAAGGGTTGTGCGTGTCTGGGCCTCCACTGGGGCAAGAAGCACATCCTGAGGCTGAAAGAAAGCCACCAGCCACGGCCGGGTGGACATGGAGCTGACTGCGATCTGATTGATCCGGCTGCCGGCGGCCACGTCCTCGGCCTCAAAAAAGGGCGAATCCTGTGCGCTCTTCAGGCTGGTCTCAAGGTCGAGCATGTTCGTGCTCAGTTCAGAAATCGGCTTGTCGTG
>CAYGCA010000040.1:7048-8874 GCA_964348265.1 uncultured Anaerolineaceae bacterium | reverse complement strand
CTATCCAGCCTCGAGGTCGAGCGCTCGTTCACCCCGAACGACAGCGGGCCGACCGCCTTCAGGATCGTGTCTGGAGAGGTGCTGTGTGCCAGATGAATAAGGTATTCGTCAAAGAGGACCCCAAAAGAACCCTCACCGGCTAGGCCGCTGTTCTGGATCAGCATGTGCTGCAGAATCTTGGCCCGGTAGCGCGCCCGCAGGATGCCGACAAGCTGGCCCTGCGAATCCCGAACCGGACCGCTGAAGAAGAGGGAAGGCGCATCCGTGTCAGGTGGCATCTGGACGTGGGAAGCGTAAGGGAGACCCCTCTCAGAGGGCTGGGAGAAGTAGTCGCGATCGGATTCGTCCGTCCCGATAAGCTCTTCCTGGGTATCCAAGATGTTGATACCGGAGGCATTCAGAAGGGCATACGATGTGATGTTTATGACGTCCTTGCGCTTCAGCACATGCAGGATTTCTCCGGCTCGGGCTTCAAGCTGGCTGCCCGGCCGCTGGTTGGCTGGCGCTGAGAGATAATCCTCGAGCGTTGTCAGTTGCGCTTCAGTGCGGATATCGTCGAGGTGGGTCTGAATGAAGGCATCCAGAGAAGCGGCCATCTGTGAGGAGGCTGCGAACAGCTTCTGATTGGCCTGCTCCGCAAGGGCGGCACGCGAGGCCCTGTTGTTCAGGAAGGCCAGGAGCGCGATCGGAATCAGGGAAACGAACAAGAACGAGACGATGAGCTTGGTGCGCAGAGAGTAGGTCTTGAATTGGCGTCCTATGGCGATTGCCAATACCGCCGCCAGGAGGAGATCCAGGGCCGGCAAGAAGGCCTCTATTCTGGAAAGCGAGAGCCTTTCCAGAGGGGTGTAGTAATCGATGATCAGGCCGCCGGCGCCTGAAATCACGCCCAAGATGGTCGCCCGCTGCACACCCTCAACTTGTAGACATAGAGCCGCAATACCCGGGATGAAGAGCAGAGAGGCAATTCCAAGTACTAAGCCCAAATTGCTGACGATAGCTGAAACGGAGGGCACAGCCACCGCGAGACTGGCGATGACGAGCCAGGCGGCAAGCTCGGTTCGCCCCCGGCTGCTCATCCACAGGCTACCAATGGCCGAGAGGCCCAGGGCAAACGCGATGGAGGCCAGCCAGACGAGCTGTCCGGAGGCTGTGGTTCGAGCCGCCAAAAGTAAGAGCGCTATGCCCAGGAAGCTCCCAGCAGCCAGGATCGTTGAGATTCGACGCAGGTTTGCGTGCTGAGTCGCCAGAGTCGTCATCCTGAGTGTGATTGAAGAAGCCGCGTCCCGGGCGTTCATGGAACGGGCTCCCCAGGCGCCGACCCCGGCTCCTGTCCAGTCACCGCCCTCTCACCACTCGGCTCGGATAGCCCCTCTTGCGCTTTGGAAGCTTCACCCAATCGGACAGAGGCTCGACTCGCATTCAGGGCCCGTCCCACCTCGCGAGCCGCGGTCTCAAGGATGCTGGGTATGTCGGCCGACCGGCGAACCTTGCTGGTGATCTCATGGATGAGGCGTTCTCGGCGGGCGTTGCGCTGGGCCTGATCGAGCAGGCGCAGGTTTTCGAGCGAGGTCGCAACCTGTCCGGCGATGGTGGACATTAGGGCGACATCCTCTTCGGTGTAGCGGTGCTCTTGGTCGTCATCCTTGATGATAATCACGCCCACCACCTGATCCCCGGAGAGCATTGGCACCCCAAGCCAGGACTTGGCTGAGGTGCCGGCTTCGCCGAGCCCCATCTGACGGGCTTGCTCGACTGGATCTTCCATGACCAGAATAGGCTGCCGTGAACGAACGACATGAGAGACCAGCCCGCCCTGATTCGGA
>CAYGCA010000040.1:0-7038 GCA_964348265.1 uncultured Anaerolineaceae bacterium | reverse complement strand
CGATCGGGGATGGCAACGACTTGACCCCTGTCTACGGCGAAGGGGAAGGACAAGCTATCCCCCTCGAGATCATAGAGGCATACAAGCAAGTCCGTTTCACCCAGCACCTGGCTAATCTGGGAATGGACGATCCCGAAGAGGATTTCGGGACGGAGTAGCTGGGAGGCGGCTTGGCTGATGCGGTTTACAACCTCCAGCTCAGCAACTCTGCGCTGTTCTTCGGCGTATTGTCTTGCGGTTTCCAGCGCGAGCGCCGCTTGTCCAGCCACCGCTGTGAGAAGGGCGATCTCCTCCTCCGACCATCGGGGCTCTCCCTCCGGTCTCCTGGCAGCGATGGTGGCGATGACCTCGCCTCGGACCTGAATGGGGACGGCGACTTCCCTTCCGGAGTCAATCAGCGAGGTACGGCCGGTCCTCAAGACTTCATCGGCAGATTTGAACTCAGTCGGAGCCGCATTCTCCCCGGCCGGCGATCCAAGGCGGTGGCTGGTGGAAGCCCGGGAGCGAATGAAATCCTGCCAGGCCTTCCGCACGCCAGCCTGCTGTCCGCGCTCAAGGCTCTCTATCTCGGCTTCGCGCTCCTCCCTAAGGCGGGCATTTTCCATCGCGATCGCTAATTCACTGGCGATGGCTTCTACCGTCCGAACGTCATCCTCTCGGAAGGCGTCTGGGTTCCTGCTCTGGATATCGAGCGCACCGATGAGCCGCTCGCCGGCCAGCAGCGGCACCGCCATCTCGGATATCGTCTCCGGCAAGAGGGGGTTCTTGAAATAGAAGGGATCCTCAAAAACGTTTGGACTGACTCTGGATTCGCGGTGAGAAGTGACCCATCCGATGATGCTTGGGCTGCCAACCGCCAGCCTGTGTGGCCTAGACACAAGCTTCTGACCGGCTTCGCCAGTGCTGGCGATCACCTCCGCCCAGCCTTCACTCTCATCGAGCAGAAAGACGGAAGCGTGATAGAAGCCGAAGCGGGCACAGATTTGCTCCAGAGATTCGGACAGCAGTTCGGAGAGGTCCGTGCTCCCGGCGGCCAGCTTGGCGATTTCGCCCGTGGTTTGGAGAAGATGGGCTTGGCGCTCCAGCTGGGTCGTTCTGTCAGAGATGTTGCGCTCCAAGCTCTGATGCTCGTCCCGGAGCTTCAGAACCATCGCTTGCTCGTCCAGCATCGACGATTCGAGGCCGCGGTGCAGGATACCGAGTGCCACAACGAGCATCATGGTCAGCAGTGTGAAGACAGCGCCGCCTGTCATCCAGGACCGCGGATCCGTGGAGGCCATGACTTCCGGTGTAATGGGCATCAGACCTATGCTCATTCCCCAGGCAATGACTGCGCTGGACACTAGATTCAGGGCCAGCGAAATCAGCCCACCGCGCATGCCGAACAGCATCGTGGCGATGACAGAGAAGGCGATGAGGAATACTCTCCCACTGCCGCCGAGGCCGGTAGTCGAGAGCGAGTTCACCCCAAGGCCGAAAGTGATCAGGAGAAGGGCATAGGCGCGCCACCTGAAGGGAATCCGATTCCTGCCGAGAGTGAGCACAAGGATGAAGGCATAGGCGGCCCAGAAGATGCCGATCCGCCAGGCCTGACTGTCCCGGATCGCCGTGATTGTCCCGCTGACCGCCGCCGGAAAACCCAGCGCCGCGGCTGCATACAGCAAGCCGCTCAGAAGACGTGAGCGAAGATCGGCCGGCACGTGTGAAGGGCCTTCAGGGCTCGAGGAGCTTCGGAGCTGGAGGAGGGAAAGTAGTTTCGTCATTCTCTACCCACCGCTCCTCGGTCGTTCCCAGATTCGCTCGCAGTTTCAGATTCTGCCGCCGCCTCGAGCACGGCGCCATCCTCTTCACCCGCAAGCTGGACCATGATTTCGGGTTGTCCCAGCGCTCGGTGCAACGAGCGAACCGCCGTCTCCAGGACCTTGTCGACCTCCATGAGGCCGCTAAGCTGGGTTGTGACATCGCTTATCAGGCGGGCGCGATGTGCGGCAGCGACGGAGACCTCGGCAAGGCGGGCGTTTTGGATCGCAGCGCTCAACTGGTCGGCAAGGGTCTGGAGAATCTCCAATGCCTCCTGGTTGAAGGCATCGGCCCGGGTGCTTTGAACGTCCAGGGCGCCGAGCACCTCTCCGCCCAGTTGGAGGGGGACCGCCGCCTCGGACTGTGTCTCGGGCAGAAGTTCGTTCTTGAAGTGGGTGGGGTCTTCGCTCACGTTCGAGACGATCCGGGCTTGGTTGTGTTCCGTCACCCAACCGATGACGGATTCAGACCCGACTGGAAGCTGGTGACGGCGCGCCTTCAAGGCTTCGCCAACTTCGCCAGTTGCCTCTCGTAAAACTGCGAGTTGCCCAGTCTTGTCCAAGAGGAAGATCGATACATGATAGTAGCCGAACTGATCTCGGATTAATTCCACGGCCCGTCGCAGCAAGTCGTCAAGTGTGGGAACCGAAGTGACGGCACGCGCGACTTCAGCAGCGGTGCGGATCTGTTTTGTGCGTTCTTCGACCCGGACTTCGAGGGAGCGGTATATGCCGCTTAGTTCCTGGGCCATCCGGTTCAGGGCTTCCGCTACAGAGCCCAACTCATCCTCTCGGTCCTCGGGCACGCGATAGAGCCATTCTCCCTGGGAAATGCGCTTGGCGAATTCGGCCAGCCGGGCAAGAGGTCGCAGCATTCGATTAGTTGTGAATGCGATGGCAGTCATCGTCAGGACAACCGAGATCAGCGAGGCAATCAAGAGGAACGGAACGAGGCGATCTAACTCGCCGAATATCCGCTCTAGGGGTATCTCGATCAAAACGCCAATGGACCAATCCGGCATCCACTCATAGGCACCCAGGACAGGCTCTCCACCCAAACTGTTGTAGATTGCCGTGCCGGACGTTTCGGGCGCAGAAGAATCGAATATTGGGGCTTGGAGTCCTGCTTGGGATGTGGGTGACATGGAGTAACGCGGCAGGCTGACGACGATATCGGGCTGGATGATCAAGAATGTCTCACCGAGCGACACCCGAAAAACGCCCCGTTGTTGCTGCAGCACCTGCATGTCTTGGATCAGGGCCCCAATCCGCAAATCTGAATTGATGCCGATTAGAAGCGAGTCAACATCTGTGGAGGATACGGCTCGCACAGGGGCACTGCTCACCAGCGTGAAGGTGGAGGGAGAAAGGACCGGATCGTCGCTAAGAGCCCTTGTCTGGACTGAAGATGCATTGATCTCGCCGCGCACAATAGGGCGGAGGGTAAGGCCTTCCCATGCCGGATTGGTGGAGACGAGTATGTTTCCGCCGCGAGTACCGGCAACGAGAATATCGCTGAAATACACCTGTCCCTCGGCAGATTTCAGCCCTTCCAACTCGGCCCGGGCGACTTGCCTGGCCTCTTCGGCTTGTGGCTGGTCCGTCCCGGTCTGCAGGAGAACGGAGATTGAAGCTTTTAGCGCTTCGCGCTGGGCCCCGATCTGGAGCCGCTCGGTGCGGAGCGCCCCCCAGGCGTGCATGCGGGATACCTGGGACTGTGTAATGAGGGACAATTGATCGGCGGCCTGCGTCTCAAGGATCTGGCGTGAGCGCAGGTACCCGGACCCGCCGACGATCAGGCTTGGAATAATTGCCAGCGGCACCAGAACAAAGGCCAGCCTGCGGCCAAAACTGCGTCGGGGCCGCTGGGGCTGGGTGTCAGGCGGGGGTGGAGTCGTTCGTCGCCGCAGCAGCATGACCTATTCAAGTACCCAAACGCTCTCACCTGCCAGCATGCCCCGCACTTGCTCTGGGAATCGATCAGGGTCGAGTGGTTTTCCAATGAAGCCGTCAAAGCCGGCTGATCGGGCGCGGGCCATCTGTTCTTCGCTTGCGTAGGCTGTCACGGCGACGACTGGGATTCCCGACAACTTGTCCGAAGCGCGGATCTTGCGGAGCGCCTGATAGCCGTCCTCGTAGGGAAGACGGATGTCCATCAGGATCAGGTCAACCCTGGGGAGGGTGTCGGCATACTCAACGACTTCGTACCCGGAGGTCTTCCATTCACAGTGGACGCCGACATAGCCGAGCATCCGGGCCATGAGCACGAAGTTGGAAACATTGTCTTCAACGATTAAGACGGTCGCATCTTTGATGTTCGTAGTCACAGGTCGTCTCTCCGCATTCTCATGACCCCGTGTGCGAATCGGGTTGCAGGTACTGTGCGATCTGCAAGGGCAAGAAATCGACGTCAATTGGCTTCTGGATATAGCCATCACACCCGGCTGCCAGGGAGCGCTCCCTGTCGCCGCGCATCACGTTGGCGGTGATGGCGATGATCGGGGTGCTCATGAAGCTCGGGGTGGCCTTCAATCTGGAGGTCAGCGTGAGGCCATCCGTTTCAGGCAAATTGATGTCGATCAGAATCAGATCTGGGCGCTTTTCCTGCGCCAGCTCAAACCCCTCTGTTGCGTTGCCAGCCTCGAGGACCGAATAGCCCTCCGCTTCAAGAACTCGGCGGACGAGCATACGGTTCCCTTCATTGTCCTCGACGTAAAGCACGGTGGAGGGCTGACTAAGCATGCATCCTCCAGCCTAAGGTGGACCTTTTCTGGAAACTGGTTTCCTATTATATGTTAAAAATCAAAGCGTGCTGCCTTACAATTCTGTTTCAGGTGGGGCCGAAGCGCTGGCTACAGCCGCGATGCGAAGCAAGCGCGGCGTGGCCGATCCGGATTCCCAGCTTCGCCCGATTGGAGGAATGGCCAGCGGTGGAGGGTCGGACCGCCAAGTCCACGGCGGTAAGGCCACCCAATTCTCTTGCGCATAGCCAACGACCCCGTCATCCAGCCGGCCCGACACGACTGCCAGTGACGCGAACACGAGCTACACCTTGATCGGGTTCGCCCTAGCCTCGAGGAGCCGCCAGCGGACCCTCGCACCCTGAGTGATTAGTCCCTCCTTGAGCACGTTTGGTGGGGGCCGACCATGGCGGGGGAGACCTGACGTTCAGGGGTGCGTGTCAACTCCAAAGGGTGATAAAGGGAGGTAGGACAAGACGCGGCCAAGCCAACGCGCCCTCCCCGTTCTTGTAACGTTCTCGATGACTAGGCGTTATACGAAGTAGTGCGCCGGCGCACCGAGTGGGGAGAGACCAGCTGGGGTTCTGAAGGCCTGACAGCGACATCCCTTCGCCTGCGCCGACTCCCTTGTACCGCCCCGGCATATCAATGCCCCTTTTATGCGCCGGGGCGGTCCCTTCGTCTGGGCAGGCGTCGAAGGCGCCTAGCTCTTAGACCTTGGCTTGTCGCTACTTCGCGTGAAGGTGCAAACCGAGAAAAAGCGGATGCTGAAACAGGCCGACTGGGCCTTCCGTGGTCGGGACGCTGCCTGCGGGCTCGGCCTGAGGTTGCAGACTCGTTTTGTGGGCCTTCCACCGTCACAGGAAATTCATCCCCAAGTGTCATGCGATTTCATGCTCAGGAGTGATTGAAAGCCGATTTCCCTGTGCGATGATAGGATAACTCAACGACAATCGGAGTAGCATTCCCCGCGCGGGAATATTGAGGAACGGTCCCACTTTCTTCCTTCGTTCTCTGTATATCCTCCGATTGTCGTTGAGACCATAAAGCCCGATTGTTCGGTTTGTCTGGAACAATCCTGCATGGGCTGACCTCCCTCCGGCTAGGAGGCCACAACCGCCCCGGCGTGCCCTCTTCCCCCTTGGCTGCTGGGGCGGTTGTATATGCGGTCCACATCCCTAAGCGGTCACAAGGACTGTCCTCCCTCCTGCACCGGGCGGTGGGATGCCATATTCCATTCAGCCCTGCGCCCGCGACCCGGGTGGCGCGTGTCAGGCTCTCCGGTGTGGTCATTCAGGCATGCCGGCGGGCCGTTTCCCTACACCTATTCCAGCATGGCTTTGGCCAGAGCGCTCGGCCGCTTCGCGGGGGGATGTCGCTGGCCCCGCAGGAATGTGAAATCTGAGGTCCACCCACCCGCGAAAGGTTGGCGTCTGACTGCGGCTTCGGTGCCTTCAGGGCGGAATGCAAGCCCGACGCTCGAATGCTTCTCATCAAAGCTGGGGCCAGTCGGTTCTCGGGCGTGTCCTCGACCTCTTCTGTGTAGACCGACATTTCGTGCGTGGTCGAACCGTCGGACTAGGAGATTTCATGGACCACGTTCACGACCCTGAGGAGAATGTCAACCTTCTCAAGCCGGAGCAGGTTCCCAATGCCCAGGTCCCGAAACGCGTCTGTGGAGGTCAGGATAGCGAACTTGGTCTCCAGGCTGTCTGGCTCGTATTCCCTAAGAATGTACTCGGCCGCGAGTTCTCGCTGCGAGACTTCGGCAAATCCCTTCGGCAGCGGGGTTTGCCCTAAAGCCATCTTATGATCCCACCGAGGGGGGATCACGGTCGCCGACTCAATGCAGTCTGTCATCCGGGCAAGCTCAGCCTCCCGCTTGTGAGCGGGACAGGTCAGCGGAAGCGACCCACGCCCAATAGGAAGGGAAGGCCGACAAGCGTCCACAAGACGTCTGGATGTGGGGTTTCTCTGAGGCTGCAGAGTTGGGGAAGGTCAATACCATAGCAGCGAATCGAGAATGTCCCCTTCCCATACAGAATGTCTCATCTTTGACATAATGGAGGACTGGGCAGGATTGTCTGATTCCTAGCAGAGTCCTGTCCTCAGGTGTTCAGCCTCTATTCGGACCGTCGGTGTAACATGCAATTGGCCCCGTAAGACCTTCGCCCCCTTGAAGAGGGCGGCGGCGCCTAGAATGGTCGCCCCATTTGATGTGGGGCGATTTTTTGTTCTATTGAGTGCAAAGACTGAGTAGCGTAATATATGAGATGCATTCCGGCTTTCCATCGCAACGGGAATGCATCATACCTGTGTCTCCGCCCGACCTAAGCCGAGGTCGGGCATTCTATTTGAAAGGAGCGTGCGATATGCGAAAGCGATTCTGCGTTTTGGTACCCCTCCTCCTCTCGGTCGCAATGTTTGGCTGTGCCCCGGCCGCTGAGTTCCCAACTGGGGAATTCTTCATGCCTTATGACGGAACAGGACACGGTATT
>CAYGCA010000039.1:13922-23264 GCA_964348265.1 uncultured Anaerolineaceae bacterium | reverse complement strand
ATTGCTGAAGGGCTCATCCATGAGCAGGATGACGGGACTGGCAGCCAGCGCTCGCGCCACTGCGACCCGCTGTCTTTCGCCGCCCGAAAGCTCGTGCGGATAGCGCTCCTCCATACCGGCGAGGCCAATGAGAGACAGCCAGTGACGGACCTTTTCCTTCAGTTCGGGCTTGGAGCCAGGCGAGATTCCAAAGCCAACGTTTTCGGCCACAGTCAGGTGAGGAAACAAGGCATAGTTTTGAAAAACCGTGTTGACCCGCCGCTTCTCAGGCGGCACGAAGGTCGCGGGGTTTGCCACTATCTCTCCATTAATGGAGATCGTTCCCTCATCAGGCCACTCGAAACCGGCGATCAAACGCAGTAGAGTTGTCTTCCCGCATCCACTAGGCCCGAGTATGGCCAAGATTTGACCCCTGGGAACGGCAAGGTCGAGTCGGTGGACCGCCTGGACCGGGCCGAAAGCCTTTGACAGATTGGTGCAGAGAACGGCGTTATCCGTCATAGCGGGTGATCGTCCTCTCGCAGGATGAGATATGCCATAGGTATGGATGCGGCAAGGATCAGAATGAGGGCTGGCGCGGCAGCCCTGGCGAAGAAGGCCTCCGTCACGGCCGACCACACCTCTGTGGCAAGCGTATTGAACCCAAATGGGCCGAGGATAAGCGTTGCCGGAAGCTCTTTCATTGCCGTGAGGAACACCAGCCCCACGCTGGCAAGGATGCCAGGTCGGATCAATGGCAGGGTGATCCGTCGGAATACCTGCCAGGGTCGATTCCCAAGGCTGCGAGCAGCCTCCTCCAGGTTTGGCTCAACCTGGAGGATCGAGGTGCGAAGAGCGCCTATGGCCTGGGGTAGAAACAGGATGGCGTAGGCGAGAATCAGAATTGGCAACGTCTGGTAGAGGGATGGCGCGTACCGAGCCCCAAAGAAGACGAGCGACAAGGCGATCACGATCCCCGGCAGGGCGAAGCCTGAGTAGGTCAGTCGCTCCACAGTTCGACCAAGACGGCTTGGCATACGAGCGCTGAGGATTACCACCGGAATAGCTGCCAAGAGGGTAGCCCCTGCAGCCAAGCCGGAGGCCATGATCGAGTTGCGGGCGGCGATCCAGAGCGGGGCAAGGCTCTGGCCAGCACCGATACCTCTCAGCAGCCAGTAGACCAGAACACTGGCCGGTAGAAGCAAGCTGAACGCCACAATAGCGAAGCAAAAGGCAAGTGCGGGCCACCGCCAGACGCCGAGACGGGTGCCTTGGGGCGGCTTTCCGGGGCTCGTCGTGTAGTAGCGGGCTTTGCCTCGCGTCATCATGTCAAGCGCCAGGATGGCAAGTGTCAGGATCACAAGAATGAGTGCCAGGGCCGCACTGGAGCTGCGATCGATGAGAGATTGATATTGCGTGTAGATTACACGAGTGAAGGTGTCGTATCGCAGGATGGAAACCGCTCCGAAATCTCGAAGTGTGTAGAGCGCAACTAGAATAGCGCCTGCAGCGATCGCCGGTCGAAGTTGAGGCAGCGTGACCAGCCGGAAGGTGGACCAGCTACCATGGCCCAAACTGCGAGAGGATTCCTCAAGTGCCGGGTCCATCCGCTGAAGTGCCGCTCGCACGGGCAGCAGGATGTACGGGTAGCTCAGAAGGGTAATCACCAGGAAGGTGCCCGGGAAACCATAGATCTCAGGCAAGCTCCCCAGGCCCGCAAGTCTCTCGAGAGCCTGCTGGAGCATGCCGCGTGGTCCCAGCGCAGCCACGACCGCATAAGCGCCCACATAGCTCGGAACGACAAGCGGGAGCACTGTGATGACAGCTAGGCTCTTTCGGAAGGGCAGGTCCGTGCGGGTCGTTAGCCAGGCTAATGTCACGCCTACGATCGCGGCGACCAGGGTGACCCAAAAGGCCAGCCACAAGGTTCGAAGCAGGATGCGGGCCGTCTCCAGTCGAAGAATAAGGCGCCAGGTCTCGGCATCGGCCCCGACCGCCCGCACAAACAGATAGGCCAAGGGCATGACAAGAGCACCGGCAATCAAAAAGGTCGGAAGCCAGAGGAGCAGGAATCTATCCGGACGCCACCAATGGAGGCGCAGGCCGCGGAGCTTCCACGGCCCCGAGCTGGGAAGAGCGATCCTCTTTCCTTGCATGGCTAGGGCAGAATGCCAACCTCCCTCAAGAGCGCTACAGTGCCTTCGAGATCAGCCAGGCTGGCAAGCCCTATGTCCGGGGAATCGAGGTCTTCCAGGGGTACCAGCTCGCCCGGTATGGGTATGCCGTTCACCAACGGATACTCAAAGGTCTGATTGGAGAAGTAGGTTTGGGCCGTCTGCGACAACAGGAACTCCAAGAAACGCCATGCAGCCTCTTTGCGGGCGGATGAATCCAGGACACCGGCGCCGGATACCATAACCAGCGACCCCGGACCTCCACCTGGAAGGAAGTAGTTACGGGCAGGAAAACCTTCTCCCTCCTCTTCGAGAAAGCGGAATAGGTAGTAGTGGTTGACGAACCCGACGTCCACTTCGCCCGCGGCCGTAGCGGCCACGGTCGGGGTGTTCTTCTCGTACACCCTCGGCTCATTCGCTTGGATTCCTTCAAGCCATTCTCGTGTTTGGGCCTCTCCCCAAAGCACCCTCATGGCGGTGATCATGGTCTGGAAGGAAGCATTTGTGGGCGGCCAGCCGATGCGGCCCTTCCACTCGGGATCGGTGAAGCCCCACAGATCTTTCGGCAAGTCCTGAGGGTTCAGACGGTCGGTGTTGTACACGATGACCCTGGCTCTCCCTGAGATCCCCACCCAGCGGCCTTGCGGGTCACGGAAGCGCTCATCAATCTGACCCAGAATTTGGTCCGGCAGAGGCGAAAGCATGTCCACAACGGCACCTAATCCGCCGGGGTCCTGAGCGAAGAATATATCGGCAGGACTGTTTTCGCCCTCTTCGAGAAGCGTGGCTGCAATCTCAGACGTGTTCCCCCAGCGAACCAATAGCTTGATCCCAGTCCTCTGTTCGAACTGTTCAATCAGTGGACCAACAAGGTTCTCACTTCGACCTGAGTAGATTACGAGTTGATCGAGCTCGGGGCTGGCCACCCTCGACAAGCTGTCAGGGTCAGGCGGCGTTGACTCTGGAAGCCTTCCTCCACAGGCTGCCAATAGGAGCGTGCTGAGAAAGAAGGCTCGTGAGGCTAGGTGCCTGGGTGTGTGCATTGTCTTCATGCTGGGCGGGGCGAAGCCCAAGGTCTGCAGGTGCTGGAGCGGCTCTGGCGGTTCGTCAAGTTGGCCCCCGGTGATGGATGATGCGAAAGACCCTCTAAGCGCTGTCCGACTGAGGCAGGCTGCCCCATCGGCTAACAGATCCCGGTCAGGTTTCTGGCATTCAGCCGACGGTTGGCCGGGCTCAACATCTGAACAGCGATCCGCCGCTCGGCCCCCGCCGTCTCCGCTCGATTTGCCTGATTGTAGGCTCTGGCCTGGAGGGACAAATACTGACGATTGTCACCTCAAGGTTTGACAGATGAAACGTCAAAGCCTCTGAGCCGGCTATGGTAATATTGAAAAGAAAGTTCTGAATTATTAGGCAATTGTAAAGGCAGTCACAAAAGGATTTCAAGCACTAGGGGTCAACTTTATAATTAACCAAGGTAAATGGCCGCTTTCACAGAAGGAAAACCCAGTGAGCCCCCGGAACCCCGGACAGCGAATCAGGCGCTATCAAGCGCCATGGTGGCCTACTTGGCGGAACTCTATCGGCTGGGTGGCTCCGAGGAGGTTGTGCCCCCGTCCGCGCTGGGGGCGGAAATGGGAGTGACTGCCCCGGCTGTGGCGCGAATGGCCGGCAGGCTGGAAGTCCGCGGCCTGGTAGACCGCATCCCCTACAAAGGTCTCGTTCTGACCGAGAGAGGAGCCCGGGAAGCCTTGCGAAATATCCGGTATCATCGTCTGGCGGAGGCCTTCCTGGTCACGGTGCTTGGCTATGGGTGGCACGAAGCTCACGACCTCGCCGATGGGCTGGCGAAGCTCGGCGACGAAGTCTTCATGGACCGCATTGAAGCCAAGGCTGGATTCCCAAGTCGATGTCCCCACGGCGAGCCAATCCCCACGCGGGACGGCGAAATGCCTGAAGTCAACGATGTGCCCTTGACCTCCCTGCGGGTTGGACAGAGGGGGATCATGAGCCGAATTCGGACGCGGCATGAAGATAAGCTCATCTATCTGGCAGAGGTGGGTCTCTTGCCGCAGACACCTGTTCGGGTCGAAGCTCGCGCCCCGTTTCAAGGGCCGATTAGACTGAGGCTCAATGAAACCGAGTTGGTCATCGGCTCCGAGCTGGCCGCCGAGTTGTTTGTTGAAGTGCTTCCGAGCGATCATTCCGGTTTTGCTGCTTGACTCGACCACGCCATAATGCTAGAATCCGGCCAACGTCGAGGGTGGAATTTGACGTATTACAACTGAATAGCGGGAGAATAGCGTATGGGTCTCCGCCGCCTGGCGGAGACTACGAGGTGGAGGTTCCTGCCCTCTGGGCACGGCTAACCTGGAGTATCTCCGGGGAAAATCGAAAGATCAGCGGATGCCTCCGAAGCCAGCCACAGGCTTCCCTCTCCCTTCCAGGAAAGTGTGAGGACAAAACCGCTCGGCGACGAGCGGGACAAACGCTCACATCGTGGCCAAATCCAGACCAAGTGTCCGCGATTTGAACGCTTATGGAAGGTGTGCCAATGGAATACCAGCGCACAAGGCACGCCCTGCGTGCCTGTTTTGTTAAGTGGGGATTCGGGGGAAGCTAGCATGGCGCAATACACTCGATATGAAATCCCTACCAGGCTGGCGCCCAATATTGCCCCCCATCCGAGCCGATTCAAGGTAGACGTCAGCCGGGTTCGACTGGCACGCCTGGTTGTTTCGGAACTCATCCATTATCGGGGAAACCTGCCAGTTGTCATGAGTCGACCGTGTGTCTACGGGGTCTTCTCCGGCCCTCTCGGCGGATTCAAACCGCGTGAGAACTTGTGCGTGGGCTGTCTGCGCTGCACTGTGCAGTATCCCGACATCGTCCAGATCTACCCTAATCCTGATCGCTTGGAACTGGGAGACTCCTACTTTACGCCGGACAAGGTAGACACAGTGCTGTACGAGGCGGCGACCGGAAGAGTGCCGGTCCGTGGCGCAGGCTATCGGGGAAAGTATGGCGGCAGCGGCTGGGATGGGATGTGGACGGACATGGCTGAGATTGTCCGCCCCACGCGAGATGGGATTCATGGCCGGGAATTCATCTCGACTTCGGTTGATCTGGGTCGCAAGCCCGCCTACCTCTCTTTCGACTCGCAGGGAGTTTCGATCGGCGAGAAACCGGTGGAGGTGAGCTTGCCGGTTCCATTTTTGTTCGATGTTCTGCCGGACTCGATCGAGTCTGAGCTCACGTATCGCGCTCTTGCCCGGGCAGCCGCGGTTCTCCAGAGCCTGGCGGTGGTGCCTATTCGATGGGTACGGAAGATAGCTCTGGATCTTCAACATACCGTTCCATTGGTAATGCCCTCGGAGATCGCGGAACTGAGGCCCCTCGATCCAGAACCGCGTATTGTGGAACTCGGAGGCTGGGATGAGGAGGCCTACCGGAAACTGCGTGAAAGCTTGCCTCGAGCGGAGATTTTTGTTCGCTTGCCGCTTGGCCAGGAGCTTGTCTCGATGGCCAAGGCAGGTGTTCACCAATTTCACCTGACGGCCAACTACCACGGGGAGACCGACGAGGGTTTCGCGCTGTCCGCTCTCAGAGCCTGCCATGATGGCTTAGTAGAGGCAGGCCTTCGGGAGCAAGTCACACTAATCGGCAGCGGAGGCATCATTGCTGCTGAACATGTCCCCAAGGCGATCATCTGCGGTCTGGATCTTGTCGCCCTTGACAGCGCGGTGTGGTTCGCTTGGCAGGCTGCATGTCTCGTTGAGTGCATTAAGGGTGCTCAGGCCGAGCTGGAGCTGCCAGATTTCGATATCGATTGGGGGGCGCAGCGCCTTATTAACATGGTCGGCTCATGGCGGGATCAGCTCTTGGAAATACTGGGCGCCATGGGATTGCGCGAAGTTCGCCGGCTCAGGGGAGAAATCGGACGAGCAATGTTCCAGCGAGATCTGGATCGGGAGGCCTTTGCCGAGATTGAAGGTTTTGCGCGTAGGGATGCGATCCATGCCTGACAGCCTGCAGACTATTACCGAAAAGCATGTCCACGCGCTGCGCAGGGGGTTTAGCCTGTGGCCTACGCGACAGGCCCCACCTCCGGCCCTGGGTGATGCACGCTGGTCAGCCGACCTGATCCTCTCGACCTGGATCCAAGCGGAAACCGCATCCGTTCCCGAGAACGGCCTCGAATACAAGATCGGAGAATCCGAGGGAGGCTTTGACCGACTCGACTTTCGATTCCTGCCTGAGGATGAGTGGAGCCCTCAGGGTGCGGAGATCGACACCTCCATCCCGCTCAACCAGCGACCCGAAGATGCCGGGATTGAGATCCCCATCCCTTGGTATGGGGCCGGGATGTCCTTCGGCTCGGTGAGCGAACAAGTTATGCTTGCCAGGGCCATGGCGGCTCAACGCTGGAATACGTTCTCCTCCACCGGGGAAGGCGGCTATCCGGACTCGCTCACGAAGTACAAGGACCACATCATTACACAGATCGCAACCGGAATGTTTGGCGTGCGTGAGGAGACTGTCCAGCATTCGCGCATTGTCGAATTCAAGTATGCGCAAGGCGCCAAACCCGGCTTGGGTGGGCATCTGTTGGGCGACAAGGCCACCCTGGCCGTTGCGAAGATGCGCGAATCGGTACCCTGGGTGAGTTTGTTCTCCCCCTTCCCATTTCACAGCGTCTATTCGGTTGAGGACCATCGCAAACATGTCGATTGGGTTAGGACGATGAATCCGGATGCCTTGGTAGCGATCAAGGTATCTACTCCCACCGATGTGGACATGGTGGCGGTCGGGAGCTACTACGCCGGGGCACACATCCTTCAAATCGATGGCTCCTATGGAGGAACTGGCGCAGCACCTGAGATAGCCAAAAAGAACATCGCCATGCCGGTGGAATATGCCATTCCTAAGGTTCACCGCTATCTTGAATCGGAGGGGATTCGGGATGAGATTGTTGTCGTGGCCAGCGGAGGCATACGGACGGCCTTTGACGTTGCCAAGGCCATTGCCCTTGGTGCCGATGGCTGCGTGCTCGGGACAAGTGAACTGGTGGCCCTGGGCTGTACGCGCTGCTCGAACTGTGAACGTGGCCGCGGTTGCCCATTCGGCCTGACGACCACCGATCCGGAGCTCTCGCTCCTGATTGATCCGCAATGGGGCGCCGAACGCATCAGTAACCTCTACGCAGCCATGCAAACGCAACTTAGAGGCATTCTTCGGCAGCTGGGGATGAACAGCGTGCGTCAGCTGCGTGGCAGGACAGATGTTCTACTCTACCGAAATGCAAATGGCAAGGACCCAAGAGATGAATCGTCATGAGATGATACAGCGGCTGATCTCTTCCCGGGCGGGTCTTCGCCCGGAAGGTTTTCCGGATCCGCGTACGACCACCACCGAGGCGGAGGGGGGATGTGGCGTCATCGGTATTGCGTCCAATGCGCCCGTGGCTGGACGTCATCTGCTCCGCTCTTTGGAGCAGATGCGCAATCGCGGCAATGGCAAAGGCGGGGGCGTGGCGCTCTCTGGCCTCCAGGGGGAGCAGTTTGGTGCTCGGCCAAATCTCTTGACGGACGATTACCTGCTTAATATCGCCTATCTCGATCGAGCCTCCCGCGCAGATGTGGAACGTGAATACATCAAACCCATCTTTATCATCGACCATGTGTTTGAATTCGAGCCCAGGCAGGTGGCGGGACTAGACTCGGCTCCACCTCTTGCTGTGTGCTATTTTGTTCGCCCGCGCCCTTCGGCCCTGGAGAGGTTCGCGGAGGAGAACGGCTTGACAAGGGCCCCCAAGGCCTTCCTCGAAGATGAACTCGTCTACCAGAATTCCTACAGACTTAATACCTCTTTCTACGCCTCGTTGGGAGAGAAGCGAGCCTTCGTGCTCTCACATGGCAAAGATGTGCTTGTCTTGAAAATGGTTGGGTACGGCGACGAAGTCGTCAGGGCCTACAATCTCGAAGACATCCTGGCGCATGTCTGGATTGGTCATCATCGATATCCAACGAAGGGGAAGGTCTGGCACCCGGGCGGCGCACACCCATTCGTCGGCCTTCACGAAGCGTTGGTGCACAATGGCGATTTCGCCAACTATGCTTCCGTCTGCACCTATCTAGCGCAGAGCAACATCCATCCTTTGTTCCTCACTGATACTGAGGTTTCGGTTCTGGTCTTTGACCAACTGCATAGGATGCTGGGCTATCCCCTTGAGTACGTCATTGAAGCCTTGGCCCCAACTACTGAGCGGGATTTCACCTTGCTCCCACCGCTCAAGCAAGAGGTTTACCGCATGCTTCAGACCGTTCACATTCACGGTTCTCCAGATGGCCCCTGGTTTTTCCTGATTGCCCAATCAGCGGAGAGCGGACCGGGGCCGCGTGAGGTTCGTCTCATTGGGATTACGGACACGAGCATGCTGCGCCCTCAAGTCTTCGCCCTGCAGCAAGGCGGGGCCGGCCGGCCATCAATCGGCTTTGCAGCTTCCGAGAAGCAGGCTATTGACGCCGCGCTGGAGAGCCTGGCACAAGAAGACCAGGGGTTCTGGTCCCGTCCAGACTTGGTTTGGAACGCCCGCGGCGGAAGTCACACTGATGGCGGTGCATTCGTATTCAGGGTTATGAGGGAGGGTCGGGATGAGTGCCGACTGATTTGCCAGGACAAGTTTGGGCGTCAAATCCGGGTCGAGGAGGGGCCTCCACCTCCCCGGCGTACTTCGAAGAGGTCTAAGAACGGACGCTCTCCGCTTACCATCGAGGGTGCTCCAGAAGCACTATTCGACAGAGTCCAGAAGGAGGTTGCGGGGTGGAGCTATGCCGATGTGGCCGCATTTCTGGGCGAACTGACGCGCAACTTGGAAACGGATGAATGCCGTGAGCGGGCCCTCAGAACCCTCTCCCTGATGGTTGATAGACGTTACCCTACGGGAGACCTCAGACGCAGTTCCGTCCTGACGATGTGTGACGGTGCGCTGTCGCAGACGTTCGCGGCCATCAGGTCGCGACCGTCCGCCCTGTACGCCTTCAGCCGGGATGCAGCAGATTTTTCGGAGGCACCTCCTAACGGCTATAAGATTCTGGTAGATGGTCGAGAATTCGATTCGGAAGGTCCGGGGTCCCTGGCGCTTGAGCTCGTTCGATTGGCAAAGAGCGGTTGGCGGCATCTCATCGTG
>CAYGCA010000039.1:12962-13912 GCA_964348265.1 uncultured Anaerolineaceae bacterium | reverse complement strand
ACGCGGACACCGCTTTATTGGCAATGGTCTGGGTGCCTCATCCGCGGGGGTTCATATAGAGGTCTTTGGCTCCTCTGGCGACTACCTTGGCTCGGGGATTGATGGTGCAGAGGTGGTGGTCCACGGCTCCGGCCAAGATCAACTCGCGCAGATCATGAAGGATGGGACCCTTGTGGTCCATGGGGACGTCGGACAAACCTTCATGTATGCCGCCAAGGGCGGCCGTGCCTTTGTTCTGGGGGATGCTGCTGGGCGTCCGTTGATCAACGCAGTTGGTAAACCACACGTCGTAATCAATGGGACTTGTCTGGATTACCTGGCCGAATCCTTCATGGCTGGCGACCCGCTGAATGGGGGAGGTTTTGTGGTGCTAAATGGTGTCAGATTCAGTCCGGAAGGAGTCCTTGAGGATTTAGAAACGCCCTATCCAGGTGGGAACCTTTTCTCACTCGCCTCCGGTGGAGCGATCTTTGTCCGCGATCCAAGGCGTGCACTAGGGGAGGATCAACTGAATGGTGGAAGATTTGTCCCATTCGAAGAGGCCCATTGGCGCGCAATTTCACCTCTGCTTGAAGAGAATGAGCGACTGTTTGGAATCAGCGTTTCGCGACTCCTTCAAGTGGACGGACATCTGGCTGAGCCTGAGGAGGTCTATCGCGCCATCTATCCCTCGGGGCACAAGGTGCTTCAGCCGGAAGAAGCGTGGGTGGCACATTAGGAGTCTAAAGTCGGAGCAAACGAGTCTCTGAGGACGATCCTGCACCCACTATCCCTCATACTTTACGTAGAAACGTGATCCACGACCTGTCTCTGCTCCTCGTGTGACCGCATGATGTTGAAGGCCCGAATGGCCACCTCGATCATTGCCAGGTCGGGCACGCGGGTTGTCAGGCGCTGCAAGGCCAGGTTGGGGGCAACAAAGGGCTTCGCCAACGGGTGGCTGGCGACCT
>CAYGCA010000039.1:2105-12952 GCA_964348265.1 uncultured Anaerolineaceae bacterium | reverse complement strand
CTCGGTCGGCCACGCGACCTTCGCCCAGGAGGACCAGCTGCGGATCGTCTGGCTCCTCAAGGGTCCCGGCGTCCCCGCGGGCCAACGGGTGGCTGGCGACCTTGGCGGAGAAGCGGATGTACTCATAGGACAGGGCTGCCAAGGCCGGGATTAAGGCCAGCCGGCTGAGAAGGCGAGGCAACAGAGGCAGGGGCCCAAGCAGGCTGAAGAGCAATACAGAGAAGACTACCACTGTGAGCAGGAACGCGGTGCCGCAGCGCGGGTGCTCACGCGGGAAGCGTGCAACCGATTCAGGCGTCAAGGGGGCACCGCTTTCGAAGGCATTAATGGTCATGTGCTCGGCGCCATGGTAGCCGTAGACTCGCCGGATGTCTGGAATAAGGCCGATCAGCCAGATGTACCCCACCAGGAGCCCCAATCTCACGGTGCCTTCCAGCAGATTGACCCACCAGCCGGCCAGTCCGAGGCCGCGCTCCAACAAGTAAACTGCACCTGCTGGCAGCAGAAAGAAGAGACCTATGCCCAAAGAGAGGGAGGTCAGAATAGTCAGGGCCATCGGCAGGCCTTCTAGTTTTTCATCCTCGCCTGCCTGGACGTTGGCTGAGAAAGTGAGGGCTCGCATCCCCAACACCAGGGCATCCCAAAGGACGATCAAGCCGCGCAGGAATGGGATGCGCGCGATTCGGCTTCTGTAAAGGTTGCTCAGGGGTTTCGTTTCAATGACAATGCTGTCATCGGGCGCCCTGACAGCCGTGGCGCATACCTGCGTACCGCGCATCATAACGCCTTCAATGACAGCTTGCCCACCATACAGGGGTAGTTGATTGGACATGCTTATCGGCCTCCAACCGAGATTTCATGCATGAAGCGAACAAACGTCTCAATCCCGCGGTAGAAGTTGGGTACATGCAGCTTCTCGTTGGGAGCATGCAGGTTGTCGTCCGGGAGGCCGAAGCCCAGCATCAGACTCTCGAGTCCCAGAATCTCCTTGATCATACCGACGACCGGAACCGTGCCGCCCTCGCGCTTAAAGAGTGGTGGGACCCCCCAAACGGATTCAAGCGCACGGCTAGCCGCCCGGACGGGTTCGGTATCTCTCTCGATGAGAGCCGGGACACATCCGACCAAGTCCTCTAGCTCCACTTCGACGCTGGGCGGCGCGTTTGTCTCCAGGTAGTCTCGAAGACTCTCTCGGATCTTCGCCGGTGTTTGATCCGGCACAAGCCGCATCGATACTTTGGCCGTTGCCTCGGCTGGAAGCACGGTCTTTGATCCTACTCCAGTGAAGCCACTCAGCAAGCCGTTCACGTCCAGTGATGGACGAGCGGTCGCTTTTTCGGTGGCCGTGAAACCCACCTCCCCCCCAAGGGCCCTGGTCCCTGTCTGCTCCATCCACCAAAGGTCCGTTTGAGGGAGCTTATTCAGTTCCGCTCGTTCCTTTTCGGAAAGCGGGCGGACGTCGTCGTAGAAACCAGGGAGGGCGATTCGTCCCTGGGCATCATGCATGCCGCCGATGAGCCGAGACAGGATGTTGGCGGGGTTGTCAACCGGACCCCCGAATTGTCCAGAATGCAGGTCGTGGGAGGGTCCTTCAACCCGGATTTCAAAGTAGACCAATCCCCTCAATGCGTAAGTCAGGGAGGGAGTGTCGCTTGCCAGAATCTGTCCATCGGCGTTCAGACAGAAGTCGGACCGGAGCCTCTCCATGTTCTCCTTGATGAAGGTCTCCAGGTTCGGGGAACCGATCTCCTCCTCGCCTTCGATCAAGTACTTCAGACTAATGGGCAGCCCCGAGGTTCGCACCATGGATTCCACGGCCTTGAGGTGAGCGATGATTTGTCCTTTCATGTCGGAGGCCCCGCGGGCAAAAAGGTCGTCGCCGCGCACCTGCGGGTCGAAAGGATCGCTTTCCCAAAGCTCGATCGGATCGGCAGGCTGGACGTCATAGTGACCATAGAAGAGAACGGTTGGCGCCGAGGCATCCGAGTGAAGGAGTTCGCCATAGAGAACGGGATGGCCGCCGGTAGGAAGGATGGCAATCTCCTGAAAGCCTAGCAATCTCATCTGATCTGCCAGCCAATCCGCCGCCAGGCGCATGTCTGTCCTGTGCTCAGGGAGGGTTGAAACCGAAGGGATACGAAGCAGGGCGTTAAGCTCCCGCAGAAAACGATCCCGATTCTGCCGGGCATAGCTGATCGCAGCCTCAAGTGTGGTCATCCGAAAGCACCTTTACAAAGACCCAGACAGCCGGCCTGCCGAGCTGGAAGACTTCATTGGCATCGATCGGGGATTTGGCAGCCGCCAGCTTGCGCTGGGGATGCGACCTTCGGGAAAAGCGGGGTTTCGGCACGTTATGGATAAGAAGCTATTATAACTTGTGGTTCTGTGCGCGCCAAGGGATTTTCAACCTGGGAAACGCGCCCTGCTGAGTCTGGGCGCTCCTTGGCCGAGGCCCGGTTTCATGGTACGCTACCCTCCCCATGGATGAAGACCAGAGGCTGCGGGCTGGGCTCGTCCCATCCCACGAAAAGCGTGTCTACGAGGACATAATCGGTACGATTGGCTGGACCCCGATGGTCCGTCTCCATCGAGTGACGCGCGGGATCCATTGCCCTCTGTACGCCAAACTTGAATTCTTCAATCCCGGGGGTTCTGTCAAAGACCGCATCGGATACACGATCGTTGACGACTACGAGCGCCGAGGCTTGCTTAAACCTGGAGGCACGGTTGTTGAGGCCACCTCCGGCAACACGGGCGTTGGTCTTGCCATCGCCTGCGCCCTAAGAGGCTACAACGCTGTCTTTGTCATACCCGACAAAATGAGTGATGAGAAGATTCGGCTCCTGCGGGCATTCGGCGCTCGAGTGGTGATCACGCCTACCGCGGTCGCCCCGGACGATCCTCGCTCGTACTACTCCGTGGCAGAACGCATCACTTCCGAGACCCCTAACGCCGTCCTGGCTAACCAGTATCACAACCCCATGAATGTGCAGAGCCACTACGACACAACCGCGCCCGAGATCTGGGATCAGACGAAGGGAGAAGTGACGGATATTATCGTCGGAATGGGGACGGGCGGCACGATTACCGGCATAGCGCGCTACGTCCACGATCACGAGCTCCCGGTCAAAGTGGTTGGAGTGGACCCGTTGGGCTCAATCCTGTACGAAGCTTGGAGACAAGGCGGAAGCACTGAGGGCCTTAGAGCAAGCACCTACAAAGTGGAGGGCATTGGCGAGGATTTTGTCCCCTCCACACTAGACTTGAGTCTTGTCGATCACGTGGTGCAGGTTGACGACCGCGACTCCTTCTTATGGACTCGCCGCTTGGTGCGCGACGAAGGGATTTTCTGCGGGGGATCTTGCGGGTCTGCCCTGGCCGGGGCGTTGAAGTATGCGGATGACCTGGGCTCGGATCGCCTCCTGGTGGTTGTGTTCCCGGATTCCGGCTCGCGGTACTTGTCGAAGGTCTTCAATGACGACTGGATGCGTGAGCACGGCTTTCTTGAGCGTGACCGCCGCCGCGTCACAGCCGAGGAGGTGGCGAAGTCTCGCGGCCTGCCATCCCTAATTACGGCGACGATGAATGACCGAATGACTGAGGTTATCGTCAGGATGAGGGAGAACGCTGTATCCCAACTACCGGTTGTCGATGAAAAGGGATTCCTGCAGGGCATTGTCTCGGAAGTGGACCTCTTGGATCATATGTTATCCACTGAGTACGAACGTGAGCCTGATCAGACCATCGCCGCTATCCTCAACAAGGAAGTTAGGACCGCGATGCCGGACGCGCCGCTCTCGGACGTCCTACCTGAGCTGCTCTCCAGCAAAGTTGTCGTACTCACCGACGATTTGCGCCGCCCGGTGGGAATCCTGACGATGATTGATGCGCTGGAGTACATCGCCCCGCTCGACCTAGATGAAGATACTTCCTGATCTTCCGGATTTACGCATTCTTCCAACTCATTCCATGCAGCCCCATGAAGAAGTGGATGAGAGTAGGGCGTTGCCCCTGGCGGAGGCGCTTAGGCGCCAGGGCATTCTCAAGAATCCGCCGATAGTCCTGCCTTTCAGCGAGCGAGGAGAGCGACACATCGTGCTGGATGGCGCCAATAGAATCAATGCCTTCCGCCAGCTTGGCCTGCCAGATATCGTGTCCCAGGTTGTCCACGCGGGTGGAGACAGTCTGAAAGTGGAGACCTGGAATCATATCGTCCTAGAGATTTCGCCTGAGTCCATTCTTGATGCTTTTCGAGCTGGAAAAGGACTTCACTTGGCCCCTTCATCATCCAAAGCGGCCAGGCAGGCTCTTGACTCCGGCGAAGCCGCCGCTTACCTTGTCCTGGGTGATGGTCGAGTGCTTGTCATTGAGGCCAGGGCGGCATCAGCCCTGCAACGCGTCGAGAAGGTTAACTGGGTCGTCAGCGCGTATCAAGGGGCTTCCAGGTTGGAGCGCACCAGCGATGCTTCTGCGGCCGGGCTGATAGATCTCTACGATTCGTTCGCGTGTCTGGTAGTGTTTCCAAGATTCAGTGTGGAGGACATAATGGAGGTGGTTGCTGCGGGCCAGCTCTTGCCCACCGGGATCACCCGGTTCCTTGTTTACCCGCGTGCCTTGCACTTGAATTACCCTTTGGATAGGCTTGCGTCATCCGACCCTAGCGATGATAAGCAGCGTGCCTTGGAGGAATGGGTTTCTGAGAGGGTCCGTCAGAGGCGCGTGCGCTATTACGCGGAACCAACTTTTCTCTTCGACGAATGATCAATTCGTGCGGGAAAACGCTTGAGCCAAGTCTGCCCTAAGGTCGGAGGCAGATTCCAATCCCACCGAGAGTCTCACCAAGCCAGGATCGATGGCAAGGGCTGTGTTGGCAGTCGAGGCGTGGGTCATCGCTGCCGGAAGTTCAATGAGCGATTCAACTCCGCCTAAGGACTCGGCCAGGGCAAACAATTCGGTGGCCTCCACGAAGCGCCTCGCGGCCTCGGCGCCGCCTTTCAGAGTGAACGAAACCATACCACCTCCGTTGCGCATCTGCGCCTGCCCGAGCGCTTGCTGAGGATGGCTAGGATGGTTGGGGTAATAGACCCTGGTAATTTCCGATTGTTCAGCCAGGAAATCGACAACCTCGAGCGCGTTTTCGGCGTGACGATCCATGCGGACAGGAAGGGTCTTGATTCCTCGCAGAACCAGAAAACAATCCATTGGCCCTGGGACCGCACCGACAGAATTCTGCAGGAACGCGAGTCTCTCTGCTACTTTGGCTTCCTTAACGACCACTGCACCTCCAATCACGTCTGAATGGCCGCTCAAGTACTTGGTGGTTGAATGAACCACAATGTCGGCCCCGAGCAACAATGGTTGTTGGAGGTAGGGAGTTGCGAAGGTATTGTCAACGCAGACCCAAATATCTGGCTTCTCTGCCTCAACAGACTTGCTGATGGCCGCAATATCGCATAGATGAAGGTACGGGTTTGAGGGCGTTTCGAGCCAAATGAGCTTTGTCTCTGGACGCAGCTGAGAGAGGAATCCATCTTTGTTGCTGGCAGGGGCATAACTGTAGCGAAGCCCGTATCTTGCGTATACTTGCTCGAAGAGCCTGAAGGCGCCCCCGTAGAGGTCGTTCGAGGCCAGTATGTGATCCCCCGGCTCCAAGAGGTGGGTCACAGCATCCGTGGCAGCCATCCCGGAGGCGAAAGCAAGTCCCGCTGAACCCCCCTCCAATTCTGCAAGGCACGCCTCTAGGGCACTCCGAGTTGGATTGCCGGTTCGCGAGTATTCGTAACCGAGATGACGCCCGACACCTTGCTGGCGGTAGGTGGAAGACTGATAAATGGGTGTCATCACAGCACCGGTGGACGGATCGGGAGACTGACCGGCATGAATAGCAAGGGTTTCGAATCCTGGTTTGGTTTTCATCCCGTGACCCTCTTTTGGCGTCTTTAGCTGATAGCCGAAACAGGAGCGGCTGGACTTTGGTGTAAACTATAATAATCCTTCAGTGCTGTTTCGGGTTAGAGTGTTATGGAACTCGATCTTGTAGACCCAACTGCCATTCCTTTGCCGCCCGACGAAGTTAGGATCTTGGAAGCCCAGGCGACGCCCTATCCTGATGGCCGAAGGGTCGCATTAAGGATTGAACTAACTCCTTTCCAACAGAGACCCAATTTAGAAATCAAGGCCAAGAATGCTACGGGCGAGGGGGTTGGGGTGGTAAGTGTAGTCGAGGCGATGGGCCATCGAATGAGCTTGACCTTCCATCTGAGAGGGCCCCAGCCTGCCGGGTGGCATGAGTTGGATATCAGATTGTTCTATCAAGTGGAAGAGAGGGGTGAGGTCAGCGTTGACGAGAGGAAGATCGAGTTTGAGATTCAAGACCGCTCCGTAGAAACAAACTGAGCCAGGCATGACAACCTTTGACGCCCTAGTAAGGCATGCTATTTCGCGGCCAGCTTTCGACCGTGGAAAAATCCACCGCGAGCGTCTCATCGAATACCTCTCATCCAACATACACCGCAGGCTAATCCTGATTACAGCCCCAGCTGGCTACGGCAAAACTACGCTTCTTGCTGACTTTCATACTCACCTTGAGAGACCAGTGTGTTGGGTTCGCCTGACAGATGCAGACCGCGACGTTATGCGTTTGGCCTCAGTCCTGCGCGCCTCGCTCCTGAAGCGCTTCCGGCGCCTGAACGGCAAAATGAGGCGTGAAGCGCTGATTGGCCTGACCCCGAATGCAGTGGCGCGGACCTTCGCCGCCACCATCAGGAAATGGATTGGCGACCCTTTCCTGATTGTGTTCGACGACCTGCATATGGTAACTGGATCCAAATCGGTCAACGAATTCTTGCGTGAATGCCTCCACGTCCAACCTCGGCAAGTGACTTTTGTGTTTTCTAGTCGACAGTCGACTGACCTTCCCTATGCAGGCCTGGTGGCGCACGATGAGTTGGCCGCCTTGGACGAGCAGGATCTGGCCCTCAATAATGAGGAATTGAGGACACTATTGGAGAAGCGGCTTGGAAGGCAGATAGAGGAAGCCGATGTGACCCGTATCCTTGAGGTTACCGAAGGGTGGGTCACGGGGGTACTTCTCTCGGAAGAACTTGTCTCCGAAAGTCTTCCAGCCACTGGGGATCCTCGCAAGCCATTATTGCATGAATACTTGGCTCAAGAAGTGTTTGACAAGCAGCCTCCGAATATTCAGCAATTTCTGCTTGACTCGGCAATCCTCCCAATCATGACAGCTGAGGCATGTGATTTGGTTATGGAAAGGGGGGACAGCTCCAATATCCTTTCAAGACTAATCCGCGCGGGTCAATTCATTTCAGTGACCCTCGACCCGCCAAGGACCTATGAGCTCCATAGACTGTTCAGAGATTTTCTTCTTCGATGCCTCCGTGAGTCTGATCCTGAACGGCTCAGGCGTTTGACAATTCGTGCAGCCAATTACCTCCTTGATACTGGATCCATCTCCTCTGCAATAGAGCTATTCTTGTCTGCAAACGAAATGGACAAGGCCGCACGGATTCTTGAGCAGACCGCCCATAGGCTCAGAGCGCAAAATGAGGTTCGTACTCTCCAGGAGTGGGCAGATCTCTTCGAGACACTTGGGATTGCCGCCCCAAGGTTGAACCTCCTATTGGCTGGAGCATATTGCGATCAAGGGAAGATTGGCTTAGCTAAGGCTGAGCTCAGGCGGTACCAAAGCCTTGATGATTCGGCTCATAGTCGCATCCTCGAGGCGCGGGCGAGAGTCATCAAGGGATGGATAGCCTTTCATAATGAGGAATTCTCTGAGATGTTCAGAGCAGCCAAAGTAGCGGAATCCCTTGTTACTGAGCAAGATGAGGCGAGTCTCTACTCGACAATCTTACGAATGAAGGGCTTGGCGCTTGTGGGGGAAAGAAGAAACCTCCTCCGCGCAGAGAAGTCTGTGTCGAAGGCAATAAGCATCATGGAACGAGAGGGGGATCTTGAGGGGCTTTGTGGAGGCTTACATGACCTAGGCTTGATTCTGTCAACACTGGGGCAGACCAGTCAAGCGTACACAGTCGACAAAAAGGCCTTTGAAGTATCAGCGAAGCTGACTTCTCCCTTGCAGCGGGGGATTTCGGCAAATAACCTGGGCATTGATGAGCACTATCGAGGTGAGTACCTAAAGGCCTATAGACTATTCGAGGAAGCAATCGAGTTCTACCGGCAAGCAGATTCTCTCGTTCGACAATCAATCGCTCTGTTCAGCGCTGCGGATCTCCTCAATGATCTTGGGATTGCCTCCTCCGCTCTGGAGCTGTATAGGGAAGGCATCGAATTGGGAATCCAAACGGCGAGTCACAAACAGGTTCGCTATGGTCGACTTGGGATGAGTGTTCTCTTTCGCAGACAGGGTGAATGGGAGACGGCGAAGCGTTATCTGGAGATGGCCCACGAGTGCAGTTACTCAACGCCGAGCATCGCTCACCTCGCAATCCAGGATTCTGCGCTCTCTATCCCGGGCGCGCCAAGGAACTCCCGCCTAGAACTACTCCGGATTCTTGGTGAGGAGACTCTGACTGCAGAAGAGCGGGCGCTCGCCCTATTCTTTGCGGCCAAGGCGTCTTTTGAGTCTGGAGATTTGGGTTCGGCAATGGAAGGGTTCAGAGAATGTCTGGAGTGGGGCCAAATCAACGGAATGGAGCAGGTTGTTGCAGGAGAAGCATCGTTTACGCCGAAGTTTTGGTCATTCCTGAAGCATGAGCTGGAAAGTAATATCTCTTTCGTGCAAATTAGCAATAGATTGGATCTAATGAAACTTGCTTCATTGCGATTTCGAGAAGGACCGAACCTGCAAGGCAAGGAAAATGGTCTTGATGTGAGATGCATGGGACGCGTGTCAATGAAGGTGCTTGGGGAAGAAGTTCGAGGAATTCCTCCACTGGCAAAAGAAATCTTCTGTTTCTTGGTAGACAGAGGGCAAGTGACCAAAGATGAGATGGGCGAGCTCTTCTGGCCGGGGAGGAATCCAAGTAATCAGGCTGCGAATCTGCATTCTGCGATCTACGGCCTGAGAAAGAAATTCGGTAAGTCCGCAATTCTCCGAGATGGTTCCTTGATATATCTGAATCCCAGACTAGATGTCAGCTACGATGTGGGTATTTTTGAGCGCTCATCAAAGCTGGCTGAGGCAATTCCTCACATTGACCCTAGATCCAAGATGTTCGCTAGTACTGCTATCGAGAGATATGCCGGTGCGTTTGCACCTGAGTTCTCGTCTGATTGGATTCTGGCGCGAAGGAGGGAACTTGGAGCTCGATTCGTGAGCCTAGTAGTGAAATTCGTAGCAGGTTGCACGACCCAATTTGAATGCGAGAAGGCAATACAGTACCTCGAAGCGGCTCTTGATATCGACCCATACAACGACAAGCTCAATGGATCCTATATTCGTGTTCTTAGCTCGCTTGGACGACGTCATGAACTAGTCAGGCACTACAAACTATACACAAGGGCTCTGGCAGAGGATCTTCGTGTAGAACCGCCGAAACGCCTAAGGGCAATGTATTCTAGGTTAGTATCATCTTAGCTCCTTGGTTGGGGGGCTTCGAAATGGCTTTGTAGTTATTCTGATTCAGCCTGGATATGTCAAGTTTCCATAGTTGTGAGGAAGGCTTCATATTGGGACCAATTTAGCCTCCGGGATTTTGAGACTCGAGAAATGAACTCGAGTATTCGTCGCTGGGAATTATCGAGCCATTCCCGATAACCATACCGAAACTAATGACCAAACTGGATCCCTCGCTTAAGCATGCCATAACTCCCCCCGTCTTCGACAGGGGCAAGCTTCACCGCGAACGGCTCGTTGATTTGATTCATGGCTTCATTTCCAGAAAACTCATCGCAATTGCGGCACCTGCCGGATATGGCAAGACGACCTTACTCGCCGATTTCGCCTCACACACAGAGCTACCCGTCTGCTGGGTTAGACTCAGTGAGGCCGATTTCGATGCCATGCGATTTGCTGGGCTGTTATACGCCTCAATGCTGAAGCGTTTCCGCAGGCTAGGGAGCAATCCAGACCTTCACAAGCTAGCGGGACGTTCTCCGAGGGCAGTTGCTCTGAATCTTGTCGGCACTATAGATCAAAAAATCCATGAGCCTTTTGTTATTGCTCTTGACGATATTCATCACATCAATGCTTCTCAACCCCTTATGGATCTAATTGACAGCATGATTGAAGTGCTACCCGAACAGGCCACTCTTCTAATCTCAGGGAGAGAAGTGCCCAACTTATCCTTGGCAAGGCTTATGGCCGAGGGGAATCTGGCTGGATTAGGTCCTCATGACCTAGCATTCACTCGCGAAGAGCTGATCGCATTGGCATCACTCAGAGATCCCGACGAATTGAGTGAGAGCGAGATAGACAGGTTGCTTGAAGAAACGCGAGGCTGGATAACCGGCATTCTACTCTCAGGCAGGTTAGCAAGGGATGGACTGCAGACAGTATTCCTCGGATCGCCCCCAATGATTTACGAGTACTTGGCTTCGGTTGTTCTGAATCGGCAGCCAGACGGATTTAGGCGCTTCCTGCTCGGTTCTTCTGTTCTCCCGATCATGACATCAGACAATTGCGATTATGTATTGGAAATCGATAGCAGTGAAGACTATCTTGCTAGGCTGGTTTCAGAAGGGCTGTTCGTGACCGCTACGCAGGATTCACCGAGGACCTACGAATATCATCCCCAATTCCGCGAATTCTTGATTGAGACTCTAAGCGCAGCAGATCGGGATCGGATTACGCACCTTCGGAGGAGGGCAGTTGACTATCTACTAGCCCACGGATCTCCCGAAGAGGCAGTTGAGCTGTGTTTTGA
>CAYGCA010000039.1:0-2095 GCA_964348265.1 uncultured Anaerolineaceae bacterium | reverse complement strand
GCAAACCTTCATAAGAGAGGCGCAATTCTTGCTGATGATCTTGCAAGGAGACTGTCGCGGTTGGGCCGCACTCAGACCTTAGAGAGGTGGACACAAAGAATTCGGGAGGCAGGTGAGCGAGCCCCTGAAGTCTTCAGGAATCTGGCAACAACCTATATTGACCAGGGGAGATTATCAGAAGCAGAGAACTTGCTGGCCCAATATAGGGATATGGTATCTCTAGAGTTGTCGGGCTCTCACGCTTCAAGAGCAGATTACCTTCAAGGCTTGATCGCGCTCCAGAGAGGAGACCCCGAAAAAGCTCTTAGGCTTGCAATAGCAAGTGAAATGTCACTCGAGGGTGAGGATAGTCCTCTTGATTCCGCATTCTGCTTAAGGCTAAAGGCACAAGCCATTCGCGACAGCAACGGAGATTTGTCCGAAGCCGAACGATTTGCCTCCCAGGCGGTAGAGACCTTGGAGAGAATCGACGACACGTTCAATCTTGCATCAGCGCTTATTGACCTGTCGAACCTCCAAGCGGCCAATGGTAAGCACCTTGCTGCTAGAATCACGAGCGAGAAGGCACATGACCTACTCCTTGATCTTGGATACCCCTTGGCCCTTTCAGTCTCGTTCAACAATCTCGCGGTAGATTCTCATCTTGAGGGAAATTATGAACGTGGACTTCAGCGTTTTCAAGAAGCATTGAAGTATGTCAGACAAGCAGATAGCCCATTACGCGAGGCGCTAATAGTGTATGGTCAAGCTGACCTCTTCATGGATCTCGGACTCGTGGTGCAAGCGGCAGAACTATATGACACTGCACTCTCGATTGCGACCAGTCTCGATAATCTGTACTTAATTGGTTACGGTTGCATCCAGACCAGCGTATTGCACAGGCGATGGGGCAGAGCAAGCCTTGCTCATGATTGGCTCAAGCGGGCAGTTGGCCTCAGTCAACATGAACAGCCGTACAGCAACGCGCTTTCAATTCAGTTGGCGGCACTGGAGATTGAGGTCTCCCCCGACAGGGCGTATTCGAAACTAAAAGAAGTCTCAGGCAAGGAGACAATCGATGCGATTGATAAGACGAAAGCACTCTATTTCCTAGCTCGAGCAAAGTACGCCCTTGGGGATTGGGAAGGCACACACACTTCAATTCGAAACCTTGCTACCTGGACACTTGAGAATGGAACTGAGCAGATTGTTGCAGCTGAACTCGCGAGTGATCCTGGCTTCCTCAAGCATTTTCAGGAAGGAGCGGGTGGGGAGCACCCCTTCATTCTGATCCTCCAGCGGATCGAAACGATGAGGGCTTTCTCAGAACAGCATCGCCAGTCAGCTGATGAGGAGCGTGGAAAAGGTCAGATTGAATTGTTCGCCTTAGGAGAAGCGACGGTACTTCTCGGTGGGGAGAAGATTAGTGATATCAAGCCCCAAGCTCGAGAAGCTCTCTTCCTTATAGCTGATCGGCGTCAGATTGATCGAGACGTACTCATAGAGATGTTCTGGCCACTTCATTCTGCCGGTCGTCAGAGTGCTAATCTCCACATGTTGATATACGGTCTCAGGCGATCTCTCGGAAAGCAGAGCATTGTCCTCGCCGGCTCAGTATACACAATTGGGGATGAATTATCAGTGAATTATGATGTGAATCGGTTTGAACAAGCCTCCAAGGTCGCTGAGACCCTTCCGCTTGGTGATCCGAGGAGGTATTTTGCCCTAACGGAGGCAATAAACAGCTACTCAGGTCACTTCCTGCCTGACATAAGTTCAGAATGGGTACATTCCAGGAGGCGAGAGCTGGAGCTTAGGTATTTGGATCTGCTTGCAAACCATGCGGAAGAGGCGATGGTTAGGAATCAACCTGCGAATGCAGTTGGATCACTCCGGCGTGCACTGGATATCGATCCCTACCGTGACGATATCAATCGGCAATTCATCGAGTCGCTTGCTCGCCTGGATCGCCGGAGTGAGATTGTAGCTCACTATCAACGCTATATCCGGCTTCTCGCAGATGACCTGGGGATAGATCCTCCTGACTCCATAAGAGCGCTATATTCGAAGCTCATCGGATGAAAATTCCCAAGTTTCCGTTTGAAGTTCGTTCGCC
>CAYGCA010000038.1:22752-23816 GCA_964348265.1 uncultured Anaerolineaceae bacterium | reverse complement strand
AGTCAAAAAACACCACTTTGATACTTACTACACACTACATGGAGGAGGCTGAAAACTGCGATAAGATCGCTATCATCGACCACGGGGAGATTGTGGCCCTCGAGAGCCCTGACGCGCTGAAGGCTCTGGTGGGGGGCGACATTGTCACCGTCCGGACCTCAGACAACCAGAAAGCGGCTCAAGTCCTGAGCCAGTTTCCAAACGTTGAATGTCGTCTGGGGCCGGAGGGCCAACTCATTCTGGAAACGGCCAATGGGGATCAATTCATACCCCAGATGGTGGCCGGCCTGGTCGATGGAGCCTCCAAGCTGTCTGTGGAGAGCGTGAGTCTGCGGCGCCCGACCTTGGAGGATGTGTTCATAAAGCTCACCGGTAGAGCAATCCGCGCAGAAGAGGTGGATGCGAGGGACAAAATGCGTCTTCGCCGGCGTATGTGGCGCAGGCGCAGCTAGGGGAATTCAACATGAAGGATCTCCAGACCCATTGGTGGACAGCCTACACAATTTGGTACAGAGATATAGTGAGATTCCTTCGAAATCGGACGCGCATCATCGCTTCCCTTGGTCAGCCACTGCTGTTCCTTTTTGTGTTCGGGGGAGGTTTGGCGCCGGCGATGTCCGGCTTGGGGGAGGGGAACCTGGATTTCACCCAATTCTTGTTCCCCGGCATCCTAGGCATGGCTGTCTTGTTCACTTCAATCTTCTCGGCGGTTTCGATCGTTTGGGACAGGGAGTTCGGCTTTCTCAAGGAGGTCCTTGTGGCTCCGGTACCGCGTGCTGCAGTTGCGCTGGGGAAAGTCGCCGGTGGAAGCACTGTGGCCATGTTTCAGGGCGGGTTAATCCTGGCCTTTGCACCTCTTTTGGGCCTAAAGCTGAGTTCGGAGCAACTCCTTCTGCTGCTCGGATTAATGCTGCTTCTGGCATCAGTCATGACCTCATTTGGGGTGCTGGTTGCAGCTCGCCAGCGCACAATGGAAGGTTTCCAATTCATGATGCAGTTCATCCTCATGCCAATGTTTTTCCTCTCTGGGGGGCTGCTGGGGTCTATCCCCCGGAAAGCGCTGA
>CAYGCA010000038.1:11719-22742 GCA_964348265.1 uncultured Anaerolineaceae bacterium | reverse complement strand
TCCTCTCTGGGGCCTTCTTTCCGCTGCGCGGCGTCCCACTGTGGATGAGATGGCTGTCAAGCATTGATCCTGTCACATACGGGGTTGATCCCTTGCGACAGGTTATCCTGAGAGAGAGTGTGCCGGCTTCGCTCCTGAGGGCAGTCAGTCTCTACCCGATTCTCGTTGACGTGGCTATTCTTTCGCTCTTTGGCCTGTTGTTCATTGTGCCCGCGGTTTGGCTCTTTAGCAGACAAGACTAAAGCCAATCGCTCTCGAACGGGAGTGGCCTGAGAAGGCTGCCTGCGGTATAATTAGCGGGCTATCCGGCCTCTCGAAATGGGCATCCCCGAGCCACTCTTCCGGCAATCCGCGGAAAACACTTCGATATGGAAATAGGGACTGTTCGTCAAGTTGATATAGACGATCAAATGCGGGGCGCATACCTCGATTACGCCATGAGTGTGATCGTTTCGCGTGCCCTGCCCGACGCGAGCGACGGGCTGAAACCGGTCCAGCGGCGCATACTCTATGCCATGCGAGCGATGGGAATCCGCTCGAATTCCCCCCATCGCAAGTCGGCGCGTATCGTCGGTGAGGTCTTGGGCAAATACCATCCCCACGGAGATACGGCTGTATATGACGCCATGGCGCGCATGGCTCAGCCCTTTTCGATGCGCTATGTGCTGGTCGATGGTCAAGGGAACTTTGGATCCATAGATGGCGACTCGCCAGCTGCCATGCGCTACACCGAAGCCCGATTATCGCCGTTGGCCGAGGAGCTCCTGGTTGATATTGAGAAGGACACAGTCGACTTTGTCGATAATTTCGACGGTTCCCTGGATGAGCCTGAGGTTATGCCCGCGCGCCTGCCCAATCTGTTGCTAAATGGAGCCTCGGGCATCGCGGTTGGGATGGCCACGAATATTCCGCCGCACAACTTGAACGAACTGGCGGATGGTCTGCGCCACATGATCGATCGCTATGATCGACTCGATACAATCAGCGTTGAGAACCTGATGGAATTCGTGCCGGGTCCGGATTTCCCCACGGGTGGGATGATCATCGGTAGCGAAGGTATCAAGCAGGCATACAGCACGGGACGCGGACGAATTGTGATGCGGGCTATCGCGCACATCGAAGAAATGCCGGGTTCGAGACACTCTATTGTGATCACCGAGATTCCCTACCAAGTGAACAAAGCAGGCCTCATCGAGCGAATCGCCCAACTCGTTCGCCAAGGAAAACTGGACGGGATTCGTGATCTGCGGGATGAATCGGATCGTCGCGGGCTGAGCATCGTGATCGAACTGAAGCGCGGTGCGCAGCCGAAGAAGATCCTCAACCAACTGTTCAAATTCACCTATCTGCAGAGCACGTTCGGAGTCCAGCTGCTGGCGCTCGTCAACGGCGAGCCACGTCTGTTGCCGCTAAAGAAAGCGCTCCAACTCTACATTGAACATCGGCGCTCTGTCATAACGCGGCGGACAGAGCATGATCTGGAGAAGGCGCGCGCTCGGGCCCATATCCTGGATGGACTGCTCATCGCACTTGCCAATCTTGATGATGTGATCTCCACTATACGCAAATCTCGGGATGCCGATGTGGCCAAAGACCGCCTCGTGAAGCGCTTCAGTCTGACTGAGGCCCAGGCGCAAGCCATCTTGGACATGCAACTGCGCCGATTGGCGGCCCTGGAGCGCGAGAGGATCGAACTCGAGCACAAAGAAACCTTGGAGCGCATCGGCTACCTCGAAGACCTTCTTGCCCATCCCAAGAAGATCCTGGGCCTGATAAAGGATGACCTAGACGAGGTCGCAGAGAAGTACGGGGATGCGCGCCGGACCCGCATTGCGGCAGACATCAGCGAGGAGTTCAGCGAGGAAGATCTGGTTGCAGACGAGGCGGTTCTGATCAGCATAACCGAACGGGGCTACGTCAAGCGAGTAGCGGCGAAGACCTACCGTCGGCAAGGGCGGGGCGGTCGGGGTGTTACCGGGCATTCCATGCGGGGCGAGGATGAGGTGCTGATGCTGTTTCCGGCACGCTCGCTGGAGACGATCCTTTTCTTCTCTGACAAGGGCAAAGTCTACTCCGAGAAGGCCTATCAGATCCCTGATGCTGATCGAACGGCGCGCGGGATTCCCATGGTGAACATCTTGGCTTTGAAAGCGGATGAGACGATCACAGCGACGGCCGTCGTAAGCGATTTCGACAGCGCCAAGTACTGCATCATGGCCACCCACAATGGCAAGATCAAGCGTGTCTCCCTGGCCGAGTTTGCCTCCGTGCGTCCCTCGGGTCTCATCGCCATCGGCCTTCAGAAGGGGGACGTGCTTGGCTGGGCACGCCTCACGACGGGGGACGATGACGTCATATTGGTGACCGAGCGGGCCCAGGCCCTTCGCTTCCACGAGAATAAGGTCCGATCCATGGGCCGACAGGCTCGCGGCGTCAAAGCTATTCGGCTGCGCGATGGCGACTACGTTACGGGAATGGACGTCGTTGACCCCCAGGCTGACCTACTGGTCGTGACCCAAAAGGGCTATGGCAAGCGTACTCCCGTTTCGGAGTACCCCTTGAAGGGTCGGGGGACCGGAGGCGTCATCTCACTGAGTCGCAACAAATTGGCTGTGACGGGAGGGGTTGCTGCGGCGCGGATCGTTCGCCCAGAGGACGATCTAACGCTCATATCGAGCGGCGGGATCGTCCTGCGTCTCAAGGTTAGGCAGATTAGCCGGCAGGGGCGCTCGACAATGGGCGTCCGGCTAATGGATTTGAAGGAAGGGGAGACGGTCGCCTCCGTCGCTCGCATCGCTGCCAAAGAACTGGAGCAAGCAGGCGTCGCGGAAGAGTAGCAGCTCAATCAGACTTCAATTCCTGCCGGAGTACAGTCATCCCCTGGATTTCCTCGAGGAGCGGATCAGGATTGCAGAGCCTCTCTGCCGGCCGCCGGCGCGGGACTGGTCCGCTGCAAGGATCAGCCGATAACCACTCTCCTGTCTTGCCACCGAACCGTGTGACATCTGGCTTGCAGGCCGATCAGGCGCTTCGTCATCGCTTCAAGGCGCGCGGCCTCGCCGCTCGTGTAGAGCCTCAGTTTGCCTGCCTTACCCCCTGGATTTGACAGGGCATTTTGCCCCAACAACCTCCCAGCCTGCCGCGCAACGGCTGGCGCTGGATCGATAACCCTGACGTCTCTCGGCGTGAGTTCCTCTATGAGCTGGATGACAAACGGAAAATGAGTGCAGGCTAGGACGAGAGTGTCGACTCCCTGCGCCAGCAGAGGGCTGAGGCCTCCTTCGAGGATGGCCCGCGTTTCCGGTCCGTCCAGATCTCCGGCCTCGATCTGGTCTACCAATCCGGGAATTGGCTGCTTAAGGACGGTGACATCGGCGGCAAAACGGTCAACAACGGAAGCGAACAACCTTCCCTCGAAGGTGGCTGGGGTGGCCAGTACTCCCACAATGCCATTGAGGGTCGCCTGAGCGGCGGGCTTGACGGCGGGCTCCATCCCCACGAATAGGGTTCGGGGGAATACGCGCCTTAGATGGTGTAGAGCGGCGGCCGAGGCCGTGTTGCAAGCCACGACGATCAGCTTGGCGCCGTGGCGCAAGAGGAAGTCGGTGATCCCCTCGGCGTATGCTCGCACTTCCCGTAGCGAACGATTGCCATAGGGAACGTGCGCCTGGTCTGCGAAGTAGGTGACATTCTCATATGGAAGGGCTTGGGTAAGGCAGCGCACAACTGAGAGGCCCCCCACGCCCGAATCCAGGACGCCAATCGGGGAACGATTCAGAATGCCTGGCTGGTCAGAGTCGGATCGGGATCCTGGCTGTCTCATGCTAGCTCCGTTGAAACAAACCCTGCGGACGCGGGTTCGCGGCCCATGCAAAGCGGGCTTGGGGAGCTAATTCCTGTCTTGACTAAGGCGTGCTCGGAACCCTCAGGCGAGGGCCTTGACATCTTCAGTGTGGGAGGTGCTGGGGCCACAGGTATCGGCGGTCGCCTGCGCTTGAAACCGGTCGATGGGTTGGGAAGAGGATCGAAAGCTGTTCTGGCGGGATCGAACCGGCCGCACCCGGCCGTACGGCAAGCTTGGGCCTAGACCTCGCGCTTCTCGCGGAGGCGAGCGCGTTTTCCAGTCCTCTCGCGGAGGTAATAGAGCTTCGCGCGACGCACGTGGGCCCTGCGATGTATCTCGACTTTTTCGATCAGAGGCGACCGCATCAAGAATGTCCGCTCCACTCCAATCCCGTGAGAAGCTGTGCGTCTTACCGTGAAACTTGCGCTGTTGCTGCCCTTTCGAATTCGTATAACGGTCCCCCGGAATTCTTGGGTCCTTTCCCGGTCGCCCTCCCTGATGAGAACGAAGACGCTCACGGCGTCGCCAGGGCGAAGCCTAGGGATGTTTGGATTCTCGGGCGCTTCCAAGGCGCGAGTCGCTGAAAGCTCCTCGGCAGCACTGGGCTCCTCCTCGGAGGCCTCTTCATCAGCCGACCGAGCTTCTTGGTCGCCTTCGGCGGGCGGGAGGTCTTCGCTTGCCCCCGATTCGCTCGTTTCGTTGAGCGCCTCAGCCTGCTCCAGCGTCTCTGCCGGCTCGCGTTCGACTACCTGTTCTTCTTGGTCAGTCATGGGACTGTACCTTCTGCAGGGCCAAATTTGGCGGGCCATACCTTTCGGGTGACCAGCGCAAGGGCTGAGTATAACACACCCGCCAAAATTGAGTCTAGGGAGAACCCGGAGGTTAGGGTTGAGTCCGGGTCGATCATTGAACCAGGTACGGTCTGCGATGAAGGAGAGCTGACATGCTTACCCTCCTTCTCTCCATCGCATCCGGGAGGGCTTGCGAGGTGAGCGGGAGATCGCTTCTGATCCAAGACTACCCAGGGCAGCACCTCAAGGGGAGGCCACGATCTTTCGCCCCCTTGGCGCTGCACCCGGCTGCAGGAGGTAGATTGTTGGCTGTGGCTTCGTCGAGGGCGTTTACACCGGCTTTGCCGAGGAAGGACTGTTGAGTGAAATTGGACGGGTGAGAGGCTGCGTCGGCTTGGGCCGATTCACCTATTCAGCCAGCGAAAGGCAAGGAACAGTCCTGCCAGAGTCTTAGCGTCCCTTATTCTCCCGCGGTCCATGAGATTCATAATGGCGCTTGGAGGAAGGTTCACGGCTTCGAGCGCCTCGTCCAAGTCGGGCTCGAGCGGCGAGGGAGTCAAGTCACGTCCAAGATAGACGTGGTTTATTTCGGTGGTGTAGCCAGGGGCCTGAAAGAAGGAGCCCAGTTTAGTCAACTCTCCGGGCGACAAGCCGATTTCCTCGCGGCATTCACGCACCGCGGCCTTTTCCGGGTCCTCATCCAGGTCAATCCTGCCGGCCGGCAGCTCAAGCAGCCATCCACCCGTCGCATGCCGGTATTGCCGGACGAACCAAATGTCCCCATTCTGAGCAAGGGGGATGATCGTAACGACCGGTGGATGGTCGACGATTTCCAGGTCAATGGCGCGGCCATTGGGGAGCTGCACTCGATCGCGGCGCACGGAAAACAATGGGCCGCTGTAGAGAGATTCGGTCCGCATAGTGCTCCCTTTCACACCATCCACTCCTCCTAAGGTCGAAGAGCGGGGGGAGGCTGCTTTCTGCCCCCGCTCAACACTTCGTGCGAGTGCGACTTGGTCCAGTTTCGCTGGTCGATTCACCCCGGCGCAAGGCTAGGGGATATTTAGCACTGTTCCTGGCCTCAGAGTGTACGGTTGCTCGAGTCCATTCGCTCGGGCGATTGCCAGTGGACGAACGTCGCCAAACAAACATGCGATGACATTCAGCGTGTCGCCCGCGACCACGGTATAAGTTGTGGGGTGGACTCTTAGGGCGCGATTGCCAGGGAAGCGGTTGCCGGTTTGAGGGATGTTCAGCGTGGTTCCTGGCTGGATCAAGGAGACCAGTGATAGCCCGTTGATACTGAGCAACTCGCCCGGGTCTACATTGAAGCGGCGGGCGATGCAGAACGGGTGCTCACCTTCCCTAAGGATGTAGCGATTTGGCCGACCCGCGCCAGGGCTGGCAACAGGGGCTGGGGTGTTTGTCGGAGCTGGGCTCGGCGAGGCCTCCGGCGCGCCGGTTGGGGTTGAGGCAGTCTCGGTCGCGCTGGCCTGCCGTGCCTCGGCGGTCTGTGTCAACAATGCGGATCGAACAGCCTCCATGGTAGCTTGTTGTGGGTTGAGTTCAACGGGTGTTGTCGCTTCCGCAAGCTGCGTCCCTGCAGGTACGGAAGCAGACCTTGTACAAGCTGCCAGACTGAGGGCGAGGCCAGCGAAGCTAGTAAGCAGCAGGATTCGCAGACGCTGGTTTCCCATGTCTCCTCCTTCGATAGTTGGGCAATCGAATTGCCCGGGGCGACCCTCAGGCGCGCATCGTAGCACAGGAGATTCTAGGCGTCAAGCGGGCCCAGCCCGCTGCCGGGAATCGCGCCAGGCGTCATGGCAAGGCGGCTTGGATGGAGTCTGGGGACCCCTGCTTGCCATGTCAGGGAAGCTTCCCAAAGGAAAACGGCCTATCCTGGGTAGGTAGGCCGCGCTGAGTAGGTATCGCCGCAGACAGCTTCATTAAGGCGAAGCGGATGCAAGTCTCGGCCGGAATTTGTAGCCGTAGACAAGCATGCCTCGCTCCCCATCCGCCCGCATCTTGCGGGTCACCATTTCGACGGGCATCCCAATCTCGACGGTGCGCTGGTCCAAATCAGTAAGCTGGGCTGTAACCATCGGCCCCTCTTCGAGCTTCACGAGGGCGATCGTGTAGGGCACGTTCTCTTCAAAGCCGGCAGGCGCATCGTACACACAGGTAAAGGAGTAGACTTCGCCTCGCCCACTGAAATGGTGAAGCGTGCGGGCGTCCTTACCGCAGTCGGGGCAGATATCGCGGGGTGGGAAGATCTTTATTTCACAGTGGGGGCATACTTCGCCGACCAACGAATAGCGCTGATGCTTTAGTCTCCAATGCCTGGAAACTTCCATGCTTGATTCACCTCATAAGCTTTACATAAAGTAGCAAATTGGCCCGTCCTCTCGGAAGACCAGCGCTATTATAGAGCCCCTAGACTCTCAGGAGCTATCAAACCCTGGTTAAGACCCCGATTCCCTGATGAGGAGGTGGGTTGCAGCCGTCCCTCCGCTGCCTCCCAGGCACTGCGCAAGGCCCACCCGAGCTCCCGGAACCTGGTTCTTCCCTGCCCGATCCTGTAGCTGCAGGGCCACTTCAGCGAGCTGATAGGCGCCGGTGGCGCCTCCGGCCTCACCACGTGCCTTGCTTCCCCCGAATGTGCTGATGGGGATCCGACCATCGCGCGCAATCGCACCGTCCTGGGCGAGCTTCCAACCTTGCCCCTGCGCTGCAAATCCTGATGCTTCGAGTGCAAGCGCCGCGTAGATCGAGTATGTATCGTGCAGCTCAAAAACGTCCACTTGGTCTGGGGTAATGCCAGCCCGACGATAGGCGTGCTGGGCCGACTCTTCGACCGAGGCTAGTCTGAGCGTATCCTTCTGATCGTGGATGGCGATCGCCGATGTTGATGAGGATGATGCGGCGACCAGCACCCTGGGGACGGGAGGATTCTCGGGGAGCGACTCGGCCCTGACGAGCACAAGCGCCGCGGCACCATCGGCGAGCGGTGAGGCGTCGTACATGTTTACCGGTTCGCTCAGCATTGGCGCTCTCGCATAGTCTTCCCTGCGGAGCGGCCGGCGGTACATGGCGTATGGATTGTCTACTCCATTGGCATGAGCGGTCACGCTGAAGCCTGCAAGGGCATCAGCCGGGGCGTCGTACTCATGCAAGTAGCGGCGCATAAGCAGGGCGGCCTGGGCAGTCCGGGTGATCCCATGGATGGCTTCGTAATCCGCATCGGCAGCAGTGGAAGCCGCAGCGTCGACAGTGGCGCTGACCCTATCGGTAACCTTTTCCACTCCGACCACAAGCGCAACCTCGACGAAACCGGCACATATGGCTTGATAGGCTTGCCGGAAGGCTATTCCGCCGGATGCGCCGGCTGCTTCCACCGTGAGCGCTTCAATCCCGCGCAGGCCGGCGAAATCCGCCAGGAGCGCGCCGAGGTGGGTCTGGTTCGAGAGCAGGGGGCTGAGAGCATTGGCGACATACATCGCCTGAGGTCGGAGTCCGCCTGCGTCCTGGCGCGCGGCCGTAATGGCCTCGAGGGCCAATTCTCGCAGCGACTTTTCCCAGTGCTCACCAATGGGGGTCAGACCTACACCGGCAATGATCACGTTCGGAGTGGCTGGAGAGCTTTTCATGATCACCTTGTCTTCAACTTACCACGATAACGCGTGTAGGTGGCATAATCGATCTCCGTCCGGCGGTTGATGTAATCCTGGGTGCGCGGCGCTCGTTGGCGACGCTCCAATAGCGCCTCGGTTGCCACGAGGCTGAAGGCATCGGAGCCAGCGCCCGATCCATACGAAACCATGAGGATTCGGTCGCCAGGCTGGGCAACATCCAGGATCGCTGTGAGGCCGATCATCGCCGAGCCGGCGTAGGTGTTGCCGATGATCGGCACCAGCAACCCGTCCCGAGTCTGATCGGGTGAGAATCCGAGTGAGCGCGCCACTCGCTCTGGAAACTTGGTGTTGGGTTGGTGGAAGACGGCGTACTGATAGTCTTCCGGAGAGGTATCGGTGGCTTCGAGCAGGGCCTCGGCGGCAGCCGAGATATGCCTGAAGTAGGCGGGCTCGCCCGTGAAGCGCTCCCCATGCTCGGGATACTTCTCATCGGCTCTGCGCCAGAAGTCGGGCGTGTCGGTGGCGAAGGAATATGAGCCTTCGAGGGTAGCCAATGAGTTCTCCTCCGGACCAAGGATGAAAGCTGCGCCGCCTGCCCCGGCAGTGTACTCGAGCGCATCACCTGGACGTCCCTGGGCGGTGTCCATCCCTATGGATAGGGCGTAGTCGGCCATACTCGACCCCACAAATCCGATCGCCGCCTGGATGGCTTCCGTTCCTGCTTTGCAGGCAAACTCCCAGTCGGCCGCCTGTGTGTGAGGGGTAGCCCCAATGGCCTCCGCCACCACAGTCGAGGTCGGCTTGACAGCATAAGGGTGGGACTCAGAGCCTACCCACACGGCGCGAATCAGGGTAGGTTCGATGCCGGCCCTGTTCAGGGCATTTCTGGCAGCTTCGATGGACATGGTGATCACATCCTCATCGAGGCCGGGAACGGCCTTCTCCTCGATTGGAACTGCGCCCACGCCATCTTTCCAGATCCTGGCGACCTCCCTGGCTGGCAGGCGGTAGCGAGGAACGTAGGCGCCATAGCCCGAAATTCCAACGTTGCGAGCGGGACGCATCAGGTTGCTGTCTTCAGGCTGGGGCATGGACCTCTCTCCGCATGACGTCTTCTCAATTCTTTGCCTAATTCGACTTATTCAGTTCAGCCATAAGCTGCTTCGCCCGGTCCATCCGGACCGTTCCTTCTTCCACCATCACGCGCGCCAGGCGCTCGATTACGGCGCCCTCCGCGCCGGCAGCGATCGCCACTTGCCGGGCGTGCAGGCGCATATGACCTCGCTGGATGCCTTCGGTACCTAAGGCCCGCAGGGCTGCAAGATTCTGCGCCAAGCCGACGGATACGATAACCTCCGCCAGCTCCCGCCCGGTCTGCACGCCCATTAACGTCACACAGGCTTTTGCGGTGGGGTGAACTTGGGTAGCTCCGCCGACGATACCGACCGCCATAGGCATTTCAAGTGTTCCTTCAAGAGACCCCCCTTCGCCCGTTCTCCAGCGGCTAAGCGAAGTGTATCGTCCAGATCGAGACGCGTAGGCGTGGGCGCCGGCCTCAACGGCTCTCCAATCGTTACCGGTCGCGATCAGCACCGAATCAACGCCATTCATGATTCCCTTGTTGTGCGTCGCGGCCCGGTAAGGATCGGCGGCGGCCAAGGCCCAGGCCTCCACGATGCCTTTGCCAACCAGCTCTCCGCTGAACTTGCCGAAGGCCAAGGACTCGCTTGGGATCCTGCACGTGGCCTTTGCCAGGCGTCGATCTGCGAGGTTTGACAGGATGCGCAGGTGGACGCGCCCCCTGGTGATCGCCTCCAGCATGGGCGACAGGCGTTCGGCAGCGGTGTTAAGCGTGTTGGCGCCCATGGCGTCCCGGGTGTCGAAGATAAGGTGGACGACGAGCATAGGTCCTGCCGGTGTTTCTTCAAGTAGGCGGACTTCGAGGTCACGCGCCCCGCCTCCCAACTCGGTGATAAGGGGATCGACGAGGTTGGCTTGTGCCAGTACCTCCGGTTTCGCCTCTATCAAGGCCTGCTGCGCTTCTGCGATATCCGGGACGTCCAGGATCTGCATCTGGGCGATCATTTCGGGCTCGGTTGTTTCAGCCAAAAAGCCGCCTCCGTCCCGGGCCAATTTGGCCATGAATGAGGCTCCCGCCACCACCGATGGCTCCTCGATAGCCATGGGCACCAGAACCTCGCGGCCATTGACAAGGAAATTGACCGCGATGCCAAGCGGCAAGCCGAAAATACCCACGACATTTTCAACCATGTGATCGGCCTGGTCGAGGCTGAGGCCCCTGTCGCCTCGAAGCGCCTCGCTTTCGACCTTGTCCATCTGGGCTGCCCGGCTCACCCACGCCAGCCTTTCGGCTGGGGAAAGCTTGTACATGCCCTGCAATCGAGAGGTAGGCTTTGGCGGCATTCCAGTCCGCTCCTTCCAGCGAAGTGCCACAATCTATATAAGTCCCAATCTCTTGCAAAAACTATCAGTTTCGGTCGTTTGAAGGTCCACTGGACATGATGACCCTAGCTAGCACTTAACGCCCGGATATGGGATTGGTCAGGACGGTTTCGGTGACGAAAGACAATCGCCCCCTGGATCTCCGCAGGGGGCGCTTTCCGCTCGGGCAGAAGGGTCAGGACTAGCTCTTGAGGTAGTCCGTCCGAAGGATCCAGTCCAGCCAGATGAACGTGACGAAACCGATCGATGCAAAAACGAGAAAAGCGTTCGCCCAAGTGAATCTCTCTACGGTT
>CAYGCA010000038.1:11463-11709 GCA_964348265.1 uncultured Anaerolineaceae bacterium | reverse complement strand
CCCAGATGGTGACCACCGCACTCAGAATCCCAACCAAAGACGAGAAGACCCAGACGATTGCGCGTCGAATAGCCATTCTTTCAGCTCTCCTTGACCCTTCGCTAAGGCGGAATTCTATCTCGGGCCTGGTTGAGCGTCAAGCATCTGTCGAACGGCAAGCGGCCACGCTCAGGGGGCAAGTCCTCTTGAATGGAGTTGCTGAAGGGTTGGAGGTTCAGGTGGGCAGGTAGTGCAAGATCAGGTTTC
>CAYGCA010000038.1:5750-11453 GCA_964348265.1 uncultured Anaerolineaceae bacterium | reverse complement strand
CGCCGAGGACCTCGACCGGGTTCGCGCTCACGACGATGACTGGAATCTGAGACCAGAGAGTGGAGGCGCGCAGATGGCGAATGAATCCCAGGCCATCCGTTCCAGGCATCATCAAATCTGTAAGAATCAGGTTCGGCGTTGCGGTCTGGAGGATCGACAGGGCTTGAGGGACGCTGTATGCCTGGTAGACGGCATACCCATAGAGCTGCAGGATTTCGCTGACTACTTCGCAGAAGGCGGGCTCATCATCCACTACCAAGATTGAAATCAGGGAAGCTTCCGATGATTCAGAAAGCGCTGCAAGAGGAGTTGTTGTCACGAATCGTCCTATGGCGCCTAGAGTACGTCGACCAACCAATGCAATTGTATGCAAGCGGCCTTTCTGCCGACTTACAAACACCCGACTCGGCCTTACACTCACCCTACAGATGGCCACAGGGACTGGCTGGTGAGGCGCGGAGGATGCGGTTGGTCGGCTGGTGCAGTCTCAATCTTTGCCAGCGACAAGCTGGCTCAGCAGGATCAGGGTGGCAGCCGTCGTCTGGGCTTGCTGTGTCTTACGACTGATCCCTGCCTCCCGATCCCCAAACTGATCTTTGTACCAGGCGAACTGGGCATGATTACCACCTTCGATCGGCACCCAGATCGTGGACGCCGGCAAGCGGGAACGCGAGGCTAGGATGTCCTCAACGGTCACCAGCCCGTCGTTGGTCCCGTAGATTGCGGTGACAGCCAAGGCTCGATCGGAGAGATCGTCGTTGGCGGGCGGATAAGCGCCCCAGAGTACGAGTCCTTCAACCATTTTTGGATGCCGGTGAGCGAAGCGAGCCGCCATGGCGCCGCCCAGCGAGTGGCCTCCGATGGCCCAGCTTGAGATTTCGGGGTGGGCTTGGATGATTTGCTCTGCGCGGTTGGGGGCAATGACTGCCAGTTGGAGGGGCATAGGCACTACCACGACGAGGTAACCGTTGGCGGCAATCTCGCGCGCCGCTGGCGCATAGACCCGTGGATCGACGAAGCCACCCGGGTAGAAGATCAAACCGACCTCCGTGCCATCTCCCGTCGGATGGAAGGTCAACCAGGGCTCGGTGGTGACAGCGACGTCTACTCCGCTCGACAAGGCCTGCAAGGCTTGCGGCAGTGGTTTCCCCGAGAAGCTTGCTCGAAAGAGACCGCCAACCGCCAGCACAAGCGAAGCGCCGAGCAGAGCCAGCCGCCACTTGGGTTTCATCCCTAGATCTCTCCAGTCAGCCTGATTCCGTCGTGGCAATACGGCCCGGACAGTAGCTGAATGTGCCTCAGATTAGACATGGTTCTGCAGGGCCAGCTCTTTGGGGTAGGGGTTCAGATAGACCTGCTGGTGCACCCAGTCTGGGGTCGGACTGCGCCGTAGGTGATGGCGAATCAAGGTTAGCGGGACGACAAGTGGCACGTAGCCGCGCCTGTAATCCTCAATCACGGAGATTAGGTCCGCTTTGTCCGCTGAGGTCAGATGGTCTTTTAGGAAGCCCATGAGGTGCTGCAGAACATTGGTGTGCTTGCCGGGGCTGCTCAGGATCTTCAGTCCCTCCATCAGCATGTGGCCGTAGTTCCGGGTCATGGCTTGCCAGTCTTGGTTGCCTGCCTCGGCAACTAGGCGTCCCATCTCTCGGTAGTGACGATTGCTGTGGGCCATGAGTGTCAACTTGTAGCTTGTGTGAAAGCGGACCAGGCTGGCCGGAGAGGAATCCTGCATAAGCATCCGCGTCCATCGATAGTAGGCGAAGATGCGCTGAACGAAGTTTTCCCTCAGCTTTGGATCGTGGAGGCGCCCCTCTTCCTCAACAGGCAAGAGTGGGAGTTCGTTTACCAGTTCATGGGCAAAAATGCCGCGTCCTTCATTGATTGGTATGCCATTTTCCTGGTAAACCCTCACGCGATGCAAACCACAGCTCGGAGACGACTTTTTCAGAACATAGCCGTGGAGGTCGAGGGCCGCCAGCTGCACGAGTCGCTGGCGCGCCCAGAGCTGCATCTTCTCCGTGTGATCGCTGCCCGACTTAGGAGCCACAAGGCGAGGTGAGGCCAAGTCGCCTTCGAGGCGCAGACTCTCGCGTGGAGTGCCCAATCCAATCTCGACCTCCGGGCAAACAGGCACCCACTGGACGAACTGTCCCAGCGTCTGCACGAGGAAGCGGTCCTTCTTGTGACCGCCGTCGAACCGGACCATCTCACCCATGAGACAGGCGCTCACGCCCAGGCGGATGACCACTTGCTCCTCATTTGCAAACGTTTCTGGCACTTGATCTCCTTTGACATGCGAACGACGGGTTGCGCTCGAGGTTTGTGCTGCGCTGGTCTCCAGTGCAAGAAACAAAGCCAGCGCTCACCTGACGGCGTAAGCTCGGCACTGCTTGGGTATCCTCCGCGCTAAGCAATTTGGCCGGGCTTGAACCGACGGAGGTTGCCACCTGTTGTGGCATATTCGTAGCTCGATCCGATTGCTCTGACCAACCTCCCCGGAGAATCGGAGCGCGGTGGCAGGTGGGAGCGGTGTTGAGGAATCCCCTCGGCCACGGAGGTATTCCTGAACCCGACCCTACGGCTCCTGGGAGGGGATCGCTCATGCCAAGTCGACCTCAGAAGCATCGCTGGAACGTTCTTCTATCCTGCTGGGAATTCGACTGCCTAGATGGGGGACTGTGATGCGGCGCCAAACGTAGGGAACGAGTCCGGCCAACACGAGCCCACTGAAAACCCCGGGCGCCCACGTCCCAAGCTGACCAAGCAAGGCCCCACCGATGGAGGGGGCGAGGGCCCTGGTCAGGCTTTCGAGAGAGGTCGAGAGGCCAAGTGTTCCACCGAATTCTTCCGGAGAGACAGCCTTGCTCAGGTGACCATTGATGATGGTGTTGTTCGTTCCGCCTGCAAGGGCAACTGGGGCCAGCACTACCAGCAGCAGTGATAGATTGGGCACGAAGGCCCACGCGAGCAGGGAACCGGCCATCAACACCGTGGCGCCAAAGATCAGGCTGGACTCCGAATAGCGGACTGTCAGCCAGCCGATCCCAAGCGCTTGAACCAGGACGACCAGAACCCCGACGTAGGTCAGTACGAAGCCGGTCACTTGAACCGTCAGCCCCAAGTGGTACTGTGAATAGAGGGGAAAGATTGTCTGGAAGGTTGAGAAGCCCAAGCCGAAAAAGAAACGCGTAGTGAGCAGTGGCCCGACAAGGGGTCGATCCAGGGCTTTTCGAAGCGCGCCGAGGTTCAGGGAAGGCGACTCTCGGGCGCTTTTGGCCAGCGAGGCTCGCTGATCCGATGCTAGGGATTCGGGCAGGAGGAGGGCGACCATTGTCAGATTCAAGGTGCTTAACCCAGCGGCGGCGAAGGCGGGAGCAGAGTACCCCCAGGCGCTGAGCGCGCCCCCGACAGCCGGACCGAGAATGAAACCGAGGCCGAAAGCTGCACCGATCATGCCAAGACCTCTGGCGCGCGATTGTTCGTCTGTGACGTCGGCGATGTAGGCTTGGGCAACGGATATGTTGCCCCCCGTCAGTCCGTCCAGAATCCTGCTGACGAAGATTACCCCAACAACCAGGCTGCCCCTGAGCTCAGGCCGGCCGAGGCTCACGGCCGTCGCCTGGAGTCGGTCGGCGATCTGAAAACCGATCGGCTCCGCATATACCAGGATGAGGTATCAGCACGAGGTACCGAAAATACTCACTATAGGAGTATCAAGCGTCTGCCGAAGCGGTCGGAAAGGCGTCCCAGGAGGGGCGCGCCGACAAGTTGGGCGGCGGCATAGGAAGCGACCAGAAAACCGATGACTGTCGGGGAGGCGCCGTAGGCGCTGGCATAGAATGGCAGCAGTGGGAGAATCAAACTGAACCCAAGAAGGTCCACGAAGATAACTGCGAATATTGGCGCCAGAGGCGATCCCCTCCGGAGACGACTTCCCTGTGGGTTGGGAGGAGGGTTCACCTGTCCCCCTTTAGGATTCCGAGGATCCCTCGAAACCGTCTAGGAGGTGCCTGTCCACGGACGTCCCCGGTTTGTCCGCTGACTACGATGGTGTACTCTCGACCGTCGACCTCGTAACTCGTGATCCACACTGGCAGCAATACCAAGCGGTAGGCCTCAATTAGCAGATTGGCCGGATTCAGCCTCAGGTCCTTCACCTTCCAGGAGAGGCTGCCTTTCAGCTCCATTTCCAGATTCTCCAGGGATTTCCAGCGAGCTTGCATGGCTGCCTCGGACACGGATAGCCCATAGGTTTCCGCTGGCCAATCGACGAGGTAGCGGGGATCGAAGGGAATCAACTCGTCCAGCCTATACTGGTCCAATTCTTCAATGAATGTCTCCGGAAAATCGCGGCCGGCAGGTACCAGCAAGTCGTTCTTGAGGATGACCTTGCTTCCAGAGTAGGGCCTCCACGCCTCTCCGTCATGGCGGAGGCCGGTCCAGGGCACCTGTCCGCTGATATCGAAGGTCCATGCCGGCAGGTAGAGACCCCGCAGGCCTGGGGTGGAGATCAAGGAATCCAGGCCGTGTTCCTTCAACCACCGGCGAAGGGCGCGTTCGGCCTCAAGTTGGGGAATCTTGAAGGGGATTATTCCCTCTGGAGGGATCAATTCGAGGCTATTGGTGTGTTCCAGAACATAGACGGAGGCGCAGTAGGGACAGGTAAGTGACAGCATTTCCGGCGAGAGTACGAATGAGGCTCCGCAAGACTGACAGACAAAGCATGACATAGTTGTTGGCTGCCGGCGTCCTTTGGCGGTTGCCAGGGCCAGAATGAAATCCTCCTCTGCTACCCGCCCTCCTTCTTCGGACCTCAGTCCAATTGATTGACGCCTCTCGCAATACTGGCAGGTGAGAGAACTGCCATCGGGCGTATAGGTCAGCCTGCCCCCACATTGTGGACAGGCAAAGCGCTGTGCATCGACGCTGTCAGCTCCTGGTAAAGGAGGCAGAGGGGATTGGTTCTGCTCCACCACCTGGTCTGGATCAAGGCGTCCGTCCAGAATGGCCAAGTTTCGCCTGGCAGCATAATGGGTTGGCTCATAGATCAGAACTTGCTCCAGAAAGTTGCGTTTTTCGGACGCCTCTCGGCTGATCTCACTCAGCCAGAAGTAGGCATCAACAAGCTGCCGACGCGAAGGTTCGGAGTGGAGCACTCTCTCGAGAAGGAAGCGTGCCTCCTCCGGATCATTAGATTTTGCGGCGACTATCCCGCGAATGAGCCAGTCCCGCGCGCTGTCGGACATCAAGTTCTTCCCACAACTAGAGAGGCTGTTTCCCCACTCTTGCTACGGTTGTTCCCGCCCTGATTGCTTTTCGGAAGAGGAGCCATGCCTCCTCGATGCCGGCTCCGATCGTCGGTCAGGCGCTCAGTTCTTGTCCGGCGGTCTCAGCCTGGGCCACCAAGCTCTCGCTCTCTCTGGCCAGGTTTCGTATGAGGCCCGAGAATATCAGTCTGTGGATCGGATAGGCCAAATACCAGTAGAGCAGACCCAGAAGGCCTTTGGGCGCAAAATAAGCGGTCTGAATCAACCGGGTCTTCTCATCCTCAAGCGGCCTTGCCCCAAACTCAAGCCAGGCGCGGCCGGGAACTTTCATTTCGGCCCGCAGCCTGAGGAGTCTTCCTGGTTGGATGGCCTCAACTCTCCAGAAATCCAATGCGTCTCCCGCACGGAGGTGGTAACCGCCCCGCCGCCCCCT
>CAYGCA010000038.1:1123-5740 GCA_964348265.1 uncultured Anaerolineaceae bacterium | reverse complement strand
CGACAGGTGGAGGGCGAGCTCGCACAGCGGCATCCGCCCCGCCGCCCCCTCCGCAACCCGACCCCACCGATCATTCGGTCGAGGGCGCCGCGCGATTGCCAGAGCCAGTCGGCGTACAGCCAGCCACGGTCGCCGCCAAGGGTCGAGAATCCCTCGTAGACATAGGAGGGGGGGGCCTGGACGACTCGCTGGCGGCGCTCGATGATCATTCCCTCCTGGGTTGTCAGGACTACGGGAGGCAAATCGCCCTGGGTGGTGGCCAAGGCATCGCTCCAGGTCGTCTCCACCCTGCCGGCTTCTAGATCCTCGAGCGCCATGACTACAGCTTCCTCGTAGGAACGGGGTTGAATTCTTGGAAACAGCTTGCGCGCCGTGTCGTCACCGACGATGACCTCGTTTCTTAGGCCGAGGATCAAGGGGCGTGCGATATCCGCCGGAATCGGGGTCATCCAGTGAACCCAGTAGGCTGATAGGCGGGGCGTCAGCACCGGCACGGGGGTCAGGATTCGCCTCAGACCTCTTAGCCTGGCGTACTCCAGCATCATATCGCCATCACGTCCCTGCCTCCGACCTCGATGACCTTGCCGCTGCTAGCCGGGGTTCTCAGCGCTGCGACGAGATATTCGAGCACATCCACAACCGCGATCGGCTGGATTCGGGTGAAGACCCACTTTGGACAGATCATGATCGGTATCCGTTCGGTCAGATAGCGTATCATCTCAAAGGACACACTGCCAGCCCCGACGATGATTGCGGCCCGGAATTCGGTGACCGGCACCCCGCAGGCCCGAAGTACCTCGCCTGTCTGGTGGCGTGACTGCAGGTGTTCGGAAAGTTGCTCTTCTGGACTTCCAAGGCCGCCAAGATAGATGATCCGTTTGACAGCCGATTGACGGGCTGCGGTGCCGAAGTTTTCGGCTGCCTTAAGATCCCGACGGTGAAAATCGGGACTCCCCTTCATGCTATGTACCAGATAGTAGGCCGCGTCGATGCCCTCCATCGCTGGTCTGAGCGTATCGGGCCTAAGAACATCCCCTTCAACGACCTCAACCGAGTCGACCCAGGGATGACCCTGCGCTCGATCCGGGTCACGGACCAGCACGCGAACGGAGAAGCCTTCTTCCAGAAGGCGGGGCACGAGCCTCCCGCCAACGTAGCCAGTTGAGCCGGTGACAAGAACGTTTTCAATAGCGGTCATGTGGATTCCCTCAAACACTTAGGCTTGTCCAAAGTCGGACTTGCCTGCCCTCAGGAGCCATCTTCGCAGCTCCATATCATGTACTGCCTGCCTGAACCTGTCGATCATGCTCGTGTATGCACCTTCAATGCGGCCTTTCCAACAAAGACGGATAGGGCCGGAGGGGTACCGGGGACATGCTAGTGTCTATCGCTCGTCAATCGATGCTCAATGAGGCAATAGCCTCAGCGACAACGGTGGCGCTAGCGCGAAGAGCTGAGGTCTCGCGTTCATCGACCGGCAGCGGAAAAGTGGAGAGCACGCCATTTCCTCCGACCAATCGGGGCAGTGATACGGTGACGTCCGCAACGTCGGCGACCTGGGGGGCTGGTGTGCACACCGTCAAGATTGCTCGCTGGTCCTGGAGGATGGCCGATACGATGCGTGCCAGGGCGGATCCGATTCCGTAATAAGTGGCCCCCTTCCCGGCAATGATCTGATAGGCGGCGTTGCGCACCCTGTACTCGATTTCAGCCCGTGCGTCTTCCCTCAATTCGATCTCGTTCTGCCTGCAGAATTCCTCCAAAGACATGCCACCGACAGTCACCAGAGACCAGGTTAGCACTTCGGAGTCGCCGTGTTCGCCCACGACGTAGGCATGCACGTGCTGTGCGTCGACTCCAAGCTGGTTGCCCAGAAGGCTTCGAAAGCGAGCCGTGTCCAGCGTGGTTCCCGAGCCAACTACGCGGGTTGAATCAAATCCTGTCTGCGCAGCAAACGCCGCCGCCAGATGCGTCATGATATCCACAGGGTTGGTCGCGACCACCAAGACGGACTCCGGCGCGTGCTGAATCACTTTGGGGACTATTTCGCGGAAGACCTCCGCGTTCCGTTCGAGGAGTTGGAGTCGCGTTTCGCCTGGCTCTTGGCTCACGCCGGCTGCCAGGATCACGGCCCTGCATCCGGCTAGATCGGGGTAGTCACCGCTTCGGATTCGCAGAGGGTTGGCAAAGGGTACGGCGTGGAGAATATCATCGGCTTCGGCCTGAGCGCGAGCCTTGTTCTTGTCCAGCAGCACGATCTCCCTGCCTACACCCCGCATCAAAAGTGCATAGGCTGAAGTGGAGCCGACCAGCCCGCTTCCCACGATTCCAGTTTTCATGCTTCTCCGCCGTCCTCTCCTAAGTTCATCTGCTTGTACCTTGGCGCCACGCGCTGGGACCCCCTTGGGTGATGATTCCATGCAGAATAGGCAAGCGCTCCTGACTTTCTCGAGCCATCAAGAGGATCATTCCGAAAACGATAAGGGTATTGGTGAGCAGAAAGAAAATCAGTTCTTCCGCTGGTAGGCTACCCAAGAGAATGCCGGTGGACTGAGCTGGGTTGATTGTCCAGGTGCCTGAGCGAATTGCCATGGAGTCAGCTAGGCTCAGGTAGAGGACAGGCGGCCCCAGTGCAAGGCCGACGATCCGCCGGTAGTGCCATAGGATGTCGGCGCCAAAAGCAAGCTGGACCATGACCGGGGGCAGCGCCCAGGCAAGCTCGAGCCCCAGGTAGGTGCCAGAGGCCCAGCTCGACCCCCAGAGCAGCAAACCTCCGGCCCAGATCAAGAATACGCTCAGAGTGGAGAGCCGGCGAAGCGAGCTTTTCCCCTTCGGAAAGACTTCGATCGGCCTGAATCGGCGCGCCAAGAACAGGAGCCAGCCACCCGTCAGCGTGGTCTGGAGGATGAAGAAGGCGTATTCCTCCAGGGGAACCCACCCCAGGGTCAAACCGGCTACAAGTCCAGGATCGTACGACCAAACCCGCGTGGCCACGAGGTAGTTATCCCATGGGGTGGTATAGACGACGGCGATCAGGATGTGAAGGAGCAGAACGCCCCATGCCGGCCAGCTATTCAAAGTCGGCGGGAGCCTGTGGCCCTTCCGACTGTCGTAGAGGGAAGCCAATCCAAGAAGAACAAGAGGTGTGACCAGATACAGGGCTAGGAATTCGAGGTAGGTCATCGCTGCTTCGGCATTTTTCGGTGGTCCGATCGTCGTTTTGCTCTCATCATGACACCCGGTCGCGGCTCAAGGGTCGCTCCCATATGGACTCTGACCCCTTTTGAGAGCAGTTCCAGGTCGAAGTGTTGAAACACACATGCCAGTACGACTTTGGCCTCAACCAGAGCGTAGGCGGCGCCGATGCAATTGCGCGGTCCGCCGCCGAAAGGGACGAAGGCGTAGGGTTCTTGGCCCCGGCTGCCATCCCCGCCAAAACGCTCCGGTTGGAAGCTATGCGGCTCGGGCCAATAATCCTTGTGCCTGTGGGTTAGGTAAGTTGAATACAACACGCGAGTGCCGGCCGGGATTCGGAAACCGCGAAATACCAGGTCCGTGGCGGCCACACGGTTGCCGATATGAATGGGCGGGTAGAGGCGAAGCGTCTCCTTGATGACGCTTTCCAGATACTCCAGCCTGTTGAGGCTTTCAAGTACGGCTGGTCCAGCGCCCAATTTGGCATCAATTTCTGCTTGTATCCGTTGCAAAACCTCCGGCCTTTCGCCGATCAGGTAGAGGCACCAAGCGAGCAGCGCAGTGCTCGTATCATGCCCTGCGATCAGCATGGTCAGAAGCTGATCCCGAATCAGGTCATCACTCAATCCTGGTGTGCGGACCAGTATGCCGAGCAGATCGTCCGATTCGCGCGCCGTCTGGCGACGTTCGGAGATGATTTGGTAGAGATACTGGTCGAGCTGACGGAGGAGCCTGCGGTAGCCGGGGCGGGGCACCCCACGCCAAACCAACCAGGTCCCAGGCGCAATGTACTTAAGTGTGCGCAGAATCGATGGCCAAAGGCGCCGCATTTCAGGGCTGAAATCGACCCCAAAGAGGGTCTCGATCAAGTTGAGAAGTGAAATGCGCCTCATCTCAACCAGCATGTCGAGGGGGCCTGCCTCCGACCACGATGCACTTATGTTGCTTGTGGTGCGCCACATGGTTTCGACATAGCTGGCGAACATACGGCGGTGAAGGGCAGGGTTCATCCTCTGGCGTAATCGGTCGTGAAACTCTCCGTCGACAACCAGGACTCCCTGCCGCAAGAGCTTGGTCACGGGATCCTGCTCAGACCGCCAGCGCAGCTCATCCCGATTCTCAACGAGCACGAAGCGATTGGCCTCGGCTCCCACCAGCATCACAGGGTTGAATCCAGGCAGCGGGATGCGAAAGACGTCACCCAGCTCCGCGTGAAGGCTCTCGAGAGCGGACATGATGCTCCGATTGGAGAGCAAAGCTCTAAGGGCGCGCAGACCAGTTGCTCCCTCCGGGCTTGGTGGAACTCGCGTCATCACAGCTCCTCCGGTCGGGCGCGGTCCCCGGAAGGCGCGAGCGTTGCCGCGTGTTCTCGCTGAAGGCGCTTGGGGATTTTCCACAACCAACTCCTTAACACGAAGCGAC
>CAYGCA010000038.1:0-1113 GCA_964348265.1 uncultured Anaerolineaceae bacterium | reverse complement strand
TCCAATCCGAGGTAGCCAGGCGTCGCCCCTTCCAAGTCGCACGGCCGGTGCGGGGGAGCCACAATGAACGCATTGCGATCACAAAAGCCAAACCGACGATAACGGGGTAGAGCAGAGTCAGGTAGCGGGGAAGAGCGAAGCGCCGAGTAGTTATCCCCCAGAGGAGAAGCGCCTCAAGGACTGCTAGTGCGGAGAGCGGGACTGAAATCCCACTAGAGATCATCCCCGCCACACGCAAACCCAGGACGGTGACAGGCTCAAGGAAGACAATGGCCAACCAGAGCCAAATCAGAACATAAGGGATTGTCTGGTAGTTGAAAGCCGGGTACAGGTTCTTGCTAAAACCTTCCCAGGCATCTTTGAAACTGTGATACATTCGGCAGCTTATGAAGCCGAGGCCATCAACCAATCGCCATCTTAGGCCGGCGCGTTTGATCTCCCGGCCCAGAGAAAGATCGTCGGCGACGTGGTGGCGAAGGGTCGTGTACCCGCCGATCTGCTCAAAGGCTTGGCGGCGAATGAGCATGAACTGCCCGATGGTGGCTGACAGGGCTGGGGTGGAGAGTCGCTCGGCCAGGGGCAGCGGAAGGAAGGCAAGGATGCTCCAAGGCAAAATCGGAACGCTCAGTTTCTCGCCCAGGGTCTTCACAATCTGCTGAGGCAGGGCGGCAAGCAGGTCCGCCCGTTCAGCCTCCAGAACTGCCACAGCCTCTCTGAGGGCATCAGGTTCGTGGCGCGTATCGGCGTCGGTGAAGAGGAAGACCTGCCCACTGGCATGCTTTGCCAATTGGTGGCAGGCCCAATGCTTGCCGAGCCAACCGGGCGGGGCAGGTGTGCCTTTCAGCACCCGAAGGCGAGGGTCCCGGCGCGCCATCGTCGCTAGTAGAGCCGGCGTGGCGTCGGTTGATCGGTCGTCAAGAACCAGCACCTCGAAGTCTGGGTAGTCTTGTCTAAGCAGGGAAGACACACAGGCCTCAATATTGTGCGCTTCGTTTCGCGCCGGCACGAGCACGGAAACGCTCGACGTCCTCGAGGGAGCTTTCCACTCGGGTCGCCGATCCGATATCGCAGCTCTCGGTCAGCCGCACCCTGAGGAACGTCGACTCACGGGCG
>CAYGCA010000037.1:24766-25579 GCA_964348265.1 uncultured Anaerolineaceae bacterium | reverse complement strand
TCCGCAGGGACGTAGCCGACGCGATGCTTGCCGTGGGAAGTGAGGCCGGGATTGTGCCAATCGCGGTAGCAGGCTTTAACGTCATGGATGCAATTTCCACCCGAAACGATGATCCCCAGGGAGCCTCCCGGCCGTTCGACAAGGACCGTGACGGCTTCGTATTGGGAGAAGGCTCTGCATGTCTTATTCTGGAATCATTGGAGCATGCCCAGGCGCGGAGGGCCCCGATTCTGGCCGAGATCACGGGCTATGCCGCCAACAACGACGCCTACCACATCACGGCCCCGGCAAAGAACGGGTCCGGCGCGGCCCTGTGCATGCTGGCTGCGCTCGAATCTGGTCCGCTCACTCCCGAAGATATTGATTACATCAATGCTCACGGTACGAGCACTCCGCTGAACGATCCCAGCGAAACGGCTGCCATCAAAACAGTCTTTGGCGAGCGAGCGTATGATGTTCCAGTGTCTTCCACAAAATCCATGACTGGCCACTTGCTGGGTGGTGCGGGAGCGATGGAATCTGTGTTCTGTATTAAGGCGCTTCAGGACAATATGCTGCCTCCCACGATCAACTATGAGACGCCAGATCCGGAATGCGACCTGGACTACGTTCCAAATGTGAGCCGGGCGGCCGAACTCGAACACGTGATGACAAACTCCTTCGGATTTGGCGGGCATAACGCCACATTGATATTCAGTCGAACCAACGCCCAGGGTGGAAGTTAATGACACAATTCGCACATGTCACCGGCTGGGGTATGGCGGTACCGGAGAGGGTGCTGACCAATCACGAACTCGCCAGAATGGTCGACAC
>CAYGCA010000037.1:24471-24756 GCA_964348265.1 uncultured Anaerolineaceae bacterium | reverse complement strand
ATGAATGGATCGTCTCGCGAACGGGCATTCGAGAGCGCCGCATCGCCGATGGTTCTGAGACGACGGCCAGCCTGGCAAGCCTGGCCGCCTTCCGGGCACTCGATCAGACTGACCTCGGTCCAAGGGACATTGAGCTTATCATCGTCGCGACCTCCTCCCCCGAGCACTTGTTTCCGGCCACAGCCTGCGTCGTTCAGGACAATATCGGCGCGGTCAATGCAGGAGCATTCGACCTCTCGGCTGCCTGCACTGGTTTCATCTTCGCCTTGAACATGGCGGCTCAGG
>CAYGCA010000037.1:16873-24461 GCA_964348265.1 uncultured Anaerolineaceae bacterium | reverse complement strand
GCAGTGTGGAGAACGCCTTGGTCATCGGCTCGGAGACCCTGTCGCGGCTTGTCAATTGGAAGGACCGCAAGACTTGCATCCTCTTCGGCGATGGGGCCGGGGCTTTCGTGCTCCAGGCCAGCGAGAATGCTGGGGGGGTCAAGTCTTGCACCATGCGGTCCGACGGCTCAGGAGGAGACCTGCTTGAAGTCCCCGCCGGTGGAAGCCGATTGCCGCCTTCGCTGGAAACGCTGCAGAACGATTTGCACACCATCCATATGAACGGCCGGGAAGTCTTTCGCTTCGCAAGCAGGGTCATGGCGGATGCCACGCGTGAGGTGGCCGAGGAGGCAGGGCTATCCATCGATGAGATCGACCTTATTGTGCCCCACCAGGCGAACCAGAGGATCATCGAATCCGCTGCGCGCGGTTTGAGGCTCCCAATGGAGCGGTTCATGGTCAACCTTGACCGCTACGGCAACACCTCGACCGCCTCAATCCCAATCGCCGTGTGCGAAGCGATCGATTGCGGCCGGATCAATCCAGGTGATAACCTTATCCTGGTCGGATTCGGTGCAGGCCTGACCTGGGGCGCGCTGGCCCTGGAATGGTCACGGCCCGAGCGCAAGATCACGCCTGCCAGGCGAGGCCGCCGCAGAGTTCTGGCAAAGCTCGCAGCCCTCCGGTCCCAGCTGCGCCGCTTGTGGCGTTTTCTGGAGGCATTGATTTGGGGTTCGTACGCCAAAAGGGACCAGGACGAAGAGTGAGGCCTAACCCGGCCTGATCTGGCAGGTCAGAAGACCCCTGGGCCTCCTGCAGGGCGATCAATCACACCCCGATCAGCCTGGCGGACACCCTCGGCGAGTTTCGATCCGGTCCCTGAGCCCTGCGTGGGGGCTACCTGGCCATCAAGCTGCCCGAAGCCCTGAAGAGTCAGGATTCGTGTCTGCCGCAAGGGCCCCGGCTTTTCGAACCGCTTTGTTCACTCGTCTTCCCCGACCGAACCGCAGGGCCATCCAGACGCCCTGAGAGCCAGCTGGAAACATCGGCGAGGCTCTCTTGAGATATGGAGTGACCCATATCATATTCCCGGTACGTAAGGTCGACCGGGTAGCGGGAAAACCGCTGTCGAGTGTCACGTGCGTAGGAGATGCTCAGAACCTGATCAGAAATGCCGTGCACCAGCATGAGCGGGAAGTCTCGGAGGGCATCAGGGTTGGCAAGATGTCCGCTGAGCGGTCCCTCTTCGGCGAAAAGCTCGGGTAGGGTACGGCCACTTATGGCTACTACTCCGGCCGGGAGATCCGGTTGGGTGAGCGCCAAAGCGAGGCTCATAATCGCCCCCTGGCTGAAACCTAGGAGCCAAATCCGCTCCGAATCAAGTGCATAGTACGTTGGGGCCGCTTGCAGAAATTCAATCAGCAGCCTGCGGCTCTCTTCAGCCTGTGCTGGGTTGATGAGCGGCCCCTGCGGCAGGAATTCGACTTCGAACCAGGCAAAGCTACCCGGAGCCAGCCTGTGAGGCGCCCGCAGGCTCAGCAGGTGGAACCGCCGATCCAGATGCGGCGCAAGCCCCAGAAGGTCGCTTTCATTACTGCCCACACCATGGAGCAGTATGAGGAGCGGAGCTCGCTCTCCGGGTCCGGGTCGTTCAAGTGGATCGCGCCCTAGGTGGTGGAGTTGAAAACCGGGTCTTCCCATGCTTTGGTCATCGCTGGCAGCGCCGGGCGATAGGTGCCCACCGGCCTCTCACAGATGAAGAGGGCGCACCGAAGTGCGCCCACAAATCATAGAGCTGGGTCTATTCCCTGAGCGTGCTAACTATCGGAGGACTCACTGACGATTTCAAGGAATTCTTCAACCATATCGTTCAGATATGGTTCCGGGACAGCACCAACTTGTTCATGGATGACATTGCCCCCGGCAACGAACAGCATAGTCGGGATGCCCTGCACACCGTATCTAGAAGCCCATTCAGGATTGTCGTCGGTGTTCACCTTGGCAACCAACAGGTTTCCAGCATGACGCTCAGCAACCTTCTGAAGGATCGGTGCTACCATCTGGCAGGGTCCACACCAGGGTGCCCAGAAATCCACAATCACCGGGATTTCCGACTTCAAGACCTTGTTCTCGAATGCCTCATCAGTCACATGAATGGGTTCCTTGATCATTTTCTACTCCTACCTCTACGCTCGTGGATGCCCATCTTACCATGGATTAGACTGAGGGATTGGAGTTTTGATCACAGAATGCGAAGCTGAAGCCCAGCCGCATGAGATCTCGCCTGTGAGCCTCGGATCAGACCAAGGAGAAGCCGCATTCTCAATCTTTGCCCGATTTCTCCCTCACCGCGCTGTTCCGCGAGTCCTGTAGGGTATAATCGGCGCTGAATGCCGGGGGTCGGCCCCCGGAAGCCTCAGATTTCCGCCCTTAGGGTGATGAGTCAGACTGTGAACACCTATTCCGTTCAACTCGAGGTCTATCAGGGACCTCTTGATCTGCTGCTGGAAATCATTGAGCGTGCCGAGCTCGACATTACCAAAGTAGCGCTTGCTCAGGTAACAGACCAGTACCTGTCATATATCCGCGGAATAGGGAAGAACGAACTCACCGATCTAAGTTCTTTCCTGGTCATAGCCGCCCGCCTCATGCAGATCAAATCGGAGGCCTTACTGCCGCGACCCCCAGAAAGGGAACCCGGAGAGGAGGATCCCGGGGATGCCCTGGCCCGTCAGCTGATCGCATATCGGAAATACAAGCAAATCGCCATTCAGCTCTATGAGCGGCAGAAGGCGGGATTGCAGGCCTTCGTTCGACTGGAATCTCCCCGGGTCGCCGAGCCCAAGCTCGAGCTGGGCGGATTGGGCCCCCAGGATCTGCGGAAAGTCATGCAGCAAGCGCTCATCGCCGCCTCGAGGAGTTCCAGCCTTGAGCGAGTCCTAGCGGCCCCCAGAATCAGGATCAGAGACCAGATTGTACGCATCCTGAAGTCGCTCAGAAGCGCCGGAAAGACAACTTTCAGGGCACTTTTTGATGCAGGATCTTCTAGGCTCGAGATTGTCGTTTCGTTCTTAGCCGTACTGGAGCTGATAAAGCAACGCCGCATCATTGCCGAGCAGGGGGAGCTATTCGGCGACATCGAACTAAGGCCCGGCGACGAATGGGCAGAGGGTCAGGAGATAGACTCTGAGTTGGAATTCGATGGATAGACGCTGAACAGCAGGAGCGCCACCGCTGCTCCAATGCCGTCGATTGCGACATCTCCCAGACTAGACGTTCTGCCCTCCACAAAGGATTGGTGAAATTCGTCGCTGAGGGCGAACAAGAGCGACATCACCAACGACATCAGCATTCGGTAGCCAGCTGAGAGTCGAGGCGGGAGCGCATAGAAGTAGGCCAACGAAAGGAAGCCATAACCGATCGCGTGTCCGCCCGCCTTCAGGAATCTATCCAGCAACCCAAAGTAGGGAAGTCTGCTCGCCGGCATGGAGGAAGCCAGGAAGATGAGTGACATCATCGCCAGCGCGGGCAACCAACGCCAGATCATACGTGATGAGGACATCCCGGCATTCTACCACCCGGAGGGTCCGCGCGAACAAGGATGAGCAATGAGTAATCGCCTCAAGCAGGCTACATCACCCTATTTGTTGCAGCACGCCGACAACCCCGTTGACTGGTATGAGTGGGGCCCGGAGGCATTCGAAAAAGCCGCCAAAGAGGACAAGCCGATCTTCTTGAGCATCGGCTATTCGGCCTGTCATTGGTGCCACGTCATGGCCCATGAGTCATTCGAGGATTCTGAGAGCGCCGCGCAGATGAACGAGAACTTTGTCAACATTAAGCTTGATCGCGAGGAGCGTCCGGACATCGACGCACTGTATATGGATGCGGTCGTGGCCATGACAGGTCAGGGTGGATGGCCCATGTCAGTGTTTCTAACGACAGATGGCAAACCTTTCTATGGAGGCACCTACTTCCCGGCCCAGCGTCGCCATAACCTGCCTTCCTTCCGAGAGGTCCTTGCCAGCATCGCTCATGCTTGGAAAGAAGAGCCCGATCGGTTAGGGGAGATCGGCTCTCAGATTGCGGATCGAGTTGCTGCCTCCCTTCCGCTTCCGTCGGACGCGGGAGTCCTAGATACTTCCAGCCTCGAGAGGTCCGCCGAGCGACTCTTTCAAACCTACGACTGGGCCCACGGAGGCTGGGGAAATGCGCCCAAGTTTCCCCAGGCGTCTTCCATTGAGTTCCTCTTCCGGGCCCATCACCGTTACGGCGATCCGCTGGCACGCGATATGGCGACTCATGCCCTGGATAGAATGGCCGCCGGAGGCATCTACGATCAGATCGGAGGAGGCTTTCATCGCTATTCGGTCGACGCGCAGTGGCTGGTGCCCCACTTTGAAAAGATGCTCTACGATAATGCGCTCTTGGCGCGGACCTATCTTATTGGCTGGCTCGTTACAGGCAAGGAGGCCTACCGACGCGTTGTCGAACAGACGCTCGATTTCGTGCTGCGTGAGCTGGGGCATCCCGAAGGTGGGATCTTCTCGTCCCTGGACGCTGACACGGAAGGGGAAGAAGGACGATTCTACGTCTGGACAATCGCCGAGATGCAGGAGGCAGTCCGTGATCAGGCCCTGAGCGACTTGGTGCTCCAGGCTTATGGAGCGACCGAAGAGGGCAACTTCGAAGGTCGGAACATCCTCTACCGAGCGACAGAACCGGGAGCCCTGTCTGAGCAGTTTGGCAGGCCTGCCGAGTCGGTTGAGCGGGAGCTCCAGGAGGCCAGGGACCGGCTGTTCGCTGAGAGGGACCGGCGTGTGAGGCCTGGTCTGGACGACAAGGTGATCACTGCCTGGAATGGGCTTGCATTGGTGGCGCTGGCGGAGGCAGGCAGAGCGCTCGAACGGGAGGATTACTGCGCTGCAGCCCAGCGCCTGGGCGCTTTTCTGCTCGAGAATCTGTATGCTGACGGCGTACTCATGAGATCTTGGCGGGTGGGGCGGGCCCGTTTTTCGGCTTACCTTGAGGACCACGCCGCGCTCGGAGAGGGAATGCTCTCCTTGTATCAAACCGATTTCAATCCACGCTGGTTTGAAGCCGCTCGTATTCAGGCAGACGAGATCTTGGGTCATTTCCAGGATCCGCAGGGCGGTTTCTTCGACACCCGCGATGATCATGAACAGCTTATCGCCCGTCCAAAATCGTTACAGGACACTCCTATCCCGAGCGGGAACAGCCTTGCGGCATCCCTTCTGCTCAAACTTGGGGCTCTAACCGGTGAATCAGTTTATCGTGAGCCCGCGGAAGCCGTCCTACGAGCCATGCAGGCCAACTCAGTGCGGCATCCCACCGCCTTCGCCGCCTGGCTCTGTGGTCTTGATTTCGCGCTCGGACCCCAGTTGCAACTGGCACTTATGGGCGATCCCGACCAGCCGGAGTTCAAGGCGCTGCTGGATGTGGAAAGATCACAGTACCTTCCACGCGTCGTTGTTGCCGGTGGCCCGATCGGTACCAAAGGGGCGCCGGCCCTTCTGGACGGACGAGGCTTGGTCGACGGCAAGCCGACCGCATACCTATGTGAGGGTTTTGTCTGCCAATTGCCTACAACATCGCCGGAAACGTTGCGAGAACAAGTGACCCAGGGCCTCTGACGGGACGAGCACTCAAGGTAGCGAAGCGGCTAGGCCGCCTCGGGCATGATTTCGCAGGTCGCAGCTACCTTCAAAAACGCCGGCTTGAGAATGGGTGTGGCATTCGTTGTGCCTACATTCGTACTTGAGATCATTCCATTTTGAGGAGAGACGGTCGATGTTTCAGAGCGAAATTCCTTCTGTCAATGTGGCTCAGATGAGGCAGGTCGACGACCTGGCTGAGAACGAATTCCACCTGGCCCTGCTGCAGATGATGGAAAACGCCGGTCGGGGGCTGGCACGCCTGTCGCGCCAACGCTTTCTTGAGGGTACAGTCATGGAGAAGAGGGTGGTTATCCTTGCCGGGCCGGGGGGAAATGGGGGCGGCGGGTTAGCCGCTGCAAGACGACTGCATATTTGGGGGGCGGAGGTTAACGTCATCCTGGGAACTGGCTACGACAAGCTTGCGCCCGTTCCCTCTCACCAATATCAAGCCTTGCAATCCATGGGCGTCCAGATTGCGCAAGCGCCAGCCGACCTACCCCCGTCGGACCTGATCTTGGACGCGCTCCTCGGCTACAGCGCCAAAGGGGCGCCGCGTGAACCGATGGCCGGCCTGATCCTCCAGGCGAATGCCGCCTCGGCACCTATCCTGGCCCTCGACATTCCGACCGGACTCAACCCTGAGACTGGCCGGGCGAATGAGCCTGCTGTCAGGGCGGCCGCCACGATGACGCTCGCCCTGCCAAAGACGGGCCTCCTCAAAGACGAGGCGCGGACGTATGTCGGCGAGCTTTGGCTGGCAGATATCAGTATTCCCCCTGCGCTCTACGGGAAGATGGGCATAAGAGTGCCCGTGATGTTCAGCCAGGACGACCTTGTTCAGCTCTCATCCTAAGCCTACTCGACCGTGACGCTCTTGGCCAAGTTCCTTGGTTGGTCGACGTCAGCGCCCCTCAGCACAGCGATATGGTAGGCAAGCAGCTGGAGCGGGATGGCCGTCATAACCGGAGCTAGCAACCAGGGCGTCTCAGGAACCCAGAGGACATGGTCCGCTATGGGTGGGATCAGATCGTCACCATCGGTGGCGAGCGCGATGACCACCCCACCTCGAGCTTTTGCCTGCTCTATCTGACTGAGCATCTTCTCATACCAAGGATCCCGCGAGGCGATGGCCACTACCGGCATCTCCTCGTCGATCAGAGCGATTGGGCCGTGCTTCATCTCGCCGGCGGGATAGGCCTCGGCGTGGATGTAGGAAATCTCCTTGAGCTTCAGTGCGCCTTCATAGGCGATTGGCATTTGAATGCCGCGGCCCAGGTACAGACAGTTCGACATATCCTTGAAGAGCCGGGCCAAAGCCTCGATCTGAGGCGCTCTGTCAAGGCACTTTCCAGCCAGGTCGGGCACGAAGCGCAGATCCTGTACAAGTTGCCTTCGCCGGGCCTCCTCCAGCGTACCGCGCAGCTCACCCAATAGGATCGCCAGCATATAGAGGTCGACCAGCGGAGCCGTGAAGGCCTTCGTGGACGCGACCCCAATCTCGGGTCCTACCTGCATCGTCACTGTACCATCCGCCAACCGCATCACTTGTGAGCCGACAGCATTGACGATGCTCCAGATCGTGGCGCCGCGCCGCCGACCTTCGTCGATGGCGGCCAAAGTATCGGCTGTTTCCCCTGATTGACTTATTGCGAGCACAACCGATCGCTCATCCACGAGTGGATCACGATAGCGGAACTCGGAGGCGATGTCGACCTCCACTGGAACCCGAGCGATGTGCTCAATAATGACCTTGCCCACCATGCCTGCGTGCGCAGCTGTCCCGCAAGCAGTGATGAAAATCCGGTCGATGCTCTTGGCCAGATCAGGCGTAAGGTTAAGTTCGGGGAGCCGGATCGTGCTGGAAGCGAAGTCCACCCGGCCTCGAATGGTATCGGTAAGCGATCGGACCTGCTCGTAGATCTCCCAGGCCT
>CAYGCA010000037.1:15112-16863 GCA_964348265.1 uncultured Anaerolineaceae bacterium | reverse complement strand
GATCTCCTTGAGCATGAAATGCTTGTACTCGCCCTTCTCCGCCGACACCGGATCCCATGCAACGGTTTGAACCTCAACATCGACGGCCTGACCATCCCGGAGCGAGCGAACCTCGAAAGCATCCGGATTCACGACGGCCAGCTGGGCCGAATCCAGGAACGCCATTCGACGGGTGTGCTCCAGGATGGCAGGGATATCTGACGACACACACATCTCACCATCACCGACCCCGATGACAACCCCGCCCGCATTCCCCACACGCGCGGCAACGATCCTGTCGGGTTCCTCTGCAGACAAAAGCACGATGCCATGGGCACCCTTGAGATGTTGTATCCCTCGCCTGGTGGCCTCCGCCAAGTCGTGACCCATCGCCAGGTATCTTTCCACCAGGTGTACAATGACTTCCGTGTCCGTATCGGAGCTGAACTTCACTCCCTCTGCCGCCAGCTCTTCTTTGAGGGAGACTGCGTTCTCAACGATGCCATTGTGGACCACCACAACTTTCCCCGATGCGCCCATATGGGGATGAGCGTTTCGGGCGGTGGGTTGCCCGTGGGTTGCCCAGCGCGTGTGGCCAATGCCAGCGTAACCGTAGACGGGATCTGATTGTAGGAGGACGTTTAGACGCTCGAGCTTTCCGGCCTCACGGCGAATCTCAATCCGACCATTCTGTAAGACCGCCAAACCGGCGGAATCATAGCCTCGATATTCGAGGCGCTTAAGTCCTTCGTATATGATAGGCGTCGCGTTCCGCGCGCCGACGTAGCCCACGATGCCACACATGGATACCTCCGAATTTTGTTGTCTGTGGATTTGCCACTCCCCCCGAGTTTGTCCGCACCGTTGCTAGCACGGTCTTGGTCGGGTGGGTCCGTATGAAGGAAAGGGTACGGGCGGTGGCACGCCCGAAGGGCATCCGCTGATCTTTCGATTTTCCCGGCCCAGTGATGGGGCGATCACTGGCGTGCTCCGGTTAGCCTCGCCTCGCGGCGAGGAACCCTCTTCCTCGTCACCCTGCTCGAAGCCAGGGCCCTGCGCTATCCCTTTCGTGTCTGACTTCAGGCTCTATTCCCCGCCACCTCCTCTCTCTGGACTCGGTCCGGCCGTTGTTCGTATTGCGATTATACCGTTGATTCGCAAGCATTCAAGTGCCAAAACCCTGGCGTTCCCAAAGACCCATGAGTGGATGGGCAGCAACCCGAAGTGTGGCTATGCGCACTCGGCTGGCGCGGGCGGCTGCGACGGCGCTCTCAGCCATCCTGCTCCAAAGGTGCCGCCTCTTGCCCCCCAGTCCCCTCGAACCCGGAAATCAACTCAAGCGCTCTCGATACGACCTCCTCAATAGACAGCGTTGAGGTATCCAAGACCAGCGCGTCCTCCGCCGGACGCAGCGGAGCAAGCTCACGCGTTGCGTCCAGTCGATCCCGCCGCCTCATCGAATCCAGTATCTCATCATAGGAGGCCTCCTCGTCCCGAGCCAAGCTCTCCTCGAAACGCCTCCGGGCCCTCTGCTCCACCGAGGCCTCCAGATACAGCTTGAGATCGGCCTCGGGGAGCACGACTGTTCCAATATCCCTGCCCACCATAACCACTTTGCCCCGCCGCCCAATTTCGCGCTGCCTTTTGGTCATGGCTTCGCGCACACCTGCATACATGGAAACCCGCGAGACGTGGGCATCCACTTCGGACGCTCGTATGGCCCAGGTCACATCCCGTCCATCCACAAGTAACAGAACCGTGTCCGAGTTCAT
>CAYGCA010000037.1:14046-15102 GCA_964348265.1 uncultured Anaerolineaceae bacterium | reverse complement strand
CGTCATGCGTTGAAGGCGCTTGAACGTCAATCTTGACTGACCGGGCAAGCCTGCCGACCGCCTGCTCATCGCCGATGGCAACGCCGCGCTCTAAAGCAGCCAGCGTAACGGCGCGGTACATAACCCCCGTATCCAGGTAGAGGTACCCCAGCGTGCTCGCAACATGTTGCGCCAGGGTAGACTTTCCAGACGCCGCCGGACCATCAATGGCAATCGTTGTAGGCCTCGACATCCAGTGCTTAGCCCTCGGACTCCTCCTCAGCCTCCGCCGGTCGAAGCGCTTCGAAGCCGGCCAGACCCGCCCGGACGAGCAGCATCCAGCTGTCTGGCAGCGTTGGCGCCCGTCGCTTGATCCACCATGCGATGGAATCCGGCGGCAACGACCCTGCCCAGCCCCACCTTTCACCGATCACAAAGGTCTGGCCAAAATAGTCCGCCCTAAGCTGGTCGCCATCGCTCACGTCAACCGCAAGGATAACGGGCGGGGTTTCGAAACTGTCGAGGTCCTTCGTCGAAACTTGGTCAAAGCTGCGGAGCGACCACGCCAAGGCCGGCGTAGGAGGATCCAGGGTCTGGATCACAAGTCCGTCTTTTCGACCGCTCTGAGACTGTGAGACTGCTTCAATCGTCTCCACCAACTGTCCCAACCCGACCGTGCTTGCTTGAGGTCGCCACAGTTCGCGAGCGCTGGCAGCCGAGGCAGCGAAGTTCAGGCGCCATCCGGCGGCAACACTGAGACCAAAGAGCGCCACGCCACCGGCCAAAGCAACCGCGGCGAGGGATTTCGACCACGACCATCCCAAGCCGAAGAGCAGGACTATCAGAGAGGCCAGCAGGAGAGCAGCAATCGCCAATCCGAATCGGAACCTGGCATCCAGGGCACCCGGAACGAAACCGACCGCCACACCCGACAACTGCAGGTAGGTGAACCCGAACAGAGTAAGCACTAGGCCCGCCATAGCCCCCGACAGCCAGCCCGCTTGGCCCGCCAGAATCCGTTGGGCGATCCCGACGACCCCCTGGGCCGCAAGTACGGAGAGAGGCACAACGACCCAT
>CAYGCA010000037.1:12104-14036 GCA_964348265.1 uncultured Anaerolineaceae bacterium | reverse complement strand
GTCCTCTGGACGCCTGGAGGGATAGGCCAGCCCCACAGCTACAGCCGCCACCGCCAGCGAAACGAAGGGCATCGACGCCAAACCGCGTCCCTCCCTAATCGCAATCACCAAGCCGATCATTCCAGACACCACTACAAAGGGCTCATAGAACGGAATGGCAGCCAAAAGGGACAGCGGCGGCAAGCTCCCAGTTCGGACCCAGCCGGCTGCCCATTCGCCGACCGTGCCGAAGACGCCGGCAATGCCGGAGAGCCGGAGGCCAAAGCCGGTTGCAAAGAGAACAGATATTGAGGCGGCTACAAGGAAAAGGGTACGCTTCGCTTCGGGGTCCATGCGCGGGGTGCGAAAACCCTGGTCTCGCAATTGGGTGAACCTAAGGAGGAGTCCGCCCAACCCTACCCCAAGCAGGCCTGTGAGTGCGCTAGCACCGGAGGTCAAGGCCAAGGCGCCGAAGATGGCAATCCACGGTAGCCATCGCCTCTCGACAGGATCCCGATCAGCCAAGAGCAATAGCCCCAGACCCCCCCAGATCGCAAATGCGGCGATAGGAGCGGCCCCGGCGGTGCGCGAGGCCGTGACGAGGATCGGAGAGACGGCCAAAAGAAAGGCTAGCACCAACGCCTCTGGGCGACCAAGCACGCTCCGCAAAGTCAGGGGCACGAACACCAATCCGAAGCCGGCCAGCGCGGGTGCGATCCTAGGTGCTCCATCCAAACCGCCAAAAAGGGAAAGGACCAAGGCAGTCAGCCAGAGATATGCCGGACTCTCGGCCCGTTCATTCTGGCTTTCAGACCAAAAGGCTGAGGCCTGCGGGGTGACGTCCGCAGCGGAGAGTGCGAATACGGCTTCCCGGTCTGTAAGGGGCGGCCAACCTAGATTCATGAAACGCAGGAGGAAGGCGACTGCCAGGATCGCCAGATAGAGCAGCACCTCGACCCGTACCACCAGCCTTGAACGATTCACGGCCTGGCTCTTGAACGTCCGAAGGAATAGATTGTTATTCCCTGGTTTCGGTAGGCAACACTCATACCGGCCTCAAACTTGGATTCAACCAGACGTTGATAAGACGCCCTCTCCAGCGGACCTATGTAGACGTAGGAGATATCGTACTGATTCAGAATGCCCAGAGCTTCCTTCCAGTCGCGCGATTCATACAGGCGTCGAATATCCTCCTTCCGCGAGCCTTGCTGGTCTGCGCTCCCTCGCCACTGGACCTCGTGAAACTCCCAACCAAGAACGGTTGGCAGTCCGGTGTGGGTAGCTATGCGGGCAAACTCGGTGTAACTGCCGCCGACCGCCTCCGTGATGATCCCATCGGGCAGATTCCGGTTTATCCACTGGATCGCAGCGTACTCCTCTGGTCTCGTAACAGAAAGATGGTGGGTTCCATCCAAGCTGCGCCCGTGGATGGGTCTGAAGCCATTCGTTTTGGTCCACGTCGCAAGCGCCGGATAGACCAACCCGAACAGGAGGGGAATCAAACTGAGCGCCCGCAACCACGAAGGCCAGTTCCACTTCGGCGGCCACAGTTCGGTGATCAGGTACGCCGCTGCCAGACCCCAAAGGACCCAAGTCGCATAGTAGAACTTGAATACCGTGTTCATGCGCGTCCCAAACAAGTCTCGCAGGTATACGAACTCGGGGCCGAGCACCAGCAGCCCACCTACGCCGACAAGCATGAGAACAAAGGCCGTTGGCTGCGGAGCGCCTCCGCTCCCCCCAGAACCCCCCAGCTGCCAGGCACGGCGCAGGAGAAGCGCCACTCCCGCTGTGAGAGCGCCAAGTGTAAGTGCGCTTCCCGAATGAGCCAGTCTGCGTCCAAGGATTTCATAAGCTGCCGATCTCATATCGCTGGCACCCAGCGAATCCAGAATTGGGTTCAGCCAGGTTGGATCCCGGGGATGCCACCGATAAACGAGAAGCTCCGCGACA
>CAYGCA010000037.1:8377-12094 GCA_964348265.1 uncultured Anaerolineaceae bacterium | reverse complement strand
CGGGTCGAGTAGGCAATCAATGCTGCACCACTCAATGTCCAGGAAAGCAGCAGCAGGCCGAGCGGCAGTCCAATCGAAATCCCCACGAGCAGCCATAAATCCAAGCCCTGCCATGCCCTACGGACTAGCCAGGCAAGCCAGACAATGATCGGGACAATGAGCGGTCCGAACATAATCAGGACATGGGTCAGGCGGGTGGGGAAGGCAAGATTCGGCAGAATCCCCGACGCCTGAGAAGCAAATGTCGGATACCAAGGGAGATAGAGAAGCAGTCCGGCGGCGACGAGAAGGACCCCAGTAAGTGCCGACCGGCTGAGCTGTTGAGGAGCAGAGAGGGACCTCAGCCCCCACCACGCAGACGCCACCAGGACGGTTAGATAGATTGGGAAATCCCACGTATTCAGGAAAGCGAGAGCCCCAAAGAGCCAGGCTGAAAACCAGAACTCCCGCTTCTTGAGAGCAAGCGGTATCCGGTCCGTAGAAGCCAACAGCAGGCCGCCCAGCAAAAGCGCTGCAAGGCCGATCCCCACGGCTAGTCGGATTGAGGCCACGATCACGGCGCCTGGATCGCCCGCCAGCGCCAGACCAAGCAACGCTCGCAGTCCTGCGATGCCCAGGAAGGCCGGCAGCAACCAACGCGCATAACGCCTTATCTGAATCTTGGCCGACAGGCCCCCGACCCAAGTGTCCAGCTCCTGGGGATCTCGCAGAAAAACGTGTAAAGCATAGCCCAGTGCGAGGAGCACAAACGGCAGCGCCAAGACATGAGGGTGATTGTCGGCTAACAGAAAGGAAAAGAAGGGAAACTCGTCAATGACTTCTATGTCAGCTCCCGCCAGGTTGACATCCCGTACGACCCGGGAGGCGCGCCACCACCAGAGGTAACGGTCGGGCACCCAACTATTGAGGAATCCCTCCAGGTTTCCCCTGATCGAGGTGAGAATTGGCTCCGGCGGTGGGGCGACGGGGGGATCCACCAACTGCTTCAGATCCAGCCATTTCCAAAAACGGGAGGTCAGTTCGCCTCCGTCATCCATGCGCCAGAAGGCATGCCGTGTATGCAAGACATCAAGGAAGCCCTCTAGGTTCCCGGTGATGAGGACAAACACAGGGCCAAGCAAGGGGGCGGAGAGCCTGGGGGCCCGATTGCGGCTGGCCAGCAGGTTGTATACGAGCGCATAGGCTCCGAGCCCGGTAAGCCCGAACCAGAGGGCATTGCCTAAATTGAAGGCGACGGCCGTGCCGACGCCGGTCAGACGGGTTAGAACGGAAAGCAAGACGTAGCCAAAGTAGTAGTAGGAGATAGCGAATCCCGAAAGCCAAGGGTCCTGCGGCGGGAAGGATCTTGAGCGCATCAGAGCGTTTAGAAAGGCCAGCTCCATCGGTTTTTCAGTTGCCACAATCTCGGGGTTGTTCGCCCTAACGAAGGACCAAACTGCGAAGAGGCCGAAGAACAGGAGCTCCATGGCCAGCACAGTCAAACGCTGATCACCCAGCCAGGTCCGGATCTCTCGCCAGCGGCCCGTCCCGGCCCAGAGGCTTAGACCTGCGAGCAGAAGCAGGCCGCCCAGGACGCCGCCAAGATCATTCGGCAGGAACTGAAGCGAAGCGCCCAACCACAGCACGTAGCCGACGACCAGCAATCCGAACGCCCGGCTGAGACCATACCCCCGATCCGGCAGCCGATAGAAGAAGCGCCAGGCGAGCGGCAGCCCAAGCCAGCCAATGAGACTGGAGACAAGCCACCAGGCCAAGAACTGAATGATCAGCGCTGCACCTCGTAGATCAAAGTGGCTCCATCCTCGTACGCGACTTTCAGCAAGCCTTCTTCAAGCAGTTGGTTGAATTTCTGCAGACCGTAGGTAGGACAGGACAGCAGCGGTTCGTCGGAGCCGGGATCTATCACGGCGCATTCAGAGGCGCGGACATCAGGGGTGCTCATTCCGACTGGTTTGCCGGCCAGATCACAAGTCACTGGCCCCTCTGCGCCGCCGGCTGGGCGGCATGGTCTCACACTCCTGTAATAGAGACGCTCCAACTGACCAACAACCACATAATCCACGCTGTATTCCTCGATGAAGGCTCGGGCCTCCTCAGGTGAAGGAGTCATGTAGAAAGAGGTGACATCGATGGCCCTTCCGGTTACATCCGCCTGGGGGTTGACAACCCTTTGTTGGCGCTGGTGCCAGTTCCAACCAAGCACTCCCGGCAAGCCAGTATAGATCGTGTAGCGGGATCCCCAGCGATACTCTGGTATGTTTGCCTCGACGATGACGGGCGAGCCCTTGACGTTATCTTGCATCCAGCGGATAGCCCGATAATCTTCGTCCAGCTGGAAGGATTCCCCCTGATCGAAATGTGTGGCCACCGACATGAATTCCATGCCGTCGAGGGAATGCGGGGCGGCGATCGTCATCCGGTCTCGGATCTTGGCCGGCGTCGCGGTAAGCGGGTACAGGAAAGCGCCCAAGGCAAGGGCAGCGAACGTTAGCTCCCAGCCGAGTCGCCAGTTGGCACTCCACCGTGCTCGCTCGCCCCAAATCCAGCCCAGAGCCGCCCCGGCCGCCAGGCTGAGCATCGTCCATACCTGCAGGTAGAACTTGAAAACGGTATTCATGCGGCTGATATCACCGCGCACCACAACCAGCTCCACCACGAGCGTGATGGCCACGGCTATGGAGGTCAACCCCAAGACGAACCGTTTCTCCAGCGGCTGACCCGGTCGGAAAAACAGCAGACCCGCCCAGATGAGGAGTGGCAGGGCCAAAAGCGCGATGCCAACACCGACTGCCAGCATCAGGCCAATCATGGCCAGAAACACGATGCCCACCGAGGCAACCAGTCCAAGTTTCGGGCGCAGTCTACCAACTGCCGAAAGAGGCGTGGCAGCCATCCATTGCCGCGTTTCCCAGACCATCCAGACTACGAGCACAAACAGAAAGACCCCGTGGATCGTCACATAGGCGTCGATCGAAGTGCGCGACCCCTCCCACAGATCGACGGTCGTATAGCCCTGCCCATACCACAGGGCATAAGGCAGGTATAGAAGGACCGCCATGGCAGCCAAGAGGCCGGACCAGCCAATTGCGTCCAGCAGGCTCCGGGGACTCAGCACCCGATATCGGACCCAGGACCCGGCGGCCACCGCAAGGATCCCCACTCCAAGATAGACCGGGAAGTCCCAAGTATTGGTGGCCCTCAACGAACCCAGAATGAGGGCCCCAATGAACAGGCTCCAGACACGCTTAGGCCAATTTCTCGGCGGAGGACTGGCGGGCCTGGAGGCCAGGAGCCAGGATAGCCCCCAAACCACCCCTGTGACTGTCAGGGGGAGGGCAATCAAGTGTGCATGCAGGTCAGCGTACAGGAACGTGAAGAATGGGAATTCGGTGATGGGTCCCGCCTCACCGGCCCCGGGTGGGATCGAACGGCTTGGATTCCAATACCAAGCGTCAAGCCCGAGGGGCAATCCAGTCTCCAAGGCAAGCACTCGGCCGAAGCCCCGGAGGGCCTGAGCGAAGCCGACCAGAAAACCTGACGGCTGCTGGCCAGCGGCCCCGATCTGCTTTAGGGCGTCGTAGATCATGCGAGCAGTCCCCAAGTTTCCCATCACCACCAGACCGAGGGCGGCCCCCAGTCCCGATAACCTGGGACTGAATCGCAGGCCGTTTGCTGTGCTGCCTGAGAAATGAGCCAGGAGGTTTGAACCTACGCTGT
>CAYGCA010000037.1:528-8342 GCA_964348265.1 uncultured Anaerolineaceae bacterium | reverse complement strand
GGCTTCTCGCCACCTTTTGATGGATGCCAGAGATCCGGGTTACCCAGACGGATCGCCAGATCAAGCAAGAAGAAGGCAAGGGCCAAAAGCTCAATCCAGACAATCTGCTGCCGCTGACGCTGAACATAATCAATCAGCTCTGCTCGGTTGCGCCATGCGACCAGGAAGGAAAGGGCTGCGACAAAGCCCAAAACGAGCCAGATTGAAGTCGGTGAGAAGGGCAGCTTAAAGCTGCCTAGGATCCAGCTCCCCCAAGCCAGGAGCAGGAGGGCGACGGTCCTCGCTAGAGGATATCCCTTGTCGGCCAGACCGCTGAACGCAGCCCAAACCAAAGGGAAGGCGACGATTCCAATCAGACTTATGAAGAGCCACCAAAACGCGACCGCCAAGAATTGGGAGCGGTTGATTAGCGCATCTCGATTGAACAACTCGGACCAAGTCCCATTCTCAAGGGCCGTGAGCCAACGATCCGCCGGAAGCATCAGACTTGGTGGAGATGCCCCAAGCTCATTCGGGAGCAAGTTCGCCACCTGGCTGACGTCGACCTCCTCCAAGACCGCTCTCAGCCGCTCAGGAGAAAAACGGTCAGATTTGGCAAAGATCAGAACCTTCGGGTGATCATAGACGGTGAAGGCCTCCTCAGCCCCTTGATCGCTGATCTCGAACGGCCCCAAGCGGGGATTGCTTTCGAAAACGGCGATCAGGTCATAGCCGATCGCGTTGCTCAAGCCACCAGGCTTCGCCTCCGCCGCGCACTGCCATACCTCTTGAGGGCCTGGACAATCTAGCAGGCCCCGGTAGTAGGCAGTCGACCCAGGGTAATCACCCTCAGAAAGAGTCTGCAAGAGCCTTTCAAGCTTGTCGGAAACCTCGTCTAGATCCTCGTCTTGATCGTCCGGCCAATACAGCTCCTGGTTGGCCCCTGTGTAGAGACCCCCGTACCCATCCCGTCCTTCCAACCGCAGCGGCAGTCCGTCATCCCAGCTGCTCTCGCTGATGATCACCGATCCCCTAAGCGCGAGTGATCCTCCTTCTAGCATCTCGAGTCGCAAGGTATACGTTGAGCCTTCCCGAACCTCGATCGGCGGATCAAACTCAAGCTCGAGGCGTGCTTCTGCCTCTGTCGGGAGCGCACCAGCGTAGCTGCCTACTGCCAGACTATCGCCTGCGCCCTCCGCCCTGAGGATCGCCGCTTGAAGGAGGAGCCGGCTATCTCCCAACTCCTTGGCTCTCGCATAGGGCAGAAGGACCGAGCGCGCCCTCCCGTCGTGATGAGAAACGAATGTGTTCGCGTGCGGGAGGCCAGCGTTCAGCGTGAAATTGCCAGGAACGGGGATCGGATCGATAAGGACGCCCTTGGGCGTCTCGACAACCAGATTCACCGCGCCGGGTATATTCTGGTAGATCCAGCGGGAAGCTGCAACTCGAGTCACCGGTCGGGTGTAGATGCTTGAGAAGCCCAGGGCATAGGCGGCCGAAGCGAGGACAATCGCAACGGCGGCCAGCCCGATCACAAGTCGACCCAGTCTTTGGCGTTCGATCTGGAGTGAAGTCGTCCACTTCCAGGCCTCCCATACCGCCCACGCGGAAAGAATGGTGAGCGTGGGGTAGACCGGAAGCTGGTACCGCATTGCAGTTGTAAAGCCTGTGGCCCGCCACAGGAAATAGCCGCCTGTCCAGACAACGGGCAGCAGGTGTCTGTGCCATTCTCCGCGCAGGATCCGCACCAGGGCCCAACCCCAGCCGAACCAGGCAAGGAGACCCAAGGGGGTGCCTAGCCCCCAAACCACAAGGTTCTTGAGGGCAAAGAGGACGGGCGTCCTTGCGGCCCACTGGAGAGCCGGCGGGAAGTCGACCACGCCACTCGCCTGACGTCGGATTTCGGCCATGTTTGAAAGCCAATCGGGGTTCAATCGAATGTCGAAGAAAGAGCTTCCTGCAAACGCGTATGGCTGGAAAACTCGAAAGGCCAAAAGCGAAGAGGCGGCTGCGATCATCAAGTTCACAAAGGCCGCCGACCTCTCGGCGGGCGCGCCATCCGGGGTGCTTCGCCAAAGGCGCGCAAACGCCGCCAGGGCAATAAGGCCCGCAAGTGGTGCTGCGCTGATTTTGGAGGCGGTTGCTGCGCCCAGCGCCAATCCAAAGAACACGTAATTGCTGGCCTTCCCACTATCAAGGGCGCGAACGGCAAAATAGAAGCCGGCTAGGATGAAAGTGTTCGCGAACGGGTCAACGACGAAAAAATGGGCGTGCTGGATGAGCAGCACTGAAAAGCCGGCCAAGGCCGCTGCCAGCAGCCCGACTCGGCGGCGGTAAAGCCGCGCGCCAATCAGATAGATCAGGACCAGCGATACCAGGTCAAAGATGGAAGAAGTTGCCCGCCCAACAAGGTGAACTTGATCGTAGCCAGTTCTGCCAAGCCACTCCGCCAGGTAGCGAACAATGAAGATAGGCAGGGTTCCATACACAAAAAAACGATGGCCTGCATTGTGGGGGTTCAATGGGGATTCGGCAGTGTCGAAATACTGACTAAGGGACGACGGAGGCGCGATGCTTGTCTCAACCATCGTGAGAAAGCGCTCGTCCGGGTGCAGGTGAGTGAATTCATCCCAATTCATCCCCACGAATCGCAGATAGGCAGCGATGATCAAAACGAAGACCAACGTAGCTTCCGGCAAACGATCGCCGAGAGCGATCAGAATCCGATCCCGGACTCGCTGAAATGCCTGAGAGGTCCGTGTCCGTTTCAACTGGTTCATGATGAGACGTCAGCTCGAAGACCCATTACAGGTCCGTCTCGACCGGAACGAAGAAGATAGAGAAGTCCTTGCCTTCAATCTCGGAATCATAATGGGTGAGGATGCCGCCTGGGAAGAGGCTCCTCAAGCGGTTCAAGTTCTCTTCGTCTTCGGGCTTTAGAAGAAAGAGCAAAGGTCCTTCTTCCTCCGACAGAGACTCAAACGTCTCAGGCGGAGTGGCATAGTCAATCCGCGGCGTCCCCGCCTGCATGCCGACCAGGCGGGTGTCCATCCAGTGGGGATAGGGGACAACATAGGCTTTCTCGAAACTGCCAATGGATTCAGCAAAGCCCCTGACGACCGCTGCGGCTTCGCCTGTGTTCCAGGAGGTCAGCCGATTCAGCTCTGCGAATTGGTGGAAAACCAGGCGATGATTTGTCGCTCCGGAGATCGTCAGCAGGGCCAGGATCAGCGCGCCCCCCAAGACCTGACCTCTCCGCTCACGCCAAGTCGTCTTTACCCAGCGCCAGGTCAGCGCCAACGGAAAGGCCGCTAGAGTAAATACCGGGACGATTGCGCCCGCGGCCCTGTTTGGGGCAGGGTTCTCTTGGGGAAAGGCAAGCGACATCACCGAGGGGAGCACCAGGATCGGGATAGAGATCAAGGTATAGAGGTATCTCCAGTCACGGTCACGCAGGTAGCGAACAAGCAAGAAAACGCTACCCAAGCTGAAAAGGGAAGCCGTGATCCAGTCCAGGGCGGGTCTCCCGGGGATCGAAATACTCCAGATCCCCCCATTGTCCCAAACGAACATGCCCATCGCCCTTCCGAAATTGGACAGGAAAATCCCGAGCGGCGGCCCAGGATAGGGCCTCTCCAAGGTGCCGATGCGCGTCATGGTTCGGTACATGAAGAACTCAGGCATCTCAATGGCAGTCCGTAGGAGCGGCAGAAAGGAAATGAAGGATACGAGCAGCATGGCCGCCCCAGCGACTAGAATGGGCTTCCAATTGAGGCTTGCCCGGTTGTGAAGGAAGTAGAGTCCAATGCCGAGGACTACCGCCACTGGAAGAGCGCGGATTGGCGAGTAGCCGTGGAGGCCAATTCCCATGAAAAGGCCACAGAGAAGAAGGTCATTTCGCCTCCCCAGTCGCAGTCCGCGAACCAGGTAGTAAAAGGCCGGGGCCACAAAAACCGGGTAAAGGGGGAAGCGCAGGCCAACCCGGCTAATCACGTTCGGCCAGTAAGCGAACCCTGCCAACAGCACGGCTATCAGTCCGACGCTGCGGCCGCCGACTTCTTTCGCGAATAGGTACAAATACGGAAGGGCCAGGAAACCGAGCAGCGCTGTACCGATCTTCAGCGTCATGAACGAGATGCCGGTCCCCAAAACTCTGGAGGTCAATGCCGCAAGGTAGAATTGGAGGCCTTCTCGGCCCGTGTTGCGCACAAAGAAGATACTGTATTTGCCGTCCAGCACATCCTGGACGTCCAGCAGTTTCTCGGCATGGTCGCTCCACATTTCTTGTGGAACGGTCCCCAAGTAAGCAAAGCGGAAATAGGCAGCAGCGGCAAAAGCCAGGACAAGAAGGATGCCCCAGCGATCCAGCAAGAAATTGATCCTCGGGGTTGAGATCCACAGCCGAAATCGCTCCCAGGGTGCCGATTCTTCTGGGTTCTGCTCCCAGAATGCAGCAACAAAGAAGCCGAGGGCAAGCAGCCAAAAGAAGACTGTCGGAAGTCGAGCCTGATTTCCGCCGGCTGTCAACACGGTTAGCAGAGCAAAGGCCAAGCCCGCCCCCAGATAGGGCAACCGAACACTAAACTCTGGCATCCGGCGGCGGTTTTCCTTTGAGAGAGACAGGTTGAATCCGTCCCTCCAAGCTTCCCACCCCACAAGGACGGCTGCCACGGCATAGATCACAAGGCTGACCCCCCCCATCGCCTCTCAGAAGAGACTTGAACCAGTCTAGGACTGTGGGTTCGACGTTCGGGGAATCATCCTTGGCTCGCATGACCGATCGACACCAGAATCTTCATCGCTTGCGGGCCAGGAAGAAGCTATAGGTTCCATCGACGATGGGACCCTCATTGTAGTAGCGCCGGACTAGCATCTCTGTCAGTTTCAGGTTCCAGTGCGCCGGGACAAGTATCCAGCGACCGGTAACCCATCGAACAATCAGGCAAGGAAACCCAAGATAATGGCCCCATTCAAGCGCTCTGAGTGCAGCGGGTGAGAAATAGTGGGTTGTCTCCTCAACCTCGAAGCCGGCCCGAACGAGGTGTTCCTCCCATTCTTCAGGCTCCAGAAGATGGAAGGTGCGGGAGATCCAAATAAACCAGTCACGATAGACCCTTGCGAAAGACCGAAGACCAACGCGTTGCAGCAATTGAGGGATGGAGAGCTGGTTCCGGTAGCCCGGGTTAGGAACGGTGACGGCGAAAGGCGCGCCAGGACGCAGAACACGGCCTACTTCAGCCAGGACGGCGTCGAGGCGAGGGATGTGTTCCAAGACCGAATTGCTTAGGGCGCTGGAGAATGCGCCATCTCGGTAGGGCAACCTGGTCCCGTCGGCCTGACAGAGAAGGCGATAAGCGCCTCGCATTCTGGCCTCCTTCAGAGGCCGCCAAGCCGGGTCCGCCCCCACATCGATTTCAGAACTGAAAGTGACGGAGGCAAAATGCCCGTCGCCGCAACCGACATCAAGCACGGGTATCGGGAAATCAACAGCCTGCATCAGCCTCGCTTCGACCGACCTCAAGGTTGCCCTGAAATACGGAAGCTCCTTCAGATGCGGCCACAGTAAGTCTTCGCTCATCCCGGCCCCTGCTTTTGGCGGAGCAATTCCTGGAAGAGGTCTTCATACTGCTGAGCGACGGCTGAAGGTGAGTATTTGCGGGCAATCGCACCCGAATCTGTCCTGTAGTCACTAGGGCGCTCTAGAACCTTCAGGATCGCCCCGGCCAACGCCCCAGCATCGCGAATGGGAACCACTTCTCCCATGCCGGTCGTCAGGACCGGTTGACGAACCCCGGGAAGATTGGAGGCGACAACCGGGGTCTGGCAGATCATCGATTCAATCTGTACCAACCCGAAGGTTTCGGTACTGTTGACGCTCGGCAGAACCGTCAGGTCACACGACTCATAAAAAGCCGTCATCTCATCAGGCCTCAGAACGCCGAGGAACGTCCAGTGATCCGCGAGTCTCTTGAGACCTGGCGCCAGCCTCCTGGCATAAGCCTCTTCCCCGAGGACGTTCCGATAAGCTCCGGCGAACAGTACTTGAGCGTGAGGAAATCGCTCCAGGACCATCGGAAGCGCCTCCAGCAAGAACTCAACGCCCTTTTCAGTCGCCAGTCGAGCAGCCATGCCAATGATAGGTCTTCCCCGGCTGGCGCATTCGGCGAGTCTATCTGCAGCGCCGTCGTGCGTCGGAGTGATCTCCACGGGCGGTGGGATCACGCGAATCTTCTCTCGGAACCGGGAGAGAAAGGGAGAGTGATCAGCGAAATCTTGTGTATAAGCCACGATGGCATCGGCAAGTCTGCCCGCAATGTGATTTGCCGCATTCACCACACGGTTGGCCACTGCGTTTATGGCCCCCGCTGGAAGGCGCAGATCGCTATGGTAGGTGAGCAGGGTGGGCTTGCCCATCAAGCGGCCCCGCAAGGCGATCCCCGCAGCGTCCAGCTGTGGGAGGTGGAGGCTGAGAACGTCGTGCTCCATCGCCAGGCGCGTCGCGATCATGCCAACAGTCGGCATCACCACCCCTTTGCTTACCCTGAAGGCGACCGGAATCCGGAGGATTTCCACCTCATCCAGCTTTTCCCGGCGGGGCAGGCTGCGTTCGTACTGAGACGTCATGACGGTCACCGAGTGGCCCCGCCGCGCCAATGCGCGTGCCAGACGCTGGACATAGATCGTCAGCCCTGAGACATGTGGAAGGTAATAGGTAAGCGCTATGAGTATTCTCACGTAGCGACCCTCTTCCCCCCGCTTCGCAATAGGCTTTGGGCATGACCAGCCAAGCCAATCAGGGTTTCCCCTTCGCGGGCCAGCGCCACGGCACCGATCAGGCCGGTAATCCCGAGCTGCAGCGCATGGGTGAGAATCGCCACCCCAACAGCTATCTCCTGAGGATGGCCAAACACAAGCAGACCGGCCACCATCGAGAGTTCGTATACGCCCAGCGCCCCTGGAGAGGAAGGTAGCGCGGCTCCGAAGGCCGTCACCCCCGCAACAAAGAGAGGTACTACCAGCGAGCCCCCTATGCCAAAGACATGCAGAATCACCCAGATTTGCAGCCAGACGCAGAGCCAAGCCAGGAAGCTCCAGAACATGGACGCGAGCAAGATCTTTGGCTGCTTGACAAGGTCGAAGCCCAGGGTGAAATCATACATTCCATCCATCACACCCAGGATCCCGATGCGCGGCAGGCGCTTCAGCACGTCCAACAGCCAACTTCTGCCAAGAACCAGGACGAGAACTCCCCCGATCGCCAGAGCCAGAGCGGCACCTGAGGCCCACGCAAGACCGGTGGCCCAGGCTACACTCGCAACGAACGGAAGGGCTAGGACCAGCCCGGAGAGCGCAAGGAATACGTCGATCATGCGCTCTACGACGACGCTGGCGAGCGCTGTGCCCGTGGTAATCCGCTCACCCTGGGCCACCAAGTAGGATCGGGCCAATTCTCCCAGCCGAAAGGGCAGGACACTGTTCAGGAGGAAACCTTCGTTTAACGCAGCAAATGCCCGGGAAAACGCGACCCTGCCTGCCAGCAAGGTGCGCCAACTCCGAGCCTTTGCCAGCAATCCAAGGACGATCAGTACCACCGCCGGAACCAGATAGACATAATTGGCCTCAGCTAGGGCGAGCCTCAATCTACCGGGCTGAACGCCCCAAACGGCAATGACCATGGCCACCACACTAATCACGAGGCCTACCAGCCACTTCCGGCTTTGCAAAGAAACGACCTCCCAGTGGACGGGCGCAGACGCCTGGACCGGAGACACCTCGACCGCACCCGACAGCGCGCGCAGCGACGTCCTCCCGCTGGACGCCCGGGCGCCCGACGC
>CAYGCA010000037.1:0-518 GCA_964348265.1 uncultured Anaerolineaceae bacterium | reverse complement strand
AGATGTGATCTCAAAGCCCCGCCACATTCGCACAAGGCCCATAGATCGCAGAATTATAGCACCAAGCCCTTCCTCCGACCCTGGAGTGAGCGAGGCGGGGCTTCATAAGCCGGCGGGCTCTACGGAGCGGTGAAAAGCTGCTGATTTGAGGATACCCACTCGTAAAGCATGCGCACACCAAATTCGGGGCGGGTCGTGGGCCTCCAACCGAAGTCCGTCGCCGCCTTGGAGATATCCGAGATATAGACCAGCTGGTCTCCAGGACGCCAATCCCCGTGCGAGACCTCAATCTCTTGATTGACGAGGTTCACCAAGAGCGGGCCGAATTCACACCAGACCGAAAGGCTGTTTGCTGGACCGCCGCCGATGTTATACGCACTACCTTGAGTGACCTCAATGTTCTCGATGGCCAGCAGCATCGCATCCATCAAGTCGTCGATATACAGGACATCTCGAACCTGCTTTCCATCACCGTATATCGTGATGGGCCGTCCAAGGACCGCTGCGATCACAAACCA
>CAYGCA010000036.1:21973-25653 GCA_964348265.1 uncultured Anaerolineaceae bacterium | reverse complement strand
GAAGGCATGGGTTAGGAGATGGAAAGCGCCGGCCACAAACGCTCCAATCCCAACAGCGGCCACCATGTATCCGAGCTGCGAAATCGTGGAATAGGCCAGGACGCGTTTAATGTCATTCTGGCCCACTGCAATCACCGCCGCCAGCAGCGCCGTGAACGCCCCGATGGCGGCGATGATCGTCATCGTAGGAGTCAAGGGCTCGCCTTCATGCCAACCTGCAGTGATGAGCGGGAAGAAGCGCAGGACAAGGTACACCCCGGCCGACACCATCGTGGCAGCATGGATCATAGCCGAAACGGGTGTCGGGCCCTCCATGGCGTCCGGCAGCCAAACATGCAGCGGAAACTGGGCCGATTTTCCCACAGTACCGATGAAGAGCAGCAGTCCGATAAGGCCGGCTACCGAGAAGCCCCCAATCACCGACGGCGTTTGCGCCAGGCTAGAAAGGACCTCCTCATTGAAGAGAGTGTCGGCATAGCTGAGCGTGCCTGTGACCCAGTAAAGATAGACGATCCCCAGGAGCATGAAGACGTCGCCGATGCGAGTGACCATAAAGGCCTTCACCATCGCCTTCCGAGCCGACTCTCTTCCGTACCAGAAGCCGATCAACAGGTACGAACAAAGGCCCATGATTTCCCAACCGATGAACAGCAGCAGGAGGTTGTCCGACACCACCAGAGTAAGCATGCCGAAGGCGAAGAGCGAAATGAAGGCAAAGAAACGAGCATACAGCGGCTCAATGCCGCCGGCCTGGGGGGGGAGCCCGGGCAGGTCTTCTGGATCCCGGCGCCGGCCGAAATTGTGGTAGCCGATGCTGTAGACGAAGATCGCCAGGCAGGTCCATGCAACAAAGAAGAGGGTCAGCGCGCCGAGCGGGTCGATAAGAATGCCGATCCTTAGGACTGTCTCTCCGGTTGGCAACCAGGGGATGGAGGATGTGAACGGATGATGGCCGAGTTCATCGGTCGTGATCGCCCGCCAGAAGACAAACATCGCCATGGCCCACGATATGAGCATCCCACCCACGGCGATACCGTGGCTCAGCCTGTTCTGGCGGTAGGCGAAGAGGACTATGATGAAGAAGGCAAGGATTGGGGGGAGGGGGACGAGCCAAATCAGGGTTTCAGTAAGCATCGATCTAGGGTCACCATTTCAGCAGATTGATATCTTCGGCCGCCACGGTGGAGCGTCTCCGATAGATTGAGATGATGAGCGCCAATCCGACTGCGGCCTCGGAGGCAGCGACGGCGAAAACCATAATCGCGAAGACCTGGCCCGTGATGTCTTCTGGGGTCAGATACCGCCAAAAGGCAACCAAGTTGATGTTGACTGCGTTCAGCATCAGCTCGATGCCCATTAGGATGGCGATCGCATTTCGCCGGGCGAGGACGCCGTAGACCCCGGCACAAAAGATCGCTGCGGCCAGAGTGAGGTACCAGGAGAGCGGGATCATGATTCCCCCCCACCGGACGGCCGGGCGATGACAATCGCACCGATCATCGCCGCCAAAAGGAGAATCGAAGCGACCTCAAACGGGAGCACGAAGGCATTAACATCCACCAGGCTTCGTCCCAATTCCTGGAGCAAGTCGGTCTGCTCTGCTGAGAGGGTTTCGGCCCCGGCGGCGAACTGGGGCACCTGCGTCATCATGGCTGCCAGTCCAGCAAAGAGCACAAGTGCGACGACTACTGCCAACCACCAATACTGATTCTCCTGCGGACCGGTATCGAACATAACTCTGCGGGTCAGCATCGCCGCAAAGATAATCAGGATTGCAATTGCGCCGATATACACCAGCACTTGGACCATGGCGAGAAAGGCGGCCTCCAGAAGCACGAAGAGCGCAGCCACACCCGCCAGGGATAGAATCAGCCACAGGCCAGCATGGATCAACCGCGGGCTGGTCACCACCATCACGGACGCTATGAAAGTCGCCAGCCCAGTTATGAGAAAAATGATCTGCAGGGGCGTCATAGTGAACTCGCTCTTGACTGCATCAGGTTGACTGGGCCGCTCCTATGATTTGAACCGCTTCTGGTTTCTCCATCCCCTCGACCTTCTTCCGCAAAGCACGTGCGTAAGCGCGTACGATCCAGACCGTCACAATAATCAGCGCCGAGTTGGCTACCAGCAAAGCCGTCGTTCGAGGAATCCCTGCCTGCAGTGCTAGCTTGTCCACCACGGCAGTCACGACGACCACGGCCAGGGCGAGCGGTGTGAGGAATTTCCAGTTCATCGCCAGCATATGGTCGATACGAATGCGAGGAAACGTGAAGCGAATCAGAAGAATCAAAAAGTAGATCAGCCCGACCTTTAGCAGGAAATAGACCAATCCCAGCAACGGGTAAACCTCGGCCAATGGGCCCCGCCACCCGCCGAAGAACAACACCGCCGTCAGGGCTGCGATGGTGAAGGCGTGAAGGAATTCAGAGACCATGAACAGGCCGAATTTCATGCCCGTGTACTCGATGTTGTAGCCGGCAACGATCTCGGATTCGGCATCCACAATGTCGAACGGTGTGTAACCGACCTCGGCGAGAGACGTGAGAAAGAAGATGAAGGCTGCCACAGGCGCCAGGACAATGTACCAAACCGGGTCCTGCTGCTTGACGATCTCAGACATGCCCATCGATCCTGCCAGCATGGTCGGCACCAAGAGAGCCAAGACCATCGGCACTTCGAAGGAGATTAGCATGGCAACAGTTCGAAAAGCCCCCAAGAGGGCAAACTTATTGTTCGAGGCCCAGCCGGCCATGATTACGGACAGGGTGCCCACCCCGCCTATGGAGACGAAGTACAGCAGACCCACGTTGATATCGGCTCCGATCAAGCGAGGCGCGAAGGGCACGACAGCCCAAACGCCAACGACCGACGAGATCGCCAGAAGCGGTGCCAGGTTGTAGACGACTCGGTCGGCCCCCTCCGGAGTAATGTCCTCCTTGGTCACCAACTTGACCGCATCGGCGACGTTCTGCAGAAGGCCGAAGGGACCGACCCGGTTCGGACCGAAACGATCCTGGATGCGGGCGCTGACCTTTCGCACAATCCAAATTATGACGATAGCGCCTGTGGTAAGAACGATCCCCACCATAACAACAGCGCCCAATAGTGCGAGTATCACATCGACGAGGGCACCCGGAAGGCCGAAGCCGAGCAAAAGGCTCTTGAGGAACGAGCCTATCCACCCGAAGGGATCATTCCAGCTAAATCCCATAGCGTATCCCCCGATCGGCGGACGGGTATAAGGCCGATGCTGAGTTCACATCAGACCCACTGGTGGCTATGCTTTTCCTTAGATCCACTCGAGAGCGCCTTGCGCCAGGCGTAGAGAAGACCGGCGGCCAGGATGATGATGAACAGAACCCCCTCCAGGATCATGTAGAGCTGGAGTTGACTGTAAGCCACGGCCCAAGGGAAGAGGAAGGCGGCCTCAATGGCGAAGATCACAAAGATAAGGGCGTAAACGTAGTACTGGGCTTTGAACTGAACCCACGTTTCGCCCACCGTTTCAATCCCACATTCGTACGTGGAATGCTTGAGGGAATTCGGCTTCCGGGGAGCGAAGAGGCGGGCTGCCACGATCGGAAGCGCTCCAAAGAGGAAGGCGGCCGACAAGAAGAGGGCAATGAAGATCCAGGGTTGGAGCATTCAGGGTCCTCCGGTCAAGGCTGGGTTTAGGA
>CAYGCA010000036.1:18318-21811 GCA_964348265.1 uncultured Anaerolineaceae bacterium | reverse complement strand
AGGAAATCTCGAGAGCCTCCGGCTCATTGCCGTGAAGTCTATCACGATTGGAGGCGACCGTCAAAGCCCAGCTGTCCCGGTTTCACAGCCTGGGACCGTCCCCTCCCAATGGTATAATCGCCGCGTGAACGCCAGCTCCACCTCCCCAAGCTGGGCCGTCTTCCTTTCCAACTTCCCTCAAGCTCATGTCCTTCAGGCCGAGGCCTGGGGCGAACTCAAATCATCCTTTGGCTGGTCAGCGGAAAGGATACAGGCCGACAAGTGCGGGGCTCAGGTGCTCTTTCGCCGTCTTCCACTGGGCCTGACATTAGCTTACGTACCCAAAGGGCCCCTGGGGAATTGGCTCCCGGACCTCCTCCCTCGACTTGACAAGCTCTGCCGAGAGCGGAATGTCTTCTTGCTGAAGATTGAGCCTGATGAAGACCAGCAGTCGGTGCAGCCAAGGCAATTGAGGCAGCACGGCTTTCGCCAGAGCCGACACGAGATCCAGCCGCCGCGCACCCTGATCGTTGATTTGGAGGGCACGGAGGAAGAGATTCTGGCGCGCATGCGTCAGAAGACCCGCTACAACATCGGCCTCGCGGCGAGACGCGGTGTCACGGTTCGGGCGTGGGAAGACGCGGCTGTTTTCGGCCAGATGATCCAGGAAACAGCGGAGCGAAACAGATTCGGGGTTCATGCCCCCGTTTACTACCAGCGAGCCTATGAGCTCTTCCATCCCACCGGCGAGTGCGAACTCCTGGTCGCCGAATTTGAGGGGCAAGCCCTGGCAGCAGTTATGGCCTTCGCCCGAGGCAGGCGCGCCTGGTACTTTTATGGGGCATCCACAAATCTCGAACGCAAACGCATGCCAACCTACCTACTGCAGTGGGAAGCCATGCGCTGGGCCCGTGGCCGCGGCTGTACGTCCTACGACCTGTGGGGAGTTCCAGACGCAGATCGCGAAATCCTTGAAGACCAGTTTGCCTTCCGAAGCGACGGACTCTGGGGCGTCTACCGCTTCAAGCGCGGCTTCGGTGGGAAACTTGCGCGCTCGCTTGGCGCTTGGGACCGACCCTACAAGCGTTCACTCGACCTTGCGTACCGCCTCTACCTCGCATGGCCCCAGAGAGAACCATGATTACTGGTCCGGTCTCCGTTAGGAACGACGAGCATTGGAACCAAATGCTGGCAGGCTTCGCGGGCACCCACCTGCTCCAATCCTGGCAATGGGGGGAGTTCAAGGCGAGATACGGCTGGCGTGCTCAGCGCGCTGCCTGGTACGGAGAGGGACGGGAGGTCCTGGCTGCCGCACAGATTCTTGGCCGAGATGTCCGCCTCCCAGGCATCCCCGCCCATTCCACTCTCCTCTACTGCCCTAGAGGACCCTTGCTGGATTGGTCGGATGCAGACCTGCACCGGAGGATTCTGAGGGATCTTGCAGCGATCGCCGTACAGCAAAGGGCATTCCTCCTAAAGCTCGACCCTGAGGTCGTCTTGGGCTACGGCCCGGCAGAATCATCGACGGACAGCTCGACTTTGCCGGGAGAGACCGTGGCTTCGTCTCTGAGAGACGAGGGTTGGCGACCGTCGCGCGACCAGATCCAGTTTCGGAACACGCTCATGCTCGATCTGCAGCCCTCCGAAGATGATCTGCTGGCAGGAATGAAGCAGAAGACTCGTTACAACGTACGGCTGGCAACCCGCAGGGGTGTCAAAGCACGGCGAGGTGATCTCAAAGACCTTGACCTGCTGTATAAGATGTACGCCGAAACCTCCATTCGGGACGATTTCAGTATCCGCAAACGCGACTATTACCTGGATCTCTGGAGTTCTTTCCTTGAGGCGGGCATGGCGCAGCCCTTCGTCGCGGAAGTCAACGGCGAACCGGTTGCCGGCTTGGTCGTCTTCAAGTTTGGCGCGACCGCCTGGTATTTGCATGGAATGTCGCGCGCGGTCCATCGCGAAAAAATGCCTAACCACCTTCTTCAATGGGAAGCGATCCGCTGGGCCAAGCAGGCAGGTTGTACTCGCTATGATTTCTGGGGTGCACCGGATGAGTTGAATCGAGGCGACAGAATGTGGGGTGTGTACCGGTTTAAGGAGGGTTTCGGGGCAACATTTGTCCGTACGGTCGGCGCTTGGGATTATCCTGTCCGCCCGGCCTTGTACTGGCTCTATACGCTGCTTGCAGGTCATCTGCTGGGCTGGATGCGAGCCCGCGGCCGCATTCAGACCCTTCAAACCATCGAATAGAAACCAGACAACCCTATTCCCAGGAGCCTATTGGGAGCCGAACCAGCCCCGAGGCATGACGCAACCTTGGAGGAGCCCATTAAGGGCCGTTTGAGCCGTAGCCCTTGTTAGGGATTGAGGCAAAGGCTAAACCAGGAACATGCCTGTCAATCTGAACAGGCTCTGCAATATGCGCGTTGGCTTCCCAGGCTATCGGGGGATCAAACCCCTGAGGTCAAAAACCCTGATGCGCTTCTCCTTACCCTCCGCAAGGATAGCAGGGACTTCCTCAACCTCAATCCAGGCCCGGACGCGCGCGGCAGCCGCCCGGCTTATCAGGATTTGGCCAGGCTCGGCGTTTTCTTGAAGCCGCTTGGCGATGTTTACGCTATCACCAACGGCCGTGTACTCCAGCCGCTCCTGAGTCCCTACCAGGCCGAGCAGAGCCTCACCGTAATGGATTCCGATGCCGAGTGAGAGGCGAAAAGTCGGCGGCAACTGCTTGTGGAGCTCTCTGACTGCATCCCGGATCGCGAGCGAAGCCCGCACGGCCCGCATCGTATGATCCGCCTGCGGGATCGGCGCGTTAAACCAGGCCATAACCGCATCTCCCAGGAATTTGTCGATCGTTCCATCTTCGCTGAGTATCGCTTCCGCGGCAGCTGCGAGATAGCGGTTGAGAATGCTCACCAAGCTCTCCGGATCCGTGCCTTCGCTGAAAGATGTGTACCCGCGAATATCGGCGAAAAGTGTGGTGATGTAGGCCCGTTGGCCTCCGAGCTTCAAGCTGTTTGGATCAAGCTGCTCGACAACCGCCGGAGACACCATTCTCTTGAACAGCCGCCTTTGAGCCTCCAGGCGGCGCTTCTCGGTGAGGTCGTCCAGCACGATCGCCACACCGCTTGTCGTCTCTTCCGCGGTCTTCAAAGGTGTGATATTCAAGCTCAGATTGACCAGTCCGCGCTGGGGCAGGATTGGCTCGACCTCGAGCCCAACGAAGCGCTCATCACGTTCCTTGACCTGAGCAACCTTGTCCTGTAATTGCGGGGAGAGCGGCGGCAACAGTTCACGCAGCGAGCTTCCCACAAGGGTTTCCCTGGGGGTATCCAAAATCGCGGCTGCCGACCGGTTGACAAGCGTGACGATATCGTCGAAGTCGGCCGTGATCACGCCGCTGGCGATCGAGGCGAAGACGTCCTCCATCAGGTTCTTCAATTCTGTGACTTCATCGAGCGTGCGCCGCACGGATTCAAACAGGCGGGCGTTTTCAAGCGCCACT
>CAYGCA010000036.1:16763-18270 GCA_964348265.1 uncultured Anaerolineaceae bacterium | reverse complement strand
CAGGTTGTAGGCCACGATGCTGTCCTGGCTTCCAAAACGCGGATCGGCCTTGGCGTTAGTCGTGAGGATCGCTTCCCCATGAGAGAGGACTCTCAGGATAATTGTACGGCTGACCTCAATTTCAGTTTGTTCAAGCGACTCCCTCTCCCAGTTACGGGCTACGACAATGTCCATTTCGTTCTTTTCATTGCCAAGCATCAGGAATGCCCGCTCAGCCCCGGTCAGGCGAATGGTGGTATCTATCACTTCATTGAGAACAGTCGTGAGTTCCAGGGAGGAATTGATGACCTGTCCTAGTTCTGCCAGGGCTCGCAGGTTGCGCCTCTCCAGCTCGCTTTCCTGGACTCTGCGTTGCAGTGCCTGGAGCGCTCCGCTGACCTGACTTAGGCCTTCAAGCACGCCCGAAGGAAGACTCAGACCAGCGCCCTGGTGCAACCTCTCGAAACTCGCCAATTGATCACGGATCTCCTCGGCCATTCGGCTGAGACGGAAGAGGTGCTCTGCGCGGGAAGGTCTCAGGGTTACTCCGCTCAAATTGGTGTCTCCAGATGCGCTGGCCGGAAGCCGCAGGTCGAGATTATACGCCATGCCACCCTGCCGGACAACAGCCGCTAGCTTCGGCCACAAAACTTCAGCCAAAAGTCATTCCACCAGCGAAAGAGCTGGGCTTGCTGAAGGCCCCCAATCCTGCTATTATCGCCGGGACAGCACCCATGGCTTTTGGAACTGAACCGGTGCTTTTGCGCCGGCCACTACATACGATCCTAATTGGGATCATCCTAACCACAATCCCTTGTTACTGCATGGGGTTGGTAGCCCTAAGTCGTGCTCCTGATCGGCGCGCTGTGCCCCCAACCCCGACCGAGACGCCAACAACGACCACCACAATGACCGAGACGGCGGAAGTTCCTTCTCCTACACTGACTGCGAGCCTCTCACCGACAATTACATCGACCCCATTTGTACCACCATCGGCTACCCCGACAATGACCCCTTCCCAGACCGCAACTCCAACCCCAGAACCTACTCCAACTCGTACGGCCACCAATACGCCTACCGCCACCAACACACCAGTTACGCCAACGGAGACACCTCGACCTACCGGGTCGCCTGCGCCGACACTACCGCCTACAGAGACCCCGTTGACCACTTCAGTGATCTCCCGCAATTGACGTCCCCGCGGGCCCATAGCGGTTAACCTAGGGAGGGAGACTCGGGAGAAGAAGAGCTAGGGCCATACGCGACCGGCAGACCCGGGCTGAAAACAAGCCCCGCCAAACGGGAGTCCAATTCGAGAGGCTAAGGAGCAGGGCGAGGCTTCTTGCCAGGGCAGGCTTAGGCTCTCTCAAAATGTAGGTGGCAAAGTGTCATTCCAAGCCCGAGCTCGATGCTGGCCAAGCATCTCGCGGCTCTAGAGCAGGGGCTGCAGCTGCAGGAAGAAGCCGGCGGCGAAGAGTACCATGGAGACGATGGGGCTCAGGCGAACCGCCGGCACGATGGCACCGCG
>CAYGCA010000036.1:7198-16753 GCA_964348265.1 uncultured Anaerolineaceae bacterium | reverse complement strand
AAGATGAAGGTCCGTCCTCACACCTCCCTTGAAGTGACAGGAGGTCAGCCTGACGCGTCCGGCGTAATCCTCGGCCCTTTTTGGCCCTCAGAGCATCTCGCGATATCTGAATGAGGAGGACATGAGTCCAGAGGAGCAGCCCTCAGAGCCTGGGGCGACCACCGATGGTGACCCGGATTCCCGGCTATCAGCGCAAGACCGGGGCGTCGGAACAAGGGTCCCTATTCCTGGGGACGGGCCCGGCCTCAGCGGTCTTCGCACATACGAAGAAGAGCCAGTCCGAACATCACACGGCCAAGTCGACCTTGCGGTTCATCCCTCCAGTCTGACCCACCCTCTTCTGCTTCCAAGAGCGCGCTCGCTTTTCCAAAATCTGGCACGGCAGAGTTGTGTGTGGGTGGATGTTGCGAGGGGCAGCAACAAGGGAGGCGGTATCTGCCTCCTACGCAATGTCCAAACCTTGCCGGAGCATCTCGACAATGTATTGATTGGTGCTGTCAAGCCGGCGGGCAATGATCTTCGCCAAGCGCTCCAGTATCAAGACACCTGTCTCAGGCCGGACTTCACACAGTTGTCGGAGAGCAGCCCCCTCGACGCTGAGGAGCCTGGTATCCTGCGTGCAAATGGCGCCAGAGGTATATTCTTTGCGGCCGAGGCCTGCCGACCAGCCAAACACTCCCCCTGCTTCCAGCACCGCGACGGTGAGGGTCTCCGCGTCGTCCGGTTTGAAGCGAATCTCCACTTGACCGGAAAGAAGGACGTAGATCTTGTTGGCCGGATCTCCTTGTACAAAGACGGGAGCTCCTGCGGGGTACGACTCGCGCCGAAATAATCCGTCAAGCACGGCAAGATCTCGCTGTGGCAATCCTTTGAACAGTGGAAGAGAACCTAAGCTTTTTGCGGACACAGACCTCGAAGGCAGACTCGATATTACCTAGTGTATGCGGGATGCCTCCCCCGCCAAAGTGACATCTATCCTCTCCTCCTGGACGGCTATCACATCGGCCCAGGGTCTCAGGGAGAGGCAGACTATGCGCAACGGTCCCGCTCAGGCCTGCGCAGATTCACCTGTATCGAGCTGGGGCCGGACTGGTTTCCCTAGACAGATATCGGCCAGTTTCGGCTATATTTAAGGGAGTGACCCGGACCTCCCTACCGGGAGGCTGTGGTGGATTGGCAGACGCGGACAAAGGATCCCGCTGGACCCTTGTAGGCAAGTTGTGCCCGCAATCGATCTCAGAGTCTCGTCGCACTGCCGCTCTGGAGGTTCACGGGTGGCTTGGTTGGCCCACCCATTACAACAATGAAAGGGGGTTGGCTCCAATCGATGTCTGAAGACCTGCTTCATTTCCTTAGGGAGCTGCTCCGACTCCCCGGACTCTCGGGTCACGAGACGAAGGTTCGTGAACGGATTCATACGCAATGGGAGCCGCTGGTCGACGAGATTGGCGCCAGCCACTTGGGCAGTCTGCATGCCCGGAAAGTAGGCTCCGGGGAAGCACCGCGTCCCACTCTCATGTTTGCTGCTCACATGGATTCCATCGGCATGATGGCGACCGAAGTCGTCGAGGGCTTCCTGCGCCTCACCGAGGTAGGAGGACTGGACCCTCGTGTTCTCCCAGGTCAACTCGTCACGGTTCATGGTCGCGAAGACCTTCCGGGCATGATCATTCACCTGCCATCTCACTGCCTCCCGGCTTCGGCAAGGGGCGGACCGGTAGGCCTCCAGCATCTGGTGGTCGACACTGGGCTGCCCGCAAAGGAGGTTCAGGCCAAAGTTCGACCTGGCGATCTCATCAGTTTCGCTCAGGAGCCATTTCAGCTCAACGAGGGAACTCTCGTCGGGCATTCTCTTGACAATCGGGCATCGATTGCGGCGCTTACGGTCTGTTTGGAAGAACTTCAGTTGCGTCAGCACTTGTGGGATGTCGTCGCAGTCGCTACGACCCAGGAAGAGGAATCCATGGCAGGCGCCTTCACATCAGGCTACTCGCTGCGCCCTTCCGTGGCGGTTGCTATTGACGTCACCTTTGGCGCCAGTCCCGGCATCCCTGAGCACATGGTTTTCCCGCTCGGGAAAGGCCCCACCAATGGCTGGGGGCCCAACCTCCATCCTTCGGTTTTCGAGTCGCTCAAGGTGGCGGCCGACAGGGTTGAGATTCCCCTTACAGAGGAAGTCATGCCCCAGCACTCTGGAACCGATGCATATGCGCTCCAGATCGCAGCCGAAGGCGTACCAACCGGCTTGGTAAGCATCCCTCTCCGCTACATGCACACGCCGGTGGAGGTCGTCGCCATGACTGATATCCGTCGAGCAGGTCGGCTCTTGGCAGAGTTTGCCGCTGGATTGAAGGCCGATTTTCTCGAGACGATAGTCTGGGACTAGGTCGTGGCCCCCCAAGCTCTTCCAACCTCACGCGTGACCAAGGCCCACCTTGAGCTACTTCGTTCACTGAGCGAGGCAGTCTGCGTTTCGGGTGATGAGGGCGCCGTGCGCAAAATGGTTCGCCAACAGATCGAGCCGATCGCAGACGATCTCATGGTCGACGCCATGGGCAATCTACTGGCCACGCGCAGAGGCCGCGGCCGCAACCGCGTGCGGGTCATGGTTGCAGCTCATATGGACGAAGTGGGCTTCATGATCACAGATATCGACAGCGACGGCTACTTGCGATTCGAAAGCGTTGGTGGACTCGATGAGCGACAGCTTCTCGGCAAACCGGTTTGGCTTGGAGCGGACCGACAGCCAGGGGTAATAGGTGCGAAGCCGATACACCTGGCGAAGACTGAGGAACTTAAGCGGATCCCGAAGGTCGAGGACCTGCGAATTGATCTGGGGGCAAGTTCAAAGGAGGAGGCCAGGGAAAAAGTCGGACTCGGAGATCGTGGAACTTTCGCCACCGCATTCACCCCCTTGGGTTCGACCATCCGGGGTAAGGCTCTCGATGATCGGGTTGGAGTTGCAACGCTCATCGAGCTGGTCCGGAATCCACCCCCCAATCTAGACCTTTTGGCGGCCTTCCCGGTGCAGGAGGAGGTGGGTTTGCGCGGGGCTAGGATCGCAGCGTTCAGCCTTCAACCTGAGGCTGCAATCGCCCTTGATTGCACACCGGCCATGGATTTGCCAACCTGGGAGGGCGATGAAAACGTGGCCTACAACACAGTTTTGGGGAAAGGACCTGCAATCTATATCTCCGATCGGGCAACCATCGCTGACCCTCGTCTTCTCAAGCTCTTCGTCCGAACTGCCGAGGAGGAGGGCATCGCTTATCAGATCCGGCAGCCGGGCAGCGGGGGGACGGACGCCGGCTCGATTCATCTTACCCGGGAGGGGATTCCAAGCATTTCGCTGTCAGTTCCCGCCCGCTACTTGCATACGCCGGCGAGTATCGCAAGCCTACACGACTGGCGGGCCTCCGTCCGGCTGACGCATGCCGCGCTTTCACGCCTGCGCCGGTCGACTCTCCGATGACCCTTTCCAAAACCAGGGCCAAGAGACGCTGAATGTAAGAAGAGGGATGATGAGCGACGTCCGGAGCATCTAGTTCGGACTGTGAACGCCTTCTGACTGCCCCAGAGCATAGAGGATTCAGATTGACCGGTTGGGGGATCCGGTTGGTGAATCTGCTCCAGGACTTGTGAGGGGGCCGAGGCTGGACTAGTAGACTCGCACGGAGCTCAGGACGTCCTGGACTGAGACCGCGTGGCACAAGGTTTCGCTGTTGGACCACCCTGTCGGATATGATTGGAGGACCATCTGAAGCAGAAACCCCAGGAGGCTCAGATGAAGGAACTTGTCAAGGAACTGGTTGAGGCCTACGGCCCTTCTGGCCGAGAGGACGAAGTGCGCGCCTTGGTTCTGTCCAAGATCGAAGGCCACGCACATGAGATCGCCCTTTCTCCCCTCGGCGGGGTGCATGCGATTAGGAATCCCGGCGGGGGGACCAAAGTCATGCTCGCAGCTCACATGGACGAGATCGGGGTTATCCTCTCACACATTGACGAGAACGGTTTTGCCCGGTTTCAACCCATTGGCGGCCTCAATTTGCAGACGCTTGTCGGTCACCGGGTGCGTTTCCATTCCGGCATCGTGGGTATCATAGGCATCGAGGACCCGCTGGACCGCTCAAGGGCTGCCGAGTTGGATCGGCTCTTCATCGATTTCGGCGTCACCTCACGCCAGGAATGCCCAGTGAGTGTTGGGGACAGCGGGGCCTTCGAGCGCCCGTTCGTTCAATTGGCGGACCGATTAGTTGCCAAAAGCATGGACGATCGAATCGGAGTCGCCGTCCTGGTGGAAACCCTTCACCAACTGGGAGAAACGCCGAATGAGGTTCAGTTTGCATTTACCGTCCAAGAGGAAGTAGGTCTGCGCGGCGCACGAACGTCCGCATTCGGTCTGAACCCAGACATAGGGATTGCAGTCGATGTAACTCGAACCGGGGATACACCCAAGGGCCTAAAGATGGCGATCGAACTAGGCAAGGGGCCGGCCATAAAAGTGCGGGACTCGAGGATGATGTCGGATCCCCGCATCGTCGAATTAATGGTGCAGCGAGCCGAGGAAACCGGCATCCCCTATCAGCTTGAAGTGCTCGAGTCAGGAACGACGGATGCCGCCGCCATCCAGTTGGCCCGCGCCGGGGTTCCCTCGGGCTGTCTTTCCATTCCATGCCGGTACATTCATACACCCTCAGAAATGGTGGATTTGAACGACGCTGAGAACGCTGTTGCGCTCCTGGTGTCCATTCTGGAAGAACCGCTCGAGCTCGAGCAGCCGGGTAGAACGTTAGGGTAGTAGGGAAGGGCTCATGTCATTCTAGAGAGCGATGGGACGAAGAAGCTTGCCTCTGGCACAGCCGCGATCCCCCATCCGGACGGGGAGGTTCTTCGCCACCAGCTTTCTCCGGCTCAGCTAGTCGGGCCGTCACCCAGACTACTCAAAGCACTAAATCGAATGATTGCTCTTCTAGTCGAGTTTCGATCTTCTTTCAAAGCCTGCGAACTCAAAGGCCCCCCTGTTGCAGCCAGACTCAGGATGGGTCGGTCCCGACCGGGCGGCCGGGGATCCCGTTGGCGGGAGAGGACTTGCTGAATGATGGAAGGCCTGCGAAGGGCCGAGTTGCTCGCGGCTAATCTTGGGCGCCAGTTCCTTAGGGTGATCCTGACCTCACAGACGGAAAGACTGACGGGACTGAATCGCTGGCTGCAATGGGGATGGATGCTGGCCCTCTACGTGATTGGGATGCTGGTTTGGGGGTTCTTCTTAGGGTGGGGAGAAATTCCCTTCGAAGCACACGACTGGAACCAGGAATGGGGCTTCTACACGATCCTGCAAGAAGCGATCCGCAGCGGCCGCCTGCCTCTCCACACCTCACCGGCCGCCTACGCCACCCGCCGCTTCCTTGCGATCCCCCAAACCTCTCTTTCGCCTCAGATTTTGCTCCTGAGTTTCATGGGGATTGGCAGGTTCATTCTTGTCAACACCTGGCTTCACTTCACGCTGGGCTTCGTCGGCTGCCTGCTGCTGGGGCGCAGCTATCGCCTTTCGCCGCTCGTGTTTGGCTTTACCGTCATGCTCTTCAGCCTGAACGGACACATCACCGCTCAGATAGCTGTCGGCCATTCAATGTGGGTCGGCTATTACTTCCTCCCCTTCTTCTTTCTGCTCCTGCTGAAGCTGCGTGAAGACAAACCAAGAAGCACCTGGCATCTGTGGATGGGACTCATATTGTTTGGAATCTTGCTTCAGGGCTCTATTCATATCTTTGCCTGGTGCATCTTCTACCTGGCCCTGGTCTGGTTAGTGGCAGGCTCCGGGCGATTGCCGATCACGAAAGCAGTCGTCCTCGCGGTGTGGCTCGGCGCCTTTAGGGTCATTCCAGCCGGCCTGGAATTTTGGGAGGCAAGCGCACGGTCCTTTCCCGGCTTTCCCTCGTTTGCGCATCTGCTCTCGGGTCTGGTGACTTTGGGACTTCCGTCCGATCCGGTCCAAGGAGCCCTGTCGCGCTGGGAATATGACATGTATCTCGGCGTGGTGGGCTTTCTCCTACTTCTGTATTTTGGCCTTTACCTCTACGTCCGAGATCAGTCGCCCGCTGACCAGCTCAAGGCGAACTTCTTCGTCTACTTCTTTCCGGCGTCGGTGTTCAGTGTTCTATCTTTGGGTTCGATCTACACTCTCGTCCGACAGATTCCACTGCCCTTGATCTCCCATGAACGCGTGCCATCAAGATTCCTGATCATGACCGCCGTCACGCTGATCGTGCTTGCGAGCTTGAAAGGCCAGGAGTGGCTTTCAAGTCGCGAGAGGTCGGCCCCGGAGGGGCTTGCGTACCTCGCGCTCTTCCTGATCCTCGTTCACGACCTGGTTCAGCATGCAAGGATATGGCGAGTCGAGCTGATCAAGGACATCTTTCCCGCCACACCTTTGGCCACCGATCTGCAGATTGTCCGAGAAGCTGATCCCAGCTACCTGTTCACTCTGGGGATAGCCGCGAGCCTCTCGGGGATTGCGCTCATGTATGTCGCTCAGCAAATCCTGGCGCGAAGGAAGGTTAACCCCCGAGCCTAGGCCCGCCAGGAATGTAGGCTGAGATTCGCTGCAAGGACTCCCAAGGGATCAAAGGACAATAGAACCCACCTAAGCCGATCTTGGGATCCGAGGTGAGGGCTGCGTCCCAGATTGCCATGGATTGCTGGGTGGTCCGACCGCGCTCAAGCCTGGTGAGCGCGCTGGTCGATTAGGACAGTCGACCGCGCAGATCACTGTCAGGCGGACTTGCTCAGTCCAGCATCTCTTCGAGCACTACGAAGTCGTAGGCAGCCTCGACGCGGGCGTTGCTGAAATAGGTAACGTCTTCAAGTGGGTCAAGCGATACCCCAAAGTAGCAGCTCATGATCACTCTGAAGGTGTTCACCGGGGTGATAGAAGGATACAGACGGTCGCCGCAATCCCCGGGAAGAAAGTACGCGTTCAGAATCGAGGCTCTATCCAGTAGGGAGGCTTCATCGGGGCTGTTCCAATCCATGCCGATACCCGGGCCGTGGTCGGCTTGGAGAACGATTATCGGGGGATGTGCAGATCGAGAGAGGATAGCGTCAATGATTGCCTGAATCCTCGTGTTGACGTAGACAAGCTGGTCTCGATAGCGCAAACCGTGCTCACCACCAGGTGCTGCTCCTGTCTCCGCCAGAGTAAATGGCTCCGCGTTTAGTACATCCTCGCCGTTTGGCCCAAAATAGTAGGGCTTGTGGGGCGAGATGATGTGAGCGAAGACAAACTTTGGGCCGGGGATGTCGGATACAGTCTCCAGATGGTCAAACGACGCCAGGATGATTTGGCGCTGCATCCGCTTCGGGTACTCCAGCCTCTGGACAATGAAATTGCTGACGGGGGTGTTTCGAAGCTGATCCAGATCCACCAGAATCAGGCCGGCAGAAGTGTGCAGGAGAAGACCCTCAAAAGCGTTAAACGCCCCGTATGATTGGAGCCGCTCCACGATCCCCATATCAGGGATGAGGTACTTATCCGCATCAAAGAGTTCCGTAGGACGATAGCCGGACGCCAGGGCGACCGTAAGATAGCCGGAGCTTTCCAGCAAATGACGAACCCTGCTTCGCTTTATCGGTTCTTCCATGCCCGAGGGATACTTCCTCAGGGTGACCTCTAGACCCAGGTCCTGAAGATAATCCATATTCAATGAGGATGCTAAGGACAGAGAGGTCCACACATAATTGGTTCGACTCTTCTCGGCCACAAAGAAGCCTCGATCGCGAAGGAAGTTAACGAACTCGGAATTGTCGTGATCATAACGCTCCTCCAGGAAATCAGCCCTTCCATAAGCATCCAGGATGATGTAGTAGACATCCGGATATGAATCGTCAGCACCAACCAACGAGCGAGTCTGGGCGGTCTTGGGCGCGGGGGTCGGTCCAGAGGCCTCAACTCGAGAATAGTACAGGTATTCCCCAACGGTAATGGCGGGAAGGACCACGGAAAACGCTGCCACGAGGTTGAGCAGCCTTGTGGCGCGCGCTTGATTGCGAATTCGCTTTACAAACAACCAGGTTGCCGCCACAGCGAGACCATGTAGAAAGAAGTCAGAATTGCAGCTTTTTGCCAATTCCGTATGACCATCCTCAGCGTCAGGAGCAGGAATGCCGCCCCGATCAGCACTACGAGGGTGGAACGGAAGGCCTCCGAGACCTGAACTTCGCCAATGTTCTGCGACAGGAGGGAGAGGACAGGATAGAGCGCAAAAAGGAAAGGATGGATTGGAAAGGATCTGGGCAGGATATTGTGTCTCCAGGTGCAGAGCGCACTGGGGTAAGTGACTACTTGGTTCGGCCGCATGACAATCGGTCTGGGTTTCCGGGTAAAGGTGGTTGATTCCTGGGCGCAGTTCGCTGGATTCTACTACAAAAGCCTGCGGCCTCCCGGACTCTGGACCCTGCGACTCCGGAAGGCGGCATGCGGCCCAGCAATTCCGATGGGGATGACGGCCCGGTCTGGCTTGGACCGTGATGGGCGCTAGATCCGGCGGTTCTCTCGGTTCAGCTCCCCTTTGCGCCCCGCAGCGCTTTGGGCTGCGTTCGCACAGATGTCCAGAGAGACGTGTAGGTTTCGAGTGGCCGCGACCACTTCGGCTCATTGATCTTGCCCGGGCACTCCTTTCAGACAATTTTCTTGCAGTTCGCGGGAGAATGCCGATGGCCTCCCTACGGGCAATACGATTCCTATCCTATTCCTGGACTCTCATACGCGGAGCGACCTAAAGAACGGAGGTCAAATCGGGGGGAGGGGCCTGTCCAATAAGGCTGCCCGGCACACGCTCGCTGAGTAGTCCCATGATCGCTTGATCATCGCCTTCCTTGGCCAGACGCACCAACTCATCTATGGTTACCTGGAGTTCGGCGCCATAAAGCGAAAGCTCCTTCTCAACGATGAGTACATCCGGATGATCGGTGGGCTCATGGTCCATCCCGTCTTCCCACAACGTCTCGCTCAGTTTCTCGCCGGGACGAATGCCAGTGAAAACGATCTCGATCTCTTTGCCGGGCTCAAGGCCCGAAAGCCGAATTAGGTCCTCGGCGAGATCCAAGATGCGTATCTGTGCTCCCATGCGGAGTACGAAAGTGTCTCCGCTCTCCCCCATACCGGCCGCTTGAAGCACGAGATGGACTGCTTCCGGAATTGTCATGAAGTAGCGTCTCATCTCTGGATGAGTGACCGTTACGGGTCCCCCACGGGCAATTTGGCGCTTGAAGATCGGAACAATGCTGCCCCGGCTCCCTAGGACATTTCCGAACCGGACTATCACGAAAGCGCGCCCGGTCCGCTCGGCCGCATCGCGCACCACCATTTCGGCCAACCGCTTGGTGGCTCCCATCACGCTCAACGGCTGGATGGCTTTGTCGGTCGAAATCAATACCAAGCGCTCCGCGTCGAATGCCCGAGCCGCCTCGACAACGCTCTTTGTGCCCAGTACGTTGTTAGTGACTGCCTCTTCGACATTCAGCTCCATCATGGGCACGTGCTTGTGGGCCGCCGCG
>CAYGCA010000036.1:3589-7188 GCA_964348265.1 uncultured Anaerolineaceae bacterium | reverse complement strand
CGGCGAGCTGCCCGGCGAATAGGCGCCGTTGAGCACCAGGCTGAGATTGTTGAAGTTGATGTTGCCGCCGCCGTCGAGCGTCGAACCTGCAGCCAAAGTGGCGGTGCCTCCGCCGCTTCCGCCGACGTTGTTGCGGATCGCCTCGCCGGGGTTGGCTTCCATCAGCGGCACGTGCTTGTGGGCCGCCGCGTGGAACACCACTTGAGGCCGATAGCTGTCAAAAACATTTCGAATTCGGTCGATATCCCTTACGTCAGCGATAATTGGGACCATGGACAATCCCGGGAACACCTCAGTCAGGTCCAGGAGTGCGTCGAAGATGCTGTTTTCGCCATGTCCAAGGAGGGCCAGCTGCGCCGGCCTCCAGCGCCCGATTTGGCGACAAAGCTCAAGGCCAATCGAGCCGCCGGCCCCGGTCACTAGGACTCGCTTTCCAGTCAGAGTACGGCCAACCACCTCATCGTCGATGCGGGCCGCTTCCCGGCGGAGCAGGTCACTGATGTCCACTTCGCGCAATCGGCTGACGCTCACTTTGCCGCCGATTAGTTCATACATCCCCGGCATTGTCCGGAAGGGGATGCCCCGCCGGCGGCAGACGTCGGTCACCAGGCGAACCACATTGCCCGGGGCGGTAGGCATGGCGATGACGACCTCGTTGGCCATGCTCTTGTCCACGACCGTTGCCAGATCGGAGAGCTCTCCAGCGACGCGCACGTCATGGATCTCCTTATCCCGCTTTTCTGCATCGTCATCGACGAATGCCACCGGAAGCATGTTCAGTTGAGGATTTCGCTGCATCTCCCGGACCACAAGCGCGCCTGCGTCTCCGGCACCGACGACTACCACGCGTCGGATACGGGCGAGCCCATTGGCCTTCTGGCTGATCTGTCCACTTTCAGCAAGAAGGCGTACTGTGAGCCGCAAGCCTCCCACACTGAACAGCGTGAGCAACCAGTCGATAACCAGGACGAGCCTGGGGAAGCCAGCTTGAAAGCCCCCCAAGCTGCGAACCAGCATGACAAAGAGCCCCACTCCAACCGAAGCAGCCGTCGAGGCAAACGCAATCAGCCGAAGCTCGCGTGTGCTGGCATAGACCCAATAACGTCGATAGAGCCCGAAGAAATAATAGACCATCGGCTTGACCAGCAGCGCGATGATCACCATCATCCAGGCCGAAGGCAGGTAGGCTGTGAACACCGGCCCGAGATCCAGCCGCAGGGCGAAGCTGGCAAGGGCGGAGGTTACGATCAGTACCAGATCGCCAAGTAGCAGGACTCGGTTGCGGATCTGAAAGCGTGGCTTGACTCTCATTGCGGCTCTTGGGTCTGCTTGGACCTAAACCATTCTATAGTAGCCTGCAGTCCTTGGTCCAATCCGAATTCCGGACGATATCCCAACGCTTGCTTGGCTTTGCTCAAGTCGGCCGCCGAGGTGCGGATATCGCCAGGCCTGGGCGGACCGAAACGCGGGGACTTAGAGCCGGGTAATAGGCGCTCGAGACGCTCGGCGAGATGCAGGATGGAGACTGATCTGCCACTGCCGATATTGACAACCTCACCCGACCCAACTTCACACACGGCCGCCAGCAAATTCGCGCGCACCACATCATGCACCGCGACGAAATCCCGCGTTTGGAGGCCATCCCCATGGATCGAGACCGCTTCCCCCGCAAGCATCGCCCGGATGAAGCTCGGGATGACGGCTGCATACTCTGATTCCAGGGGCTGCTGCGGCCCATATACATTGAAATAGCGCAGGCAGACGGTTGGAGTTCCGTAGACGCGGGCGTAGAGGTCCGCTGCCTGCTCCATGGCAAGCTTCGAAGCCGAATAGGGTGAAAGAGGCGTGGTTGGAGCCGACTCCCTTGCGGGCGGCGCAGTGTTTCCATAGACAGCGCACGTTGAAGCCAGCACAACGCGCCGGACACCCGCTTTTCGGGCGGCCTCCAAGACATTCAGGGAGCCGATCATGTTGACATCATAGGTCTCGGTCGGATCCGTCATTGATACGCTCGCCGAAACAAGTGCGGCTTGATGGAAAAGGGTGTCAACCCCTTGGGTGGCGCGTTCCACAAGGGATGGATCACGGATATCTCCTACAATCAACTCGACTTCCATTCCAGTCAAACTACGGCGGGCTCCGCTCGAGAAGTTGTCCAATACGCGCACCTCATGCCCTTCTTGTAGCAAGACGCGTACCAGATGAGATCCGATGAAGCCCGCCCCACCAGTAACCAGCATGATGCTCAAGTCTACACCCCCCGAAAACCAAGCACCTGGCCGAACGTGCGCAGCAAGATCCAAATGTCGAAAATCATGCTCCTGTGCTTAATGTAATAGAGATCGAATTCAAGCTTCTCAGCCGACCCTTCCACCGAGGCACCCTTTCCATAATTCACCTGGGCCCAGCCTGTGATTCCCGGCTTGACAAGCAGGCGAGCTCGGTAGAAAGGGATCCTCTTCTCAAGCTCGGCCACCAGCTCAGGGCGCTCAGGACGAGGCCCTATGAGACTCATCTCGCCCCTGATTACATTTAAGAATTGGGGAAGCTCGTCAAGGTGCGTCTTTCTCAGCATATTGCCGATAACGGTGGTTCGCGGGTCACCGGCCCTCGCCCAATGCGCTTGTCCATCGGCCTCAGCATCGTGATGCATGGTACGCAGCTTCACCAGCCCATAGGGCCTCCCACCCTGCCCCAAACGTCTCTGGATAAAAAAGATGGGCCGACCACTCTCGAGCAAGATTGCGAGTGCAATCCAGGGGAAGGAGATGGTAAGAACCCCCAGGCCGGCGAGCGCCCCACTGACATCCATCAGTCGTCTGAAGAGGAGATAGGGCGCGCTAACACGAACATCGTCAACAAACGACCTCAAAAGCCAATCTGACTCAAGGTACCTTATCGGCAAGCGTCCGAGGATCTCCTCATAGGCAACCGGCATCCGGGTTATCTCGGTCCCGAGTTGCTGGGCATCCAACAAAGCCTGGAACATGGCCCCGTTCATGGGGCCCAGGATGGCGACAATCAGGTCAGAGATTTCCTCCTTCTGGATTGTTTCTAGCAGGCAGGAGTTTCCGCCAAATACCCGGGTGCCATCTATTGTCTTTCCACTCATGGCCGGATCATCGTCGATCAGACCGACGAGGTGGAACGGAGGCGATTGCATGTCCTTTATGACACCTATGAGGGCCCGGCCGCTCTCCCCTGCTCCGATGATAAGCACACGCCTCAAGAAGGTCGGCGCCGTGAAAACGCGCAAGTAGATCCAGCGCCAGATAATCGTAAGACCGACGACCACAAAGAGGAAATACACCGGACCACGTCTGGGCAGCGAGCCCGGTTGATCGTAGCGAAAGTACACAAGCAGATATAGGATCAGGCCGGTCCCGGCTGACAGAAGAACGCCGCGGACCGTCTGGCGCCAGGAGCTGGCCCGGCGAATATCGTAAAGATTAACCATCAGAAGGGGCCAAAGGAGGGGGAGGAATATGAACCAAGCAGCTCGAGCCCGGATGAAATCCAGGGAAAAGCCAAGATAATCCAGTTGTGCCCATAATCCGAGGGCAACGAAAGTAGCAACAGAAGCGGCCAGGATATCGCCA
>CAYGCA010000036.1:0-3579 GCA_964348265.1 uncultured Anaerolineaceae bacterium | reverse complement strand
GCGCCGTTCCCCTACCCGTATTCGCCAAGTGGGTTTTCTAGCCTTGGGAGGAGCGGCCACGTTCTCTTGAGCCATATCCAAGCAAACCCCACAGAAAAGCCCCGCCCCAGCTCAGGTGCATGATCCACAGCGCCAAAGGCATTCCGACAATGAGAACGGGATCATGCCGTCGGAAAGACTCTCCTAGGCCTGCAAGCTGGGTCACAAAGGCATAGGCGCCTAATTGTAGCGCCAAGACCAGGCGGAACGACGGAATTGGGAAGGACAAGAAGAGCACGAGAATCAAGACCAGAACGAACAGGGGGGGCAGCACCTGTCGCCATCGAAGCGAACGGGGAAAGCGCACAACCATTTGGGCCTTCCAATAACCGTAGCGTAGATACTGTTTTGCCAACGAGGCAAGATTTGGCCTGGCGAAATAGATCGAGCGGATCGAAGGGTCGAACCAGACTATTCCACCGGCCTGGCGGAGACGCACATTGTATTCGTAGTCTTCGTTCGTAGCCAGTTCCTCGTTGAAAGGACCTACCTTCTCGATCCACTCGCGCCGAAATGCACCGAAGGGTACTGTGTCGACTTCACCCGCCGGACCGCTCGTCCGGTAGCGAGCATCACCGGCCCCCAATGGATGGCTCGCAGCTGCGGCAATGGATCTCGCCAGCCAACTCTCCTCCAAAGGCTTGATTTCCCATATTCCGCCGGCGTTGGCGGCACCGGTTTCCATAAGGATTCCTAGGCAGCGCTCGATGTAGTCTCGATGGGGGACAGAGTGAGCGTCAAGCCTGACGATAATGTCGCCCTCGGCTTGCTGGATGGCTGCGTTCAAGGCTGAGGGAATAATCCGCTTCGGGTTATCTACGAGCCTGATTTCCAGCTCGGGGTGATCTCGCGCGAACTCTTGGATAACGGCTCGACTTCCGTCATCCGACATCCCGTCTGCTATCACAACTTCCAGGTTGTTGACTGGATAGGTTTGGTCACTGATCGACTGCAATAGGGACCCAATCGTGCGCCGTTCATTGTAGCATGGCACAACGATGGATACGCGCCTCGTCATTTCGACCTTCCCGGCACTTTGCCCGGTCTGGATGCAAGTGCGTGCGCGGCTGTCAACATTCCAAGCATGATCCACAGCTGAGGCAGGGCGAAAGTGTCCAGACTAAAGCCCTCCAGGATCTGGGCAACCAAGGCGAGAATCCCTGCCAAGCCGATCATAGAATAGGGTTTTGTCCCCCTATTGTAGAGCCTGTACGCGGTTGAGCCCAACAGGACCAGCCAGGTCGTGAAGGCCAAGAAACCTAGTATCCCAGTCTCCGCCAGCAAGCGAATCCAAAGGCTTTTCGGATTAGGGAACTGCGCCGAACCGTCAAGTATGCGGATAATCTCTGGCAGGAGGTATCCGAAGGACGGAACTTGTTGTCGAAAATCGAATCCTGAGTTGCCCAGCCCAACACCCAGGATTGGATGCTCACTGAAGATAGCAAATCCTGCGCTCCAGTAGATTAGGCGTTCAGCATAAGCCAGCTGGTTGGCGAATTCGAAGATTGATCCCTCTGGGTCCCCAAACAGGCGTAAGTAGTCCACCTCAAATATGCGGGCGATGCGGGAGTCAAACTGGGCGGCTATGAAGAGAGTACCGGTCAGGAGGAGCACCAGGCTGAGCATGAAAAGAATAAGAACAGCGACACGCAAGGTGCTCATCGCGGCCCGAAACCCTGCCAGGGTTGACACAGGTTTTCGACCACGAATTCGTCTAACGAAGCCTCCCGACAAGTTCCATGTGGCAAAGACTCCCAGGCTGCCGAAAATTGAAAACGCGCTCAAGATTCCGATTCTTGACAGTGAGAAGAGAAGCACCACCAGCCCCCATAGAAGCAGGATCAGCTCAACCGAGATAAGCCGGCGCCAGACTGGTAGAACCGAAAAGCCGGTCACGACGCTGGCCACCCATAGCGGGATATAGAGGACCACCAACTGATTGGCCAGCCAAGACGGCTCATACGCCAATCCCGTCACTCGGGACGTAAACAGGTCGCGTATCGAAAGGAGACGGTGAAAGACGCGGACCTTAAAGGGAAGCCTATCCAAATCCTGCAATACAAGATAGCCCTGGTAGGAAGACCAAATGAGCATGCCAATTGCTCCGATGGAGAGGAAGAGGAGGCTCCAGCGGAGCGCACGCTCGGAGTTCGGGAACCTTGCCGCGACAAGGTAGAAACAAACTCCGATGGCTAGAGTGATGATCGCCCGGGCAGTACGGGCAATGACATCCTGACCCAAAAAGGGCAAGAATCCCAATAACGGAGAGAACAAGCTCGCCAAGAGGGCGATGAGGCAAAACAGAAGCAAGGGTAAGGCGAGAATGGGGATCCCTCCGCCTCGCAGAAAATGGGGAAACAGCCAAAACACGATCATCAGAGCAAGCGGCACGAGCGAGAGTGGGCTCACGGTGCTCCCACGCGTAAATCTCGCCACCCAGGGGAAACTGGTCACAGGAACGGCGACAAGCAACGCAGCCCAGAGCATCCAGTTTAGGCTCCGCCATGATTTTTGAAATAGAGAGGAGAATCTCGTGGGCTCCTGCAAAGGTCTTTCCTGCTGTTGCCTATGCTTGTCAATAGGAGGCCAGAAGCGTCCTTTGAGCTTGCAGTCCCATTCGGCCCACCTTCATGAGGTACCGACCGCTGTCAGGCATGATACCCTACTCCGAGGCTTCAAGGGTTCAGGAATTGAAGTGATCTATCGTTCCATAGATCAGCGGTCAGCGATGCACACCAGATTCTTCGGGAGCAAGTCGTGCTCAGCGGCTCGTGGTTGAGACATTCAAGGACGATTGACGTCCAGAACACGTTTTGGGCCCTAGGATCTGTCGACCAGGAACAGGCCCTCGGGGCCCGTGCCTGGAGTGCGTGCAAAGTCGGGCCATACGAGATTGAGGACTAGTCCGATCGTCAATCCGGCCAAGCTTGCCAGCAAGATGGTGGTTCCTCGATCCCGAACCACGGGCTTGCGCGGCGGCACAGCCGCTTTGAGAAGGTCATAGGAGACAATTGGCAACACCCCGCGGCTCTGAGCGAGTTCGGTCTGAATCTCTCCTCTAAGCGCCCGCGGATCCAGGTTTGTTGGTTCTACAACACACTCCCAAACAGCTTCACCTAGACGATCGGTTCCAGTTTTCTCGCACTCGACGTCAAAAGGGCCATCAAGTAGTCCTACGGCGCGCCACGCATGCGCTACAGCCACGTCGAGTTCGCCCAGGGCCGCCTCTGACCATTCCATAGCAACCAATGCAGCTATCTCGGGCTCCTCGTCTACAGCCACCAGACTCCACTCAGCCAGCCTTCGATCGAGGCGCAGGAAGGGACGGAGGTCGCCTGGCGCACTCCAACCCCGCCGCTCTCGCACGGCAAGAGGGATCTCTTCAAGCAAACGAGCCAGCGTCGAATCGGCCTCGATCAAACTGGCCACCCGGTTGAGTGCACGGTCCTCAACCACCAACTCCAGTGACTCTGTAACGCCGTAGTTGATGTTTACGCCAAGTACCGCCTGGGCTTCATACAGTGGCGGGCGAAATGAGCT
>CAYGCA010000035.1:19456-26176 GCA_964348265.1 uncultured Anaerolineaceae bacterium | reverse complement strand
GACCAGTTCAATGTCGACTCCGGTAGTGGATCGTCGGTCGAGGAAGAGAATATCTTAGGCAAAGAAATGGAGAACCTGCCGAAAGGCGGGGGCGCAAAGTCACGGTTCCAACCGGCCGGAGGGCTGTAGGATCGCCGGACTGCCTAAGCTAGGCTCAATAGCAGAGCCCCTAAGATAGTCCGGTTCTGAGGGGCGCATTTTTCGCCGAGGCAAAGCAATCATTCCAAAGCTGGCATCTTCTGGAGAACAGATCCCTTTAGAGGCGCGCATCCTCTGCCTGGCCCACGCAGTTGAAGCCATGGTGCCCGACGGGCCCCATAAGACGGCGAGGTGGATTCAGGCGATCCTGGAAGAGGTCCGGGATTGCTCGGGTACTGAGTATGACCCCGCCGCAGTTGACGCGTTCATCGACAACGCCGATCTGGAGGGCGGTCCAGTTAGCGTCAATTCGGCCCGGACCTCAGACAACGACGGCAGACCTCGAAGCCCCCTGAAGGCAGCCTCCTAGCCACAGACCAGTTCCTCCCATCCAGTGGACTAGCCCACGGGAGTCTCTGCTATTCCCCCTTCTGATTCAGGGGCCTCACATGCAATTGCGTCCACCAGTTCCATCCCCAAGAGACCCCAGCCTTGGAAGTGGGGCTCGGCCCGATCTCGGGCCAATCAACGCGGCTTACGCCAAATGGGTCCAAAGTCACATTCCAATCCGAGGCAGTTCTGCTTAGCATGCCTGTCTGACCCTTGAAAGGAAGGAGTTCGATGGGGTAAGATTGCACCACGAGGAGTGGGGGAATCGCTGCTCAAGATTCGGACGACATAGACCAGCTGCCATCTGGCAGGACTCGGTCAGCGCCCTCGGCGTACCTTCCCTGATCCAGACAAAGCGGAATAAAGAAGGTGTTCGACGGTGGGGTGATTTCACCTGGGTTTGAAACCGATTCGCACACCGTCGCACCTTTGGAGATGAAAGGAGGTCATTAGCGAAACCGACGACAGACATTCTTTCATTCATCAACCTGAGTCAAACGCAAATCCATTCTCTATAAGCGGAGGGAACTCAAATGCATAGGCGGTTCAGAATCCTGGCTGGAAGTATCGGGGCAGCTCTCCTTCTGGCACTGCTCGCCACAGTTGCCCTGGCCGGCCCCCCAATGTTCAAGCCACATCTCGAGAGGGTTGGGTTCAATACCCTCGGCGAGCCGTCAAATGGGTTGAACAGCGAGGTCGCCATTGATGCTGGACGCAATTTTGCGTATGTCGGCTCGCTCAACTTCGATCCCACCGAAGACGACCTGCGCGTGAAAGCTGTCGATGTGTCCGATCCGGCAAATCCCGTTGTGACCGACGAGCAGGCCACGCTGGACGGCACGACGACCGCCCAGGGGAACTTCGGCCCCTTTGACGTGAAGATAGCGGGCAACATCCTAGCCGCTTCGACGCAGGGGGCCCCCGGCTCAAACCCCGGGATCACCCTGATGGATATCACTAACCCCGCAGATCCGGTCCCGGTGGCGCACCTTGGTCCGGCCGAGATCAATTCGCCCGATGGATCGCACAACAGCTTCCTATGGGCCGACACAGTGACAGGCTACACTTGGCTCTTTGCCTGCGGCCTTGACGACACATCCATGATGCTCTTCAACGTCACCAATCCGGCGACTCCGATATTCGTCGCCGAGTACGATAATGGTGGACCCGTTTTCGTGCACGACTGTTTTACACAGGAGAACGGCGGCCGTGTGTTCAACCACCAGGCGGGCTCCATCGGCGTCGAGATCGTGGACGTGACTCGCTTTGTGCGCGGGGGCGCGAGCGGCATGATCAGCACCGACTATGTGGTTGGACACAACCACTACACCAGCGATCCCGCGGACGCGGCAACCGTGACGCGCCCCGGCTTCGCCCACTACATCGAGCCGACCGCCAGCGGTGACGTGGTCTGGGTCGGCGACGAGGCGGGCTGTGGCACGCCAGCAATCGTCCGCTCGTTGGATAGTTCCGGCCTGCCTGCGCCGATAGGCTCCCCCAAGTTCCTCTCTGAACTCGGGACGATCATCGACAATCCCGAGCCAGTCCAGTGTTCGGGCGCGATCCACGGTGGCCCGAACAACTCCCAGCTCCACAACTTCCGCTGGACCGGCCACAACTTCGACATCTATGGCGATGAGCTTCTTATTCGAGGCGATTATGGTCGAGGCGTGAGCGTCTTCGACATCACCGATCCAACCTCCCCCGACAAAGTCGCCAAGAGCCGCGGCCTGAACCAGGGTACCGGCGAGGAAAACCAGGCCGATCCCGGACGCAGCAAGTCGCTCGAGAACCCCACCTTTATCTGGGGCGCGGTCTACGACGGCGACTTGATCTATGCCTCCGACATCAACCAAGGGCTGTACGTACTCGATCTGGTTGAAAACTGAAGCAGTCCGGACCCTCTGCAGGGTAAACCCGGATCGCTGGACTGAAATACAAGATGTAGGGCGGGCATGAAAAGCCGCCCTACATCTGTCTTTGGAGGATGAGAGCATAGTTTGCTCCCGACCTGTGCAGGTCAAGAACCGCAGGAGACGGACACACTCTTCACTTCCCGGCTACCGCCCCCCCGATTCAAGGCAGTTTGACTCAGTTGCAGAAGAAGAGGTCAGCGACACGATCAGAAACAGGGCTGCCTATTCCCTTCGACAGGCCATCCCAGCCAGCGGAACGCGGCCGGAACTTGGCCTGGCTCATGGTGGCAAGGCTCTCCAACCTGACCGCAGACCTTTCCCGAGCCTCTGACCGGATCAACGCGGGCGGTGGGCGAACCCTTCATTTGTGCTCGCCTCGAATCCAAATTGAGGCAGGCAACAGAATCTCCCGCACCCTTGGCCGGAATTCGGCCCAAAAGGTGGTCGTAAGTCCTAGAAGGGAGACTTTGTCAGACCAGATTGACACTCCTCGAAGGTCAGCCAGCTTAGGCGACAAAGTCTGCCATCTAGGTCAACCTGATCTGTAAGGCATCCGCAAGGTTATCTGCTAATTGAGCATGCTATCTTGGGAGGAGCCCTGTTCCTTTTGCTGGCCATTTGGGGCGCCTTGGGCAAACAACCCAGGGGCGGAGAGTAGATCGTAGGGAAATGCAGCGCTTCCAAAACAACTTAGTCGTCAAATTCTCGGTCGTGAGCTTGTCGGTCATGGCGGCCATAGCCTTCATGCTGGCTTTGGTCCTTTCGAGCCAGATCCGTGCTGGCGCGGTGGATGACCTCGTGGCCGAGGCAGTGGGCAGTGCCGCTGGGCCGCTTCTTCAAGCACTCACTCCAGCCGACCTGCAGGAACCGATGACGGGAGCCCGCTATAGGAGCTTTGATGCCTTTGTCCAGATGTCGATTGTCTCGGAGCGGACGGCACGTATAAAGCTCTGGTCAAAGGACGGCACCGTCATCTACTCGGATGATCCAGCCAATGTCGGCTTGCGTTTCCCCGAGAATCTGAACCTTCAGCGGGCTCTGGAGGGGGCTAACCCAGTAGAGATAATGGCCCCGCAGTTTCCGGAGACCGCCCGCGAGAGGCATCTGGGGACACTGATGACGGTGTACACCCCACTCTCCTTCCAGGGAGAGGTTGAACCTCAAGGGGTGCTGGAAATCTATCAGTACTATGCGCCGACGGCGCAGAGGATAAGGTCCCTGCAGAGACAGGTCGTCGCAGGGATCGGGATCGGATTTCTTGTGCTCTATGGCGCCCTGGTTTCCATCGTATGGGGAGGATGGCGAACAATCGACCGACAGCAATCAGCTCTAAGCAGAACGAACGCCGAACTCCACACAGTGAACTTAGAAAGGGAACGATTGCTGATAGCCGAGCGCGAGAAGCACCGCCTCGCTGAGTCCCTGGGTAAAGTGGGGCTGGCCCTCAATGCCACCCTCGATCTGCCTGACCTGCTGGATCTCATCTGCCGCGAAAGCATGAACTTATTCGACGCAGGATCCTCGTTTCTGTGGCTCGTTCAGGAGGACGAACTTGTAGGCTACGCTGGTCATGGGTCAGAGCGGCAGAGTATTATCGGCAGCCGAATCCCTCTTTCGGATCCCAGTACCTTGGGCTCACGGGTGATCCGCGAGAAGCGACCCACATTTGTCAACAAGGCCATGAAATCCAAGCAGATCAACCAGAAACTGCTTCAGGTCTTTAGGATCAAGTCTATTCTAGGCGTACCTTTGGTCCGCGGATCAGAAGCTATGGGAGCCTTGATGATCATCGATCATGAGAACTCCCAAAGGTTTGAAGAGGGGGACATCCAATCAGCGACTGTTCTCGCCAGCCACGCAGCCGTCGCCATTGAGAACGCCAAGCTCGTTGAAAACCTGCAGCAGTCAAACCTCGAATTGGCGCTCTCCTACGATACCACCTTGGAAGGATGGTCGCGCGTCCTTGAGTTGCGTGACCATGAAACCGAAGGGCATACGCGGCGGGTGACGGAAATGACTCTTCGATTGGCGCGTGCCCTTGGAGTGGCCGAATCCGAACTAGTGCATTTTCGCCGCGGCGCCCTTCTGCACGACATCGGAAAGATGGGAATCCCAGACAGCATTTTGCTGAAACCCGGCCCGCTTACCGAGGAGGAATGGGCTGTTATGCGCAAGCACCCTGAGTATGCCCGCTCCATGCTCGCCTCCATCACCTACTTGCGTCCCGCCCTCGACATCCCCTACTGCCACCACGAGAAATGGGACGGGACAGGGTATCCGCGCGGGCTGAAAGGTGAGGGAATCCCGCTGGCCGCGCGCATCTTCTCCGTGGTCGACGTCTGGGACGCCCTCCTATCGGATCGCCCCTACCGGCCAGCGTGGTCGGTGGAAAGCGCCCGCTCTTATCTCCACGAACAGGCTGGCACGCATTTCGATCCAAGGGTCGTGGAAGTGTTTTTCTCCCTTGAAGCCGTCTACCAGCCGAGGCCGGCTACAAGGGAATTGGTTCCGATTGGAAGGCGCTTCTAGCCCGGTCGCCAAAGCCTCCAACCACGGGCCATGGTGATTGCCTTGCTGGCCTCGCCAGCAGATGAAAAATCGTCGCCCCGCAAATAGGCCTCCGAACCGACACAGCGCACTCACATATGCTGCTATTCTCCCTCACTTTGGACAGATGGTTGTTCGGCCTGCGAGAGGTGATCCCCCTCAGAAGACCTCCTTCCATACCGAGGTCTCACACATCCCCCGATGCCCAGGGAAGATCCGTTTTGATTTGAAAGACTAGAGGGACGAACAGGTGTGACGGCACAGGCGGGGGCAGCCGCCGCCGATTGCCGGCGCTTCGCAGAGGCAGGTGGTCCATGAAACCCTGGCTCTGAGTCCCCATGCCTGCCCGGCCGGGCGGTTCCCCGGGAATCAAGGCTCGAATCTCATCCTTGAGTATGATTGCCTCCTCCCATCCCATTTGTTATGATGAATTTGCCTCAACGTCTCACGGGGCCTGTGACAAAGGTTCTGAGGCGTAACCGGAGGGGCTTTTTCTTGCTTAGAGACATCCCCAAACGCGTAGAGCCACGAATCAAGCTAAACAAGCCGCAACCTATCTGAGGAGGATCAAATGAAACGCGTGTCAGTCTGGATCACATTGCTCATTCTCCTTGCAATGATCTCCGCGCCTGTCGGAGCTGCACCGCCAGATGAGAAAGAAGTCCGTTTTTACCTGACCATCCTGCATAACAACGACGGTGAGTCTGACCTTGTCGACCTCGGGACTCCACTCGAGGACTTCGGCGGCGTAGCGCGTTTCAAGGCGTTGGTCGACAAGCTGAAGTATGAAGCCACGCATGCGCCTCGCTTCCCTGGCCAGGAAGGGGCCAAGCGAGGCGTGGTCATGCTCTCATCAGGCGACAATTTCCTGGCCGGGCCTGAGTTCAACACAAGCCTGGACAAGGGCGTGCCGTTCTACGACACGATCGCCATGGACTTGGTGGGATACGACGCGGTGGCGATTGGCAACCACGACTTCGACTTTAGCCCTGATGTGTTGGCCGATTTCATCGAGGGCTACGAACGCACCTCGCCGCCGTATGTCAGCGCGAACCTCGACTTCTCAGCCGAGCCTCGCCTCCAGGCACTTGTGGACGACGGGCGGATCGCAGCGAGTATCGTGGTTAAGGAGCGCGGCGAGTTGGTCGGCATTGTGGGAGCCACCACGCCCAACATCACGTTCATCTCCAGCCCGCGCAATGTCATAGTCAACCCAGACGTGGCCGGCGCAGTGCAGGACGAGGTGGACGCCCTCGAGGCCATGGGGATCAACAAGATCATCATGATCAGCCACCTCCAAGACATTGACGAGGATATTGCCCTGGCGGCCCAGCTCGATGGAGTTGACGTCATGGTGGCCGGCGGCGGTGACGAGGTGCTCGCCAACCCTGGCGACTTGCTCGTCCCTGGTGATACACCCTTCGGTCCCTACCCGATGGTCGCCTTCGACATTGACGGGACCGAAGTACCCGTGGTCACGACCTCTGGCAGCTACGGATACGTCGGCAGGCTGGTGGTCGGCTTTGACCAGCACGGCCATGTGATCAACATCGGCGCTAACAGCGGCCCAGTCCGGGTCGCCGGCGGCGCCAATCCGGACGCGATCGCACCGGATCCAGAAGTCCAGATGCTGGTCGTCGATCCCGTGGTGGCTGCCCTGGATGATCTGGCCACCAACGTCATTGGCACCTCTGACTTCGACCTCGACGGGCGCAGGAGCGAAGTGAGA
>CAYGCA010000035.1:394-19413 GCA_964348265.1 uncultured Anaerolineaceae bacterium | reverse complement strand
TGCGCTGATGTGGCAGGCTATGCAACTGGCCCCCAGCTTCGGTGTGTCCATGCCGGATGTCGCGCTTCAGAACGGCGGCGGCATCCGCAACGACAGCATCATTCCTGCCGGCCCAATCACCGAACTGGACACTTTCAGCATGGTGCCCTTCCCGAATTTCGTCACCATTCTCGAGGACATCCCGCGCTCGCAGTTCAAAGAGATCCTTGAGAACGCCGTTTCACGCACCCAGCCGGGTGACACGCCCGGCGGAACCGGCCGCTTCGCCCAAATCTCGGGCTTCATGTTTGAGTGGTCCGCTTCCGGGGTGGCTCAGGTGCTCAACCCCGACGGCACCGTTGCGGTTCCGGGCACACGGGTCCAGTACGTCGAGCTGAATGACGGAACGGTGATCGTCGCGGGCGGCTTAGTGCAACCTGGTCCAGATGTGACTATCGCCACGATCGACTTCCTCGCAAGGGGCGGTGACCAGTATCCGTACCGGGGTGCCCCCTTCACGGCACTGGGCGCCACCTACCAGCAGGCACTGGCCAATTACATCGTCGATGGACTCGGCGGTTCGATCTCAGGCCCAGACTACGCCTTCGGCGTTAATAACCGCAACTTTGAGCTGCCCTGAGAATCTCTCGACGCAGTCCGTGAACCCTATTGCGCCGCTCCTCAGATCCTTAGAGATCTGAGGAGCAGGCGCGAATTCTATATTCAACCAAGCCGAACCATATATCAGAAATGAGGCAAGGAGAGCTGAATACGGAGCTAAGAACGCGAACTGTCAGGTTACGTACCGCAGCACTCAGGCTCATGAGCGTCGCGCCGCTCACCGCTGCCAGCCCATCCACCGACGGCAAGAGCGGGTCACTTGACAACTAGCCGGCATTGCTGATGGCTACCGTGCCCAATGTTACGGCGAAGCCCAGCATGATCGTCGGCGACGTGCTGGCCAAGGGGTACCAGTTTGAGACGATCCCCACTGGCATTGCCATCGACCCGAGAGAGACCAAGACGCTCGAACTCTCCGTCAGCCACGCTGCCGCGACGGTCCCCTTCCCCGGATCGGATCTTGACAACGCCCGGGTCAGCGCGCTCACTCTGGAACCAGGCTCTGGCAAACCGCCGGACAGCCGGAGGGTGATCCAGAACAGAGCCAAGTTCGTTCACTTCTGCTCCAGCCGCATGGCCGAGGCGACCGAGGCATTCGTTTCCCCACTGTTCTTTACCAACCGGGCAGCTAGCAAAACAGCAAACGGAAGCGGCATGGTGTGGCCTCCGAGCGCAAGCTCGGACCTTGAAGGCCCCAGCCTGATGGTCGCCCGCGATCCGGCCGCCGACCTTGGCCGCTGGGAGTCCAGCGCCACACTTGACCCCCCGACCCACTTCGGTCAAGGGGCCCTTCCGGTGGAAGTTCAAGGCCCCATGATCTCTATCGAGGACAGCGCAGGACCCGAGATTGATCCGACAACCTGCCCGTTCCAAGCAGGAAGCTGGACAGCGTCTACTGCTTCGAGTTCCAAGGGCCTGAGGAGATGACCAAGCATAGAGGCCTGGTGGCTCTTCAGTCAACATGCCACAATTCGCAGGGTTGCTATGTGCGTTGGCCCTGAATGGTGAACCATGTCCTTCAATCCCGCTCCTGAAAGCCTTTGATCGTTGGGCCTCTGAAAGGGTGTTTATGGAGGTTGCCTAGGCAGACGAAGTTTGTTCAACCCCAATTCATGAATCCGCAACCTTGCGACAAGAGCATCTTGTCAGACTGGGAGGGAACTTAGAATGACCGAGAATTTGCCCAAACGTAGAGCGCAGAGATTCCTTTTTACGGGCATCGTGCTGGTTCTGCTTGCCCTGACGATTGCACTGGCGTTTCCTGCCCAAGCGGGGAGCGCCGGCCCCCCAACCCCGGTTCGCTTCGCCTCGTTCAACGCCTCCCTGAACCGCTTCAACCAGGGGGATCTCATCGGCGACCTGTCGACGCCAACCAATTCCCAGGCGCGGGCCGTGGCCGAGATTATCCAGCGCACCCGGCCGGAGGTCCTGCTCATCAATGAGTTCGACTTCGACGCCAACGGTACCGCAGCCCAGCTGTTCCAGGACAACTACCTGTCGATATCACAAAACGGTGCCGAGCCAATCCTGTACCCCTACCGCTTTGTCGCGCCCTCCAACACCGGTATTCCTTCAGGGTTCGACTTCAACAACGACGGATTTGTAGGCGGTCCAGATGACGCCTTCGGATTTGGCTTCTTTCCCGGCCAGTTCGGCATGGCTGTGTTCTCGCAGTTTCCCATCGACTTTGACCACGTGCGAACCTTCCAAATGTTCCTTTGGAAGGACATGCCTGGAGCGCTCCTGCCAGACGATCTGAACACGCCCGCTCCGGCCGACTGGTACTCGCCTGCAGAGCTGGAGGTCTTCCGATTGAGTTCGAAGAGCCATTGGGACGTGCCGATCATCATTGGCGGGAAGACCGTCCACCTGCTCGCAAGCCATCCGACCCCGCCCGTTTTCGACGGTCCGGAGGACCGCAATGGTCGGCGCAATTACGATGAGATCCGCTTCTGGGCTGACTACGTTATCCCCTCGCGCAGCGGCTATATCTACGATGATCATGGGAACTACGGCGGCCTGCCGCCCGGGGGGCTGTTCGTGATTGCCGGCGACCAGAACGCCGACCCGTTCGACGGCGATAGCGTCCCCGGGGCAATCCAGCAGTTGCTCGACCACCCACTGGTCAATGACAAGGTGACGCCTTCGAGTCCTGGTGGTCCTGAGCAGGCGGCTCTTCAAGGTGGCGCCAACACGCTCCACGTCGGCGATCCGGCCTTCGACACGGCCGATTTCGCCGATGCCTTCGGGCCTCCTCCCGATTTCGGGGGGGCACCTGGCAACCTGCGCGCCGACTATGTGCTGCCAAGGAAGACCCTGCGGATCGTTGAGGCGGGAGTCTTCTGGCCCACCAGTGACGACCCGCTCTTCGCGCTGGTTGGCACCTTCCCATTCCCCAGCTCGGATCATCGGCTGGTGTGGGTAGACGCCTGGGTGCCGAGCTACTGAGGCTTGGCGCGCCATAGAACCGGGCAGGGCTCCACCCGCTCAGACGGTCAAGGAGCTGACCAAGCCCTTGGGCGTTCCACTTCAACCTGGCACCTGCCTGACTCGAAGGGATCTTGGGGATTTCATGGCCGCCTGAGCCTTCCTCCCGACAATGTCCGCCGCCTATGAAACAGCGCCCTGGCCAGCCTTTCGATCGAGGCTGCCAGGGTCGCTGAATAACCATGCTGCGAGGAGCAAAGCCGAGCCCGGGAGATCGAAGTAGCGTGGGAGACCCTTCTGAGCTGACCTTCAGTTCGGGATCTTCTGAGGGTTGCGTTTGGGGCCGAATGCGAAGCAGCCGAGGCGGCGGTCTTTCCTGGGGGCCCTACAGCAGATCAATCACATGCGCCCGATCGTTCCAATAGCGGATGAAACGGTCTTGACCGTCGTCCACTTCAAGGAGCGAGATGCCGGCGTTGTCCATGGTCGCTCTGGCCTTCTTCTCGGGATTCCCCCAACCCATGAATGCGAACAGGAGTCGGTGGAAGACACCCCAGTGTCCGAAAAGAAGAAGACGATCCTCTTCTCGATCCAGCACCTCGGTGAGCAGTCGCCGAGTGCGGTCGCCGTCGCTCTCCAGCCATGCATCGTGGCGATCCGGAGAGGCGATATCGGGTGTTGAGACAGGGAGGATCTTCTCATAGAGGCGGCTCATCCCCCAATCCAGCTCGATCAGCCGGCTGTCAAATTCCACCGACTGCGCCCCAGCAGTTGAGAATGCATAGGTCTGCCAGGCCCGCCGCAGCGGACTGACCAGGATGCAATCCGGCTCAACACTCTGCAACCTTTCTCCCAGCCTCTCAGCCTGCTGGATGCCGCGCCGGCTCAGTTCGGGGTTGAGGTGATCGTCCGTCTCGCCAGTCTGGGACTTGCTTTCGGCGTGACGGACGAGCCAGATTCTCTTCATAAACGCCTCTTAGGCGTTCGATCCTCCCGAGGAAGAAACCCCATCAATGGACGATGTTTTGGAACGAGGACCCATCGAGGAGCAAGCTATCCCAGGATAGCCTCAAGTGTTGGGTCGCCTTCAGCCGCCGGAAGCGTCTCAGGCGCCCAGGAGCCGCTGTGCGGCCTGTTTGACCACCTGAACGACCGACGGGTTGGAGAAGAGCGCATTGATGCCCGCCGCCATCCAGGGGCCCTTTTCGCTCAGGAACTTCTTGAGCCGTTGGATGGTTCCCAGGTCTGGCTCCGGGCCCGCAAGCTCGCTCTGCAGCTCGGATAGCTTGCCTGTGATTTCCTCCTGCTCTGCCGGCGGCAACCGCGGCTGCGCGGCGACCAGCCTACGCAGCTTTTCGAAGATCGCCTCCAGATCCTGTTCCGGGTTGATGACGATGTCCCCAGTTCCGGAGTGGACTGGCCCCGTTACGGAGTCGCGAACCTCATAATGAACCTCGCCACCGATGTTCTCGCCGATCTGAAGGATCCTATCGCCTATAGCCAGCTGATCGCCTTCCTTGACGATGGTGGCCTGAATGCTCTCATCCCCCAGCACCACTCCCCGGCTCAGCTTGTCCATGAAATCTGCCAGCTGGCCCACCTCACTGCCCTTCAGGTGATAACGGCGATATCCCTTGATCAACTCATCGGTCAGGGCCTCCTGAACCAGCTGCTTGAGATCATCGGTCCTTGTGAATTGAGCCCACTTGACATCTATCTCATCGACAAACATCTGGCTTTCCTGGGAGCGGTCGACCGCCTTGAGGAAGATGAGTCTAGGCTTGCCATGAGCCCTGGCGGTCTCATATTCTGCCCGGACGGGTGCAGAGACACTTTGGGCCAGGATTAGGATGAAGACGTCGCAATCTCGCACCTTGCTCAGGTAGCTCTCATCCAGGCTGTCAGTGGACGGAGGAGTGTGCTCGAAAACCCAGGGCTTGGCCAGAGGGATTCCTTCAACAGCCTCTTTGACAGCCTGCCGTTCCTCCTGCAACTCACCCAGGATCGAGCTGACGAAAACAGAAAGTCTTTCTTCCATCATTATCGAGCCTTTCAGATTCGGAACCGCCCGCCGGGTTGGCTTACGTGATCTGCGCCTCTTCCGGGATTTCATCCCGCGGCAGCAAAGAGATACTATTCACCATCCGGCGGTTGAAGGCCAGAGCCGGAGCTTGCGCGGTTGCGCGCGGAAAAAGGATAGCAGTAAGTTTGGCGTCGAAAAGCGGGATGAAGCTGGTCTCACCTTCAAACAGAAGGGCCCCTATTTCGAACCGGCCTCCACTCTGAACGTGCCCTTTCAGCTCGTAGCCATCCAGATTGATTCGAACCCAATGCGGGAAGGGCTTGGTGTAGCCGGCCCGTGTCTGGGAAGATGGGCCGAGTTCCGCGCGGGCTTTGACCAGCACAGCCACAACCTCCTGCTTCACCAGCCAGAGTTTGGGTGCGGGTTCCGAGTCCTTGGTGATTTCGTGGAGCGGAGTGAGCTGCGCGTTCTGGACCTCAAGGTAGGATTCCGTCGGCCGGTTCAAGAGGAGGAAAAGGCCATGGGTTCCTGGATCCATCCCGCCCTGAATTCGGTGTGTAGTCGTATAAATCTCGGTCGAAACCGTCATGGGGATCTGCTCGTCCTTCTCAATAGGCTTTCGAATAACGGAGGCAAGTGTCCTCTTGGGCGTAATGCCGATCTCTCCTACCCATTCTAGGGCAGATTCCCCGGCGCTTCAACACCAGATAGGCTCTGGGCAGGGGAGCAAATCGCCGTGGGATCTCGAATGGGCCTCCATGGTGGCAAAGCATCCCAGGGCGCGAGACCGGCTATCAGAGGCGGATTTGGCCCCCTTCCTCGAAGTGATCATCACCCGATCCGTCGCTCGATTTGCCGATAGCGAAAGTAGGAATAGGCTGCGGGGACAAGGCCTGCAAGCAACAGGACTAGAATGAGCACCGGAAGCTGCCAGGCGGGTTGGGCGAGCGCCATCAATAAGGTCAGAATCCCCGCAACAACAAACATCTTTCCCCCCAAGCGATGTGTATCGCGCCAGACTGTCTCACTCGAGAGCGTCCAGGGAGTGCGAATACCCAGGAACCAGTTTGAGTGCACTCTTGGCAAAGAGCTGCCGATCAGAACAAACAGGACACCAAGCCCTCCAGCCACAAGAGGCGCGCGCAGAACACTTCCTTCCCGCAGGACGGCGTTCAGAATCACGATCTGAAAGTAGACGGTGAAGAGCGTAAATCCCGTCCGGAGCAGGCGATAGGTACCCTCGAAGTGCTTGATGTTTGCCTGTCGGGGATCGATCCTGGGCAAGATCAGCAGGAGCAGGTAGAGGCCCAAGCTTGTAACCGGCATCAGACTTGCGCCCACCAGACGGGAGGCATACCCGTCCGGCTGGCCGGCCGCATTCCAGTGGATGGGCATTGGATCCGGCAGTCGCGGGTAGAGAACAGCGGTCGCTAAGAAAGCCGTTGTGATGGCAAACACTGGCAACAACTCAAATCTTAGTCGCAAGATTCCCATCATCCCCTCCATATAGGGTTAGGAAAGCGAGCGGAACTTCCCGAAGGGAAGGATAACCAAGAACGCGCTGATTGCCAGGCCGTTGCGGAAGAGATTACGCTCAATCCGCTCTGCGACCGAATCCCTGGCGGCATCTGCCTCAACCCCATAACCCCCAAACTCTTCCTAATCCCGCTCCAATCGAGGCTTTTCGGACCACAGGACGCCTCCTTGATCCATACCTGTCCCAAGGTGCCCGGGGAACACACCCTGTGTCTCAGAACTCGCGCCAGAATCCTATCAGCCACCACGAGGGCCTTCCGAGTCGACCATACGTGCTGCTGAGACGCCGCACCGCCAATTCCTAGAGTTGCCAGCCGCCCAAGGTAACCAGATCAACCGAGAGGATCTCGAACTGCCCCCTATTGATCCTCCAGCTACGGAAGGCCTTCCACGCTGACCTTGTAACATAGGGGACATCAAGGCAACCGGCGAAGCACAGCCCGGACTTCCGAAGCTCTGCAAAGCCGTAGGTGCTACGGCGGCCACAACAACCCGCGCCAGGATGGTGGTGGGCAGCTTGCGAGGCAGGCTGGATTTGATTGCATGTCAAGTTCTGCTTGATGCCATTCTACTACCCCGTGTCCTCCAGCGATTGCACATAGGGTCCACTCGAGACATTTGTCAACACAGAAGGTGACCCTATTCACACCTGACAACGGCCACCAGCAAGGTTCGGTTCCTCCGCCGAACTGCTTTGGATGGGAGCTAGGAGCTTGAATCCTTGCACCGCATCTCGCCCTGCCCCTGGCAGACGAGCTACAATAAGCTCAGAATGCGTCGAGTTGCGTTTCTCGCCTCCCCTGCTGTCTGGCAGAGGGGACACGGAAGCGGCCATCCCCTTAAGCCGGAACGCCTGCAGCGAACTTATGAGCTTCTGGAGGCCTTGGGCGCCTTCAAGGCCCCAAACGTGCAGGTCGTACCACCTCGTCTCGCAACCGCCGGAGAGCTGGCCATTTTTCACACACATGAGTACATCTCGGCTGTACGCGCTCTAAGCAAAGGGGAATCCTCCGTACCGGCTCGCCGCTTCAATTTCGGGCCAGGGGACAATCCAGTTTTCGAAGGGATGTTTGAATCCGAAGGCCTTAAAGTTGGCAGTGCCTTGCAGGCCGCGGAGATGCTCATGAACGGCGAGTGCGATATTGCTTTCAGTTACAGCGGCGGATTGCATCATGGCGGGCCGGATTTCGCCTCCGGTTTCTGCGTCTTCAACGACGCCTCTGTCGCCATCCGCTGGCTGGTGAATTCGGGAGAGCGCGTCGCATACGTCGACATCGATGTCCACCACGGAGACGGTGTCCAAGCCGCGTTTTATGACACCGACGAAGTTCTGACGATTTCCTTCCATCAGGACGGGCGTACGCTCTTTCCCGGAACAGGTTTCGTTGAGGAAAGCGGGGTAGGACCCGGCAGCGGCTACAGCGTCAACGTCCCGTTGCCCCCCTACACGCCCGATGAGAGTTACCTCTGGGCCTTCGAGGAAATCGTGCCGCCCCTCCTTGAACGCTACGAGCCTGACATTGTGGTCACGCAGTTGGGCGTGGATACCCACCTGCTGGATCCGCTGGCCAACCTGTCGCTCACAACTTACGGACAGGAGGCGCTCTTCCGATCCCTGAGTGATTTGGCGCCTCGTTGGCTGGCTTTGGGTGGAGGAGGCTATAACCTAGATGTGGTGCCGCGCGCCTGGAGCCTGGCTCTAGGCGTAATGGCCGATCTGTCACTTCCCGAGGAGCTTCCCTCCGACTACAGGCTCAAGTACGGCGGTCACCTGCTCCACGACCCAGAAGACCTCAGACAATCCCACGCCGTTCAGGAAGGGATCCGAGGGATCGTAGAGAATGTCGTCGCCAGAGCAAGGGCCATCCACGCTCTCGAATAGGTGCTATCTTGCCGGAGTCTGGTGGTCTGGCACCAATCACACGATCAGCTAGTGCACCAAGAGCGCGGAGGCGCGGGAAACGGACCACCACACGAGGAGTTGAATCACCAAGTAGCCGCCCATAGCCACCACGGACGGAAAAGGTGAATGAGCGCGGGTGTACGACCAGGCACCCCAAACGGAGATCGGCAGGACTAGGAAGCTACTCCAAACAACAAGGGGTGGAAGGCTCCATCCGGCCAGCAGGAGCAACAGGCAGAACGCGAGGACCACCGCGAGCAGGTACATCATCCGCAGTCGCCTGACAGGCCAGAGCGTCGCCAGGGTTCGCTTGCCGACATAGGCGTCGGCTTTGCGATCGGCCCAAGTCGTCGCCAACAAAGTGAGGTACACGAGCGCGCCAAAGGGAAGCCAGCCGGCCACGGTCACCCAGTCGAGTGACCGCGTCTGAACAACGAAGCCGTACGCAGGCAGCAGTACCCCGCCGAGCAGGGCATTGTCCAGTTCTCCGAGCCCTCTCCACGCCAAGGCAAGCGGTTTTAGCGAGTACATCCAGCCAAGGAAGCCGCCAATCGCCAGGATCGCGATCGCCGCACCGCTCAAGTGGCCCAACTCAAAACCCCAGGAAGCGAAGGCCACGCCGGCGGCCAAGACAACCCAGGCCGCCCACAGAGCAATCTGGCGCGGCAGACCTGATTTAGGAAGGGCGCCGCTTCCTCCTGAAAAGGGAGTCCGAATAGTTCGGGAATCGGTTTCGAAGTCGGCATATTCATTGGCATAATGGATGCTTAGGCTGACCGCCCCGAGGGCCAGTAGGCCAAAGAAGAAAGAGGGGATATTCAGAGACGTATCGCTGGCCAGGGCTCGTATCTGTCCCAGGACATAGACTGCCCCTACTGCGACCATCTGCATCGGACGGGCCATCGAATAGAAGACCCACCCCACCCTGGTCAACTTCCTAGCCTGCAGTTCAGCGCAACCACTCCAGCGGTCTGCCCCTCCACCCCGCTATTCCGGGCAGCCATGCGGCAGGGTAATTCAGATGGGCTCCTCCCGCTCTGAGGAGCCAAGCGAGGAAGATTCGCGTCTTTCCCTCAGATCCCATCCCCCTTTGAAATGAAACCACAGGATTCTTCGCCCGCTACGCTCCGGCCGAGACTGCCAGTCGTTCAACTCGAGGATCACAGACCACTCCACCGCCAGTCCGGCCACAAACCTGAAATCGGAGCCGCAGGGCACGAGTCGATACGCCTGCCCCGCTGATCGGCGAGCGCAGCGCAGCTCGGGCAGCCCCCTGTTCGGGGCTGGTCAGGCAAACCTTTTCTTGAGCGCCTTCAGCAAATCGGGGACCCAACGTCGGAGAGGGCCAAAGGTGACCTGGGCCGCCAAGTCCGGGTTCAGGCCAATCGAGAGCAGGTTGTCCTTACCAAGGACAACAATCAAGTATTGACGCTCCGAGCCAGCTACGCTGGCGTAGCGCAGTACGCCGCCCTCCACTTCAGCCAATACCCGTTCGCCCATCGAAACCAACGCTGCGGTCATTGCCGAGATTCGGTCTTCATCGATGGCTGGCGCGCTTGGCACGCAAGCTACTACGAGGCCCTGGCTATCGACCAAAGCTACCCAGTCCGGCTGAGGAAGATCAGCCGCCAAATGACCCAGGACCCTTAGGAGCTCAGATTGTCGAGTGGCCATGGCGCCGCTCCAGCATCCTCCACACCATTCGTCTGTCCGGGACAAGGTTAACTCGCTCCAGCGGGAAAGGCAACCTGAGCTGAGAAGATCTCGACCGCCCCCGGACCTTGTGCGACAATTAAGCCTCCTTCTTCCCGGTTGCTCTTGGCAACCTTTGCGATACAATCTCGACACAATGAATGTCAAACCGTTTTATCGAAGGGCTGCATTCAGAACGGCCTTCGTTATTGTAATCATGGCCGTCGTCTACGCATGGGCTTTTTGGGCTACTGGGCCTCCGCTCCCGTACCTTACCCTCCTTCTCGACGCAGGTTTGGGGGGCTTGACGCTGTTTCTCATGGTTATCTTGACCGCTCAATTCGTCCTGCCCGTCGGTAGCTGGAGCCAAAGGGCAACCGTGATCCAACGCCTCATCGCCTATCTGGCCGGCACCCGAGGCCCCGTGATGTTTATCGAGAACGGAAAGGCCGTAGAAGCCCATCGCGAACGGGAACGCAAAGGACCCGGAGTCCTACTCGTCAGCCCCAATAGCGCGGCGGTGCTGCGGACAGATGTTCACTTCACGCGTGCCGTTGGGCCGGGCACCTATTTCACGGCGCCGGGGGAACGTCTGGCGGAGGCGCTTGATTTGCGACGACAAGTCCGGAGCTTGAAAGGCGCGCCACCCGTCATGGGAGAGGCTATGCAGGAGCAGGAGCTTAGCTCAAGGGCTCTGACGCAAGACGGCATCCCCATTTCAGCCGACGTTGGCGTGAGCTTCATGCTTGATCCAGGCCATACAGGTCCCCCGCGCGAGGGTCGCCACGCACAGTGGCCGCCTTATGAGTTCAACCCTACATCGGCCGAGCGCGCCGTGTACGCCCACGCCTACCGGGAGGAGGATGACATTCCGTGGACTGAGCTGCCCCTGAGGATTGTCGTCGACGTCTGGAGGGAGAGAATAAAGAACTGGCCTCTCGAGAGGCTGCTCAGCGGGAACCGCTCCGCGCCAACTCCGCTACATATAATTCAAGACGAGATTGCCGAGCGGGTGATGCCGCCGCCCGCGACGGAGCGCCCTCCAGGCAGGGCTTCAGCACGACAGCCCAGCCGCGAGTGTGCGTTACTGGATTCGCGGGGGATCCGAGTGCTAGGCGTGAATGTCTCCAATCTTTATCTTCCTGAGGATATCCGGGACGAGCGCTTCCAGCGATGGCATGAAGCTTGGTCCGCCTCTATCGAAGATGCCCTCACCGAAGCCGAGGCGCTGGTCCGCGAGGCCAGGCTTTCCGGAGAGCGCGAAGCCTACCAATCTCTCGCGCTCCAACTTACGAGCCAACTGAGGGCCAAGATACTTGCCGAAGAATATCCAAATCGTCGCGATACGGTCTCGATGATCCTTGGCGACCTTGTTCGTTACTGCAGCGAATCCGAAGACAGGGTCTCGAATGACAAGCTCGTTCTGGCGCAGTTGCGCAGTATCCTTCAAGAGCTCTCAACCCTCGACGCCAATTGCCGCCCCTACGCCCCGGGAGACGAGACATGAGACAGGCTCTCCTCGGCTGGGAGCGTCGGCTGTTCATCTCTCCCTTGGAAGCCGCCTTGGGTCTCTTCCTGGCCCGGGATGATGCCGGGGCGAAGATCCGCCTGGCCTTTATTGCCCTCACTTTCGGGACATACTGGATATTCCTGGCCCTCACCTCCGACTTTCCCCGAGTTTTGCCGGAAACCTGGCTGGCCCGGCTACCTTTCCCGACCGATATCTTCGTCGATCTTGCGACTTCCTTTTTTGCCCCGCGCATCCTCCTTCATGTGATCCCCGTGCTGGCTGGCCTCTGGCTCGCCTTCCGCATTGGCGCCCACTATCTATCGGATCTGTTCGAACTCGAATCGATTTCCATTTCGGCGCGCTACTTGAGTGCAGCCCTCTTCGGCCTCAACTACCCCAAATTGAGCATTAATCAGGGAGACCTTCAGGGTCTCGATCACCGCAACCCAATTCTGCGGATCGGTGGACCCGGGTACCTAATCACCCACCTCGGCTACGCAGCCATCTTCGAGACCGTCGACGCACGACCTCAAATCTACGGGCCAAGCGGACGGCGCTTCATCCGCGGATTCGAGCGTCTAAGGGACGTTGTCGATCTTCGCGACCAACATCTCCAAGTACATGAGGTCAGGGCCATCACTCGGGATGGCATTGAGATCTTTGCACGGGACGCCCAGATGGTCTTTAGAGTTTTCGGCGGGGATGCTGCCCGCAGCCTCAAGCAGCCGTATCCCTATACTGAAGATGGCCTGCGGGGTTTCGTCTACGGCAGGGCCATCAGCGGCGAGGGCCGAGGGAAATGGGTGAGCGCCCTTTATGGATTGGTTAGCCGCGAGATCCGCAACTTCGTTGAAGCGCTGACGATCGAGGAGTTTCTCGCCCTTCACCCGGATGTGGTGCCGCAAAGCGACTCCGAGCGGGCTGATCAGCATCCTCCCCGGCCGAGTCCGGATAGCTTTCACATTCCTAGAAGGGTGCTCACAGAACGCTTCCACACCGAGGAAACTCGGCTTCGGCTGGAATCCGCCGGACTTGAGTTGAGCTGGGTCGGGGTTGGCACATGGGAAGTTCGTGATCCGACCTCAGGTAGAGGCGCTCCGACCGGGGTCGGCGAGACAATCATCACTGCTTGGCGAGACCTACAGCGCGCCAAGCGCCATCGCACACCCGAGTATCTGAAGCAACAACAAGTTCGTCGAGCCCGCGAGTTTGTCGGCCGTCTCTTGAGCGAGGTTATCGAAACCTGGGAGCATGGTCCCTTCAAGGACCGTCACCGCTGTTGGGCCGTCTTGAAGCAAATCCAAAAGTTCCTCTTGGAGAACCGGGGCGATTTAATCGCAACGCCTGAGTCTGATCTCGCACTCGCCTTTCGACTGTGCCTTGAGCATATCCAGAATCTGACTGAATCGAAGGAACTGGGAGGCAGCTGATCTGAACACCCTGGCAGCTCGAGAAGGCCCGGTGATCGTAATCGGCGCCGCCGGCGTCGACATTGTCGGACGGCCGCTGATGGAACTAAACCCTGGAACCTCGAATCCGGGGTCGCTACGCACGTCCCCCGGCGGCGTTGCAAGGAATGTGGCTGAAAACCTGGCTCGCTTGGGAATGGAGACCGCCCTCATCACGGCCGTCGGAGATGATCCTCAAGGTGAAAACCTCCTCAGTCAAACAGCGGAAGCGGGGGTTGAGGTCGAAGCCAGCCTAAAGATCCCGGATCAGCCAACCGGAACCTACCTCGCTGTACTCGACCGAGTGGGGAACTTGCATTTGGGCCTGGACGATATGCAGACGGTCGCGCACATTACACCCGCGCACCTGCGTGGCTGGAAGCGCCTCTTCGAGCAGGCGATGATGGTGGTGATCGATGCCAATCTGACTCCAAAGGCCCTGGAGGAAACGATGCGCCTCGCCCGCGTCCACCGCCTCCCTGTGGCCGCCGATCCCACCTCCAGAAGCCTCGCGCTGCGTCTAAAACCCCATCTCAAGGAGCTCTTCCTGGTCACTCCGAATGAGTCGGAAGCTGAAGCCCTAAGCCCCCTCGGAAATCGAGTCACCGATCATGACAGCGGCTTGCGGGCAGCCCGCAGCCTGATCACGGCCGGAGTAGACGTCGCGATTATCACGATGGCCGAATTCGGCGTCATCTATGCCACCGCCGAAGAAAGCGGCCACATTTCGGCCTTGCGGACTGAGATAAAGGATCCCACCGGCGCCGGAGATGCCCTGACGGCGGCTGTCATATTTGCCCTGCTGAACGATATCCCGCTTGATGAAGCTGTCCGATTGGGCGTTTCGGCCGCGGCCCTCACGCTACGGACTCTCGGGAGCGTCCATCCCGAGCTCTCCTTGGAGCTGCTGTATAATCAGTTGCTCTAGATTGGGCAAGCTCGCGCCAACCCGCCTATTCTGGGCCAGCGGCTCACCTCACGGGAGCCATGCCTGAAGAGGCCAAACGCGTTCAATGAGCGAAGATAGCCTGCCGAACTGGATCACCGTCTCCCCCGAGGTTCAGCGGGCGCGAAAGAACCGCACACCGCTGGTGGCCTTGGAATCAAGTGTCATCACCCACGGCTTGCCCCGACCCTCCAACCTGGATCTGGCCCGGCGTGTGGAATCCGAGGTGCTCGCCATCGGCGCACAGCCAGCAACGATCGCCTTGCTCGACGGCAAGGTGTGTCTGGGCCTGACGGCTAATGAACTAGAACGCCTGGCAGGCAATGAGCGTGCGGAGAAGATCAGCCGGCGCGATCTCGCCGGCGCAGTCGCCTTCGGGCTGAGTGGGGGAACGACCGTTGCAGCGACAATGATCGTTGCCCACGCGGCCGGCGTGCGAGTTTTCGCAACCGGGGGCATCGGAGGGTTTCATCGCGGGGAATCGGGCGACGTTTCGGCTGACCTCCCTGAATTGGCCCGCACGCCAGTGGCGGTCGTCTCGTCCGGCGCCAAGTCAATTCTGGACCTTCCGCGCACGTTGGAGTGGCTCGAGACCGCTGGTGTCCCGGTTGTTGGGTTGGGCACCCGGGATTTCCCGGCCTTCTTCAGTCGCGCCAGTGGTCTACCCGTGAGCACCACGGTCGAAACTGTGCAGGAGGCGGCCAGCCTGCTGAGAACCCACTGGAGCATGGGTCTCCGGAGCGGCGTGCTTATCACAGTTCCCTGCCCTGAAGCAGAGGCGGTTCCTAACGCCCAAGTCGAAGCTGCCCTGGGGAAGGCTGAAGCAGAGGCGCGCTCGGTGGGGATCTCCGGAAGGGAGCTGACCCCTTTTCTACTATCTCGACTGGCTGAGCTTACCCGGCGCGCAACGCTGCGAGCGAACCTCGCGCTTCTCCGTCAAAACGCGCGCGTGGCTGCCACCCTAGCTTTGGCCTTGGCCTAAAGGGGCCGATACATGCGGTCCGACTTCCGCGAAGGATCACATGATATAATGCCCCAACGATTTTTCAGCGGTGAGTGCTGGAGGCCCCCGGATGGTTGAAGTCGAAATCGATAGCATTCGTGTGAGCTTGATGTCTCAGCATCGGATCGTCATCCTCAAGGACGTGCATTCAGAACGATTTCTGCCAATCTGGATTGGCCCCTACGAAGCCGAAGCCATTACCGTCAGCCTCCAACAGATGGAGGTGGCGCGTCCGCTCACTCACGACCTGCTGCGCAATGTCTTGAACACCCTGGGCGCCGAAGTGGTCCAGGTCAATATCACCGAACTGCGCGACGATGTGTTTTACGCACGCATCATGATCCGCGTCGACGGTCGGGTGCTGGAGATTGACTCCCGGCCTTCAGACGCTCTGGCGCTTTCAGTTCGCGTCAAAGTACCCATCTACGTTGATGAGAGTGTGATGGATCAGGCCGCCGGCGAGCCGGAGGAAAGCGTCGATGAAGAGGCCGAGTCGGCCGAAGACGATGAGCGCTTGGAGATCTTCAAGGACTTCGTCGAATCGCTCGACATCGATGAAGAAGACTCCGAGGAAGATTGAGGCGACTGACCGGCGCGGTCCTCGTACCGTCGCGGCCCGCTCTCACACGACTGTAAACCACCACCCTGATGGTGTGCCCAACACGCTGTGTGTTGTCGCTCCTTTCACGCGCAAGCCCGTTGATCAATGAAATCTTCTCATTGGCGTCATGAGTGAACCGCCCTTCTCACCAGTTGCCCCGAACAATGCAGTTGGTGGTCAAAATGCCCCGCCTGCTATTCCGCACCATCGCGAAGCCGAGGAAGCTGTTCTGGGCGCCGTCCTTGTTAATCCGGAGGTCTTCTACGAGGTTGCTCACTTCCTGTCGCCGGAGGATTTCTATCTTCACCGCAACCGATGGATCTGGGAGGCCTTCACTGCCCTGCATGAGCAACGCCTGCCGATCGACATCCTGACGGTCTCCGAGAACCTGGAAAGCAAGGACCGTTTGGAAGAAGTTGGCGGGCCCGCCTATTTGGCGGCCCTGATCAACAACGTGCCTACCTCCCTTCATGCCGAGGCCTACGGCCACCTGGTGGAGGAGACGGCCATCCGCCGCCGGCTGCTCCAGGCTGCCAATCAAGTGGCGAGGCTCGCCCATCAATCCGACCGGATCATCGAAGATGTTGTCAACGAAGCCGAAAAGGCCCTCTTCAGCGTAAGCGAGCGCCGGCTCACGCACGATGTTCAGCCAATAAAATACGTGCTCAGCGAGTATTACGACCGTATCGATTATCTAGCCCGCCATAGAGATGAGACCATCGGGGTCCCCACCGGATTCATTGATCTAGACCGATTGTTGGGCGGGATGCAACCTAGCGACCTGCTTATCATCGCCGGGCGGCCCGGTCAAGGCAAATCCGGCTTCTGCCTATCGGCGGCCAAGAACACCAGTCAGATGCACAGAAAGCAAGTGGCGCTCTTTTCGCTCGAGATGTCCAGCGAGCAGCTTGTGCAGCGACTGATCGCTCAAGAAACAGGGATCAACTCCCAGCGGCTCCGGTTGGGCAGCATTCAAGATGACGAGTGGCCGGTCTTCACCCAGGCCGTAAGCGCTCTTGGAGATATTACCCTCTACCTGGACGACACTCCGGCCATCACGCCCCTTCAGCTTCGCACCAAGTGCAGACGGCTTCACATGGAATTCGGCCTGGATCTAATCGTGGTCGATTACCTGCAGCTTATGACAGGCGATACCCGGATTGAGAATCGAGTCCAGGAGGTTTCCTACATCTCGCGCAACCTCAAGGCCCTGGCCCGCGAACTCAATGTACCCGTCCTGGCTGCGGCCCAACTCTCTCGCGCCGTTGAACAACGGGCAGACAAACGACCCGTCCTTTCAGATCTGCGTGAGTCCGGCAGCCTGGAACAGGACGCCGATATCGTCATGTTCATCTATCGTCAAGACCAATATGAAGTCGACTCACTCAAGCCAAACGTGGCCGAGATCATCGTCGCCAAACACCGAAATGGTCCCGTTGGCAGGGTCGAGCTGGTATTCCGGACGGAACTGGCGAAGTTTGAGAACGCCGCAACTCGCCAGGTTGACCTTCAAGAGATCGACTAGCGATGCCCTCAGGAGGAGTATGAAGCCCTCAGGGAGTTTTTCAGGCTTCCCCACCGGGAGAGAGCGCCTTGTACCGCTCCCGGGGACCTTCTTCACCGAACTCCTACCCTCAATCGATCACCTCGGCGAACTGAAAGTGACGCTGTATGCATTCTGGGCATTGTCGCAGAAGAGACAGAACCAGGCCTACCTTGGCAGGGATGAATTGGCAGGCGATGAGCTCCTGCTAGAAGGTCTCGCCTCCCCCGGTCAATCAGGCCTGGAAGCTCTCGCGGAGGCGCTAGAACGGGCGGTTGCCCGTGGCACGCTCCTCAGGATTCGCCTAGCACACGAGGAGGGAGAAGACGAGTACTTCTTCCTTAACACCCCCAGGGGGCGAGCCGCCTTGGCCGGGCTTGAGAAGGGCAAATGGCGACCAAGCGGCGACACCGAAGCCCCCACAGAGCTGATACATGAGCGACCCAATGTGTTCAATCTCTACGAGCAGAACATCGGACCCCTGACCCCGATGATTGCCGAGACGCTGCGCGACGCCCAAGAGACCTATCCTCTGGGTTGGATCGAGGACGCCATCCGCATCGCCGTCGAAAACAACGTGCGCAAGTGGAAGTATGTTAGCGCCATCCTCGAAGATTGGAAGAGCAGAGGCAAGGATGACCGAGAAGATCGAGGAGATTCTGAAAAGGCTCGCCAACGCTACCTCGAAAGCTACAAGCGCTTCCTTGAATCCTGAACCTGACGGGAATAGCCTGGGCGATCCCGAGTGCCCTCACTGCGGTGGTTTGGGCTATTTGCGCGCTGACCTGCCAGTCGGCCACCCGGATTTCGGCCAGATCATCACGTGTGTTTGCCGCCAAGAGGAGGTCCAAGACCGGATGCGGGACCAACTGTTCCGCATGAGTGATCTGGGCGAACTCAAGGAGCTCACCTTCGATAGTTTCAACTCCCATGGCAGGGTAGGTATTGGTGAGAGAGAGCAAGAATCGATCGAGCGCGCACACAATCAAGCTCGCATATTCTCCCGAGAGCGTCAGGGGTGGCTATTGCTACAAGGGGGCTACGGCTGTGGCAAGACCCATTTGGCGGCGGCGATCGCCAATGCATGCGTCGCTCAAGGTATCCCGACGCTGTTCCTGACAGTACCCGATCTGCTCGACTCGCTTCGATTTACGTATGACGATCAAGAAGTCACCTTTGAGGAGCGCTTTGATCAAATACGTCGCGCGCCCATGCTGCTCCTAGACGACTTTGGCACGCAAAGCGGGACCGAGTGGGCAAGCGAGAGATTGTTCCAGATCCTCAACTATCGCTATATCAACCGTCTGCCACTCGTTGTTACGACCAATCTTTCACTCCAGGAGCTGGACGGAAGAATACGATCTCGTCTGTCCGATCCCGACCTGGTGGCCCACATTCATATCCAGGCACCCGACTATCGGCGGCCAATCGATGATAGTGAACACCACGAACTGTCTTCTCTTGGTCTCCACAGTCAGCAAACCTTTGGGACGTTCAACCTTCGGAAGGGGGAAAAGCTTCCCGGCGGCGAATTGCAGTCCCTCGAGCGGGCTTTCGAGGCCGCCCGGCGGTTCGCGGAGGCACCCGCAGGCTGGCTTACATTCATGGGGACCTACGGCTGTGGCAAGACCCATCTGGCGGCGGCAATCGCCAACTTCCGCAGCAGTCAAGGCTACCCAGTGATGTTCGTCGTCGTGCCCGACCTCCTTGACCACTTGCGGGCAACCTTCAATCCCAGCTCCACAGCATCCTACGATCGGCGCTTTGAAGAGATTCGCACCGCCTCC
>CAYGCA010000035.1:0-210 GCA_964348265.1 uncultured Anaerolineaceae bacterium | reverse complement strand
CTCGACGAGATCGACCCTCGCTTACGTGCCCGCATGCTGGACCGCCGCCTATGCTCAATCAAGGTGATCACCGCCCCTTCCTATCGCGGCCGAGGGGAGCCTCGTTCGCCGCGTTGATCCCTCCAACTGGCCGTCCTTCCGTCCGGGACTCTCGAAGTGGCCGCACCTGCCTCGCCCATGCTGGCCTCTCGCTTCCCTGTCCAGGGAATC
>CAYGCA010000034.1:26009-26825 GCA_964348265.1 uncultured Anaerolineaceae bacterium | reverse complement strand
GCCGCTTGATCTCATTGGTGATATGGGGAATGACCTGAATCGTTCCGCCTAGAAAATCACCTCTTCGCTCCCTAGCGATGACTTCCGAGTAGATCTGTCCGGTGGTGACATTGCACACCTGACTCAAACTGGTGTCGATGAAGCGCTCATAATGCCCTAGATCGAGATCGGTCTCTGCGCCATCGTCAAGCACATAGACCTCCCCATGCTGGTACGGGCTCATCGTGCCGGGGTCGACATTAATGTAGGGATCCAGCTTCTGGATGGAGACTTCATAGCCGCGCTCCTTCAAAAGCTTCCCGATCGCCGCCGCCGTCACCCCTTTGCCGACGGAGCTGACCACGCCCCCCGTCAGGAAGATGTACTTCGTCATCTCCTCACCTCCGTCGCACCGCTTCAAGCGCGTCAAAAAGAGCGGCGGGGAGGGCCGCTCTTGGGCATCCTCCCCACCGAGTACATCCTCTGCGATCCAGATGTGCAGAGCCTGGGCACCTCATCCAACCAGTTCCCCTAAATCCTCCGCCGCTCGTCTCATTTCGAGCATCACAAGGCCAAGTTTCGCTTGCTGGCGCGCCAGAACGGTAAGGACGGCGTCTTCCCCGACTGACAGGAGCAGAACGTAGCCGTCATCGCCATGGATATACACCTCATTCAGCAAGCCGCGACCCAGCTCACCCGCAATGCGCTCGCCTAGGCTGAGCATCGCAGCCGACATGGCGGAAACGCGGTCCTCTTCCACCCCCGCCGGCAGGGAGGAGGCGATAATCAAGCCGTCGACGCTGACGATGGCCGAAGCCTCAACATCAGGCGTATTGG
>CAYGCA010000034.1:12333-25939 GCA_964348265.1 uncultured Anaerolineaceae bacterium | reverse complement strand
AGGCCCATATACCGAGCAAGCAAAGCCCGCGCCAGAAGCAGTCACTCGTCCCGGGCCAGATCGCTCCCAAGAAGACCAGGCAGCAGCTGGACGATCATACGTCCTTCCTCCAGGTTCACCTCTTTCACGACCTGCTCGATAGCCGGCAGCAACAGCTCCCTGCCAGCCTGATCCTTCACGATGTAGACGTCATTCGCTCCCGTTTCCAGGATCCTGATGACGCTGCCTAGGGGCTCGCCTTGATCGCTTTCAACCTCAAGCCCGACGATCTGCCAGTGGTAATAAACCCCAGCAGGCAGCGGCGGGCTTTCGCTCAGGCGTATTCTCACCTCGGCATTGCGCCAGCGCTCCGCTTGATTCCTATCGCGGCAACCTTCGAGGGCAAGCAGGAACTGCTGTCGATGAGCCCGCAGGGAGGCTACGGCGGCAGACTCGAAGTCCTCACCGAGGAATACCACCTGCCCTGGGGCCAATGTGTAGATGGCCTCAGAGATCGCCTCAACCAGCAGCGCGCCACGCACACCATGCGGCCGCAGAACTCGTCCGACGGCAAGGTACTCGGGGCTTTGAGCCGCACGCTCGTAACCTGCGCTTTCGCTTGCTCGCTTCCTCATGGAGGTTAGAGTATATCAAGGTTGACCCGCACGCCCCTGCGCGCTGCCGGGACCCGGACCAGGGTCCGTATCGCATTGGCGACTCGTCCACCTCGCCCGATTACTCGCCCCATGTCCTCCTTGGCGACCTTGAGTTTGATTCGCACTCGCCTTTCGTATTGCCTCTCGGTGACCCGAACTTCCGTCGGGTCATCCACGAGAGATTTGGCGATAAACTCCACCAGCTCCTTCACGCCCCTCAACCCTTTCTTCGCCGATCACCGAAGCTCGCTCACTTTGGATTTGACAGCCAAGGTCACCCCCAGTCTAGGAATCCTCTGCCTCCGGGTCCGGCTCGGATCCCGCTTCCTCTGAGAGTTCCGGCTCGTCCTCAGCAGGGCCTGCCTCGAAGGATTCAGCTTCAGCCCCGGATTCCTCGCCTGCTTTGGCTTCGGGTTCCTCCGGCGCAACCTCGCTCTGACTGGCTTCCGGAACCTCCACGGCTTCCGCCCTCTCGGCGGAGGTTTTGGAGGTGCGCTCGGCTTGGAGATCATCCCGTCGGGTACGGGGATCGACCTCAATGCGCTCCTTGTCTGCCTCTTCGAGGACGCTCTCGAGCGATTCGCCCTGCTTGTATCGCTCCCACCGGCTCCACATCCCGGCCGATTTGAGCAGTCTCCGAACCGAGTCCGATGGCTGGGCACCGTTCTTCAGCCAATGGTACAGGCGCGCCTCATCGACTTGGACAGTCGCAGGGTGGGTCCGCGGGTTGTAATGCCCAAGGATCTCCAAAAAGCGTCCATCGCGAGGGTGTCGCTTGTCAGCCGCGACGATGCGATAGCTCGGTTGATTTCGAGCTCCGACTCGCCTCAATCGAATTCTAACCATCTGCGTTCTTCTCTCCTGAATACTCCCTTCTGGCTCGAAGGGGTGCTGGCCGTCTGCATTGTGAGGTCATCCCGGAAGGAGGATGCAGGCTTCAATGCAGGGTCCTAAGGCGTGGACGTTCTCACCGCATCCATGGGGTGAGGCCGCTGCCGAGTCCACGCTTCGACAGCTGTTTAAACAGCTTTCGCATTTGTCTGTACTGACGTAGGAGTTGATTCACTTCCTGGACACTCGTTCCAGAACCAGCTGCGATGCGCCTTTTGCGGCTGGCGTTGAGTATTTCCGGCTTTCGGCGTTCGAGTCTGGTCATTGACTGCAAGATCGCTTGCGTGCGAGTCAACTGGGATTCCGCCTGACTGGCGTCGATCTGGCCCACGAGCCCACTGGATACACCCGGCACCATATCGAGCAGCTTGCCAATAGGCCCCATCCGCCGGACCTGGGTGAGTTGGTCCGCGAAATCGTCGAGTGTGAACTCGCCCTGGACCATCTTAGCCGCCGTCGCCTCAGACTGCTTCTGATCCAAGGCGACTTCCGCCTTTTCGATCAGGCTCAGGACATCCCCCATCCCCAGGATTCGGGAGGCCAGGCGGTCGGCTTCAAAGGTCTCGAGGTCCTCGGTGTGCTCTCCGGTGCCGATGAACTTGATCGGCAAGCCGGTCACAGCTCTCATGGAGATGGCGGCCCCGCCGCGCGCATCGCCATCCATCTTGGTCAGGATCAGCCCAGTAAGACCGACTCCCTCCTGAAATCCACGAGCGATGTTCACGGCCTCTTGCCCCGTCATGGCATCAGCGACCAGCAGCGTTTCAACCGGCTCCGTACTTTCTCGAATGGCCTGCAGTTCCGCCATCATGGCTGGATCCACCTGGGATCTTCCAGCGGTGTCGAGAACCACCACAGATGCGCCGCCAAGCTCGGCTACCCGAATACCGCTCATTGCCAGCTCGGAGGCCGATAGGCCGGCCTCGAAGTAGACCGGCACATCCAGCTTCGCGCCCAAGGAACGCAGCTGTTCGACCGCCGCCGGACGGTGGATGTCGGTGGCCAGCAACCACACGCGTTCGCCTCGAGCCCGAAGCCAGTGGGTCAGCTTGGCGGCGGTGGTCGTCTTGCCAGAACCCTGAAGGCCGACCAACATGATGGGCCTGGGCTTTCTCCCTGGGAGCGCGAGCCTTTGTGGCCCGCCCAAAACCTCCACCAGCTCCTCGTGAATGATTCGGATGACTTGTTGCGCTGGATTGAGGGCGCGTGATACCTCTTGGCCTAGCGCTCTCTGGCGGACATTCTCAAGCAGAATCTTCACGACCCGAAAGTGCACATCCGCTTCGAGCAGCGCTAGGCGGATCTCGCGCAGGGCGGAATCAACCTCGGCCTGACCCAGTCGACCGCGCCGCCCAAGCTCTCGGAAAACGTCCTGCAGGCGCTCGCTCAATGATTCAAACATAGGCGTTCTACGTTCCTCTGGACTACGGGTGACATTAAATCCGCCGACCGGGGCTGCCTCTGGCAGAACGTCCGTCGGCGGAGAAAGCACCTTACACCATGGCTCAATTTACAAATTCTAGCCCTGATGGGTCTTTCGGTCAAGGAGCAGAGACGGCCGCCGCCAGGAGCGTTTGCCCGACGACCACAACCTGGTCGCTGCCCGCTTCCTCCATGACGACAACGACAACTTGACTCGGCCGAGCTTCGATCGAGGCCGCCAGGTACCAGGCCAGTTCTTCGCTCTCCGGGCCTGAAATGGCCTGGGCGACAACTTCAGCGGCATGGCCCTCAGGTGATCGAATTGACTGCAAGAGCACCGAAGCGACATCTGATTGAAGGATCCTGAGCGTGTCCCCCAATGAGTCGAGCCGCGCCCAGCCGCCATTGGGCAGCCGAACCGCATCTATGATCCGCAATCCTGGGAGCAGGCCCCCATTGGCAAGCGCCGAGAATGCCCGAGCCATCTGCAAAGGACTAACAGCCAGCACTCCTTGGCCAACGGCTAGCCGCCTCAACTCATCAGCACTCGTTGGAGAATCGACTACATCCGTTCCAAGCACCTCTAGTCTGAGCTCGGGGGGTTGACTGAAACCGAAGGCGACCAGCATGTTCTGGAGGCGATCGGAGCCCATTTGGACCGCCAACTCGGCGAAGGGGACTGGGCAGCCCCACCGGGCAGCCTGACCAAGAGTCCTCGAGGCCGTGGAGATTGGCAGTTGCGAGCAGGTCAACACATTATTCCCCACGGACTGGGCCTTATCCATGCCGGGCGCCAAATCATCCGGTCCAGCCACACCAGTTCTCTGGGCCCAGGCCAGAATAAAAGGTGCCATCGCACCGCCCGGCTGGTATCGTCCCTGTGTCCCGCGGTTGAGTAGCGGAGCATCCGAGCGGGCCATAAGGGATTCCCACTCTTCATCAAGCCGGTTCGGATCGAAAGCCGGTTCCGAAGCCAGTGCGAGGATGTCCCCCTCAAGAGCGTCCAAGACAACGATGGCCCCTTTCCTACCCCGCAAGGCCTCGACAGCCGTCTGCTGCAGGGCGAGATCCAGTGTGAGGCGAACATCGTGACCGTCAGGTGGAAAACCCCTTAGCAAATAGTTGCCCCAGATGGTCCATGCGTCGTCACCGGCGATACCGCGCAGCACGTCATCCATCGATCGCTCTACTCCCGCCTGGCCGTACCTCAATGAATCGTAGCCCACCACGGAGGCGGCTGCCAAAGCCGGGAAATGCCTCTCATAGGCCCCTCTTTCGCCCATTGTATTGGCCAAGACTTGGCCTCCACGGTCCAGGATTTGCCCCCGGCGTGCAAAGCGGGCCTCTATGCCACGCCGGGGATTGTCGGTGCGAGCTACCAAAGCCGGCCCTCGATAGACCATCCACCAGCCGATGGCCAATGCGAGCACAACCCAAGAAAGCAGGAAAGCTGAGTGTATCTGTGAGATGGGCCGCTTGAATCGAACGGTCGGGCTCCGGCCATCAGAAGCATGCATCAAGAGGCCAAGGGCGAGGAAACTGGTCACCAAAGATGAGCCGCCATAAGACACCAAGGGAAGTGTCACACCCGTTAGCGGCAAGAGGCGGATCACACCACCAATGATAAGCAGCGCCTGAAGTCCAAAGGCGATCGACAGGCCGGCCGCCAAGAAGACTTTGAAGGGATCCTGATTGAGCGATGCCGTTTTCAACCCGCGGGCAACGAGCATGGCAAAGAGGGCGATCATCCCGAGACCGCCAACCAGGCCCCATTCTTCCGCCACGGCTGCAAAGACAAAGTCAGTGTGGGCCACCGGAACTACTCCAGGCATTCCAAGACCCGGCCCCCGCCCGAGCACGCCACCGGAGGCAATCGCAGTGAGCGATTGAACCAATTGATAGGAAGAGTCGATTGGGTCGATCCAGGGATTCAGCCAGCTATCGACCCGCTGTCGAACAACGTCGATGAAGGAATAGCCCAAGACGCCGCCCACAAGCGCAAAGGCGGCTGCAACCAAGAGGACCTGCCAACGCGCTGAGGCCAGATACAAAAGGATGGCCAGCAGCGCAAGAAAGAGCATGCCAGTCCCCAGATCGCGCTGAACAAGCAGGAGCGCGACTGAAATCCCCCACACAATTAGCAGAGGTGCCAGGGCAGCCCCGAGCCGGGGTGCCCGCCTGGACCATCCAAGTGCCATCCGATCCGCCAGGAACGAAGCAAAGAAAGCAATCAGGAGCAGACGCAGGGGCTCAGAGGGCTGGAAGTAGAAGCCGCAACAGCCGAGCCACAAGCGCGGTTCGCCCCCGGAGGGGTTGCTCCCCAGCAGTAGCGTCAGAGACAGCAGCAGAAGCCCGGCCGTGAGCCAAATGTAGCGGAAACGGCGAAGCCAAAGTAGGTCGGAAGGCCCCCGCAGAACCTCGATAAGGCCGACGGTTGCGACGAGCAGCCAACCGGTTTGCCTGGCACCAAAGGGTGGGAGGAGCCGCCAGACAATCAGGAGTCCCCACCCCGTCAGCAGCATCCCAACGGGCAGAAGGTACGGATCCCTGTAGGGCGCCTCTCTGCGAGCCACCTGGTGCATCAACCAGGCGGACGCCCCCCAGACGGGTATGATCACAAGGTGGCCCCAACTAGAGCCTGCCAGCGACCAGTCGGCTGCCCGAACCAAAGGAGACAGCCCAACGGCAATGGAAGCCAGGCATAGAAAGACAAACGCGAGGCGCATAAGCAACGCCTCGCGCTGACTGGTCTGCTCTGCTTCGTCAGGAGAGATATCGATCGACAAGGAGGGCGACCTTTTCTCTGGCCTCTTCCGAGATAACGTCGGGGTGGGTCGTCAGGGCATCCTTCAAAGCATTCCGGCATTCACAATCATGCCGAGCGGGCAGATCAGCCGCCAGGTTCCCCAAGGCTGTCTGCGCCAACTCGGTGTTTTTCTCGAGAATCTCGAAGACTTTCTCGACGGTTACCGGGTCTTCAGTTACGTGCCAGACATCATAATCGGTGACATGCGCCATGACCGCATAGCACATCTCCGCTTCTCGCGCCAAAAAGGCCTCGGGAGCGGTAGTCATCCCAATGATGGACATTCCCCAAGCACGAAAGATGTTCGATTCAGCCCGAGTGGAGAAGCGCGGTCCTTCGACCGTTACGAAGGCACCCCCTTGGTGGACCGTACCTCCAGCCGAGGCGACCGAGTTGGTGAGCCGAATGGAGAGACCGGAGCAAAAGGGATCCGCCACGCTGACATGCGCAACAAGACCCTGGCCGAAGAAGCTGTTCGGCCTGCTCTTTGTGAAGTCAAACAGCTGGTTGGGTATCACCACATCACCAGGGGCATAGTCCTCCCGCAAAGATCCGCAGGCGCTGACTGCGATTACTTGCTGAACGCCCAGCATTTTCAAGGCGTAAATGTTGGCTCGATAGTTGACTTCCGAAGGTTGGATCACATGCCCGCGGCCATGCCTGGCAAGGAAGGCGACCTTTTGATCCTTCAGGCTCCCGACTACTAGGGGTGAGCTGGGTTTGCCAAATGGCGTCTCAAGTTCGCGCTCCGCCTGGTCCTCAAACCCCGCCATGCTGTAGAGCCCCGAACCCCCAATGACGCCCAGCGTCGCTTCTTCAGCCATACAGTCTGCCTCCTAGCTAAGTGGGAATCTTAGCACAGGTGCAAAACCCTGTCAGCGCGGCCTGAAGCATCAGGCTTCCGATCCATGAATGCCCAGGTAGCGGTGTCCTACGGGAAGAACCGGGGAAAGTCAGGCACGGGAGCCGATGCGCAGCTGGCTCACCTGCTAAGGAACGGTCTCTTTCTCGACCGGAACTGTCTTAGGTTCTTCCGCAGCGGCATGATAGACCTCAAGCCGACAGCAAACACGTCCGAATCTGATCGAATCACCGTAGGTAATAACGATCGGCTGCTCAACAAGAATGTCGTTCACGCTCGTTCCATTCCGAGAACCCAAGTCCTCCAGCCACCATTGCCCACCCTGAAAGCTCAGGCGAGCGTGGTGGGCCGAGACGGTCTCATCAGCGATCGAGACCGTATTGTCCGCCGCTCGTCCGATTTCGTTCAGCTCTGCCAGGAGATGATACGAAGGAGTCTCCGGGGCTGCTTTTACAAGAAGCCGACTGGGAGGCACCTGTTCAAAGACTAGATGAGAGGAACGATAGTCCCGCCTCAGACTCAGCAAGACAACGGCGAGGAAGCCGTACAGCACCAACACAAGGAGCAGGCGCACGGCGAGGAGCACCCATTCAGGATTCATGGTCCTTCTCAGTCGTCTTCCAGATTGGCGGTGTAGGTCGGTTGGTCACCTGCCGGTTTGGGGGGAAAGGGGGGTATGTAGGCGGTGGTTTCGTCATCCAGCAATTCAGCGTCTTCGCCATAAACGAGCCGTGTGGCCGCGATCGTGACGACATCACCGGGCCGCAAACTGTGCTGCTTCACCGGGCGGCCGTTCACTCTCGTGCCAGCCGTGGAACCTAAATCGAAGAGTACAAAGCGGCCGCTTCTGACCCGCAATTGTGCATGCGTGCGCGATACCCGCGGATCGTCCAGAATCAATTGATTGTCAAGGCGCCGCCCTATATTGACGACCGGCCGGTCAAGTGGGAAATGCCGACCACCATCTACGATGAAGAATGCTCCTTTGGGAATAGTGCCGGGTCGCGTCTTCGGCTCCCTCGGCATGGCTTGGGTGAATTCCAGCGGGTTGCTGCTGTGCCAAACAACGACTCGAACATCCCATCTAGAAAGCGTCGGATCTGAGGCGAGCATGATGCTCGGTTGGCGGGCAACAAGATAATCGTTGGCCCTGGCCGCTTCAAGCAGCCCATCTGCCAACTCCTTCCGAATGGCAGGAGCCTCTTTGAGGAGCTTTTCAATTTCCTCGGGATGAAGCGTTAACGCGTACTGATCCGGCGCATAGGCCTTTCCATCCTGGTCGCGCTTAATGCTGTCCCACATGGCACGCGCCACCTGAGCAGCGACTTGGCCAGCAGAGATCTCCGAGCCCAGCAGCCGGGCGAGCGAGCCTTCGATCAGCTTTTCAATTCGTCCTTCAAGGCGAGCCAGGGCTTTTTTCATTGCAGGTAAGATTATACGACGACCTCAGACGATTACCAAATTCCGCTCAACGCATGATTCGCGGGCCAGTCCAGCCCTAACTGATGCGGCCGGAGCACCCGGCTGATCCGAAACTGCAGCCAGCTCGGGACTCGCTGCGCAGATTATTCCCGGGTAGCTCCCAGGGATCGAATCATCCGGTCATCAGCCAGGACGCTCGACCTGCAGGTTTTCGCCTAGACCGGCGGAATAATACAGGGTACGGGGATGATCTGGCAAGTATTAGGGGAGCTCGTCCGAATCTTCAGGCGAGAGTTCCTCGGTCTCAGAGCGGCGTACGTCGAGCGAAGTGATCTCGTCCCTTTCGCCGGCCGCCCTCTCGAGTGGCGCGTAGGGTGGCGTCACCTCGGGCGGTCCTGTGGGATCCTCACCATATACCAGCTCTACCGTCCCCAACCGAATGACGTCTCCCGGCTGGAGGATCCTCTCGCTCACGAGCTCCTCGTTGACCCGGGTACCGGCCGTCGACTGAAGGTCCTTGAGGAGGAATGCCCCACGGCTCGCCCGGAGTTGACAATGCCGCCTTGAGATTCGCGAATCGTCGAGGATCAGGTCGTTGTCCTGGAGGCGACCGATATTCACCACTGGTTGGTCAAGGGGAAAGTGCTCCCTGCCCGCCACGACGAAGAAGGCACCATACGGTGCACGTTCCTTTGAGGGCTCCTCCGGGGTGACTTCGGGAAGTTGGCCCTCGGCCAACTGCAGCGGGTCCCTGCTGTGCCATGCGATCACCCGCGTCTCCCCCGAGTCCAAAGTAGGATCGGTCGCGAGCGTAAGGTGGGCACTTCGCACAAGCCTCAATCCGCTTTCGCGCAGCGCTTGGTCCAAGAGCTTCGACAGAGTAGCCTGCAGCCTTGTCGACTTGCGCTTGATCGAGTCGATCTGCCCTGGATGCAGGCTCAAGGTGAATTGATCGGGCGCAAAATCCCGACCCTCGTTGTCCCGGCGGGTCCCTTCTGAGACCTCTTCGGCAATTTGGTCTCCAATCGATCCTGGCCTAAGGACGCCTTCCGGGAACTCCCGGAGTGGATCTTCAAAGAGTGTCTTGATTCGCTTACGAAGATCTTGATAGTCGCTTATCATGATTATGGAATTATACGCCCAGTTCGAGAATCGACAACCGCCTTCTTGGCTTATACTGAATAATAGGGACATGAAATCAGCCGGATTCGAAGAGGTTGAACATACCGCCGATTGGGCACTCCGAGTGTGGGGCGAAGACCTGGATCAACTCCTGGTCCATGCCGCACAAGGAATGCTCAAGCTGGTGGGGGCAGCCCCGGAAGCGGTTACGGGCAAGTGGCGGAAGTTCGAACTGGAAGCACTCGATCGGGAAGGCCTGCTGGTATCGTGGCTGGAGGAACTGCTCTTTCTGCTGGAGACAAAGCACGTAACCTTCAGCGACTTCAAACTCAAGACCACCAGCGGAACTCACCTCCTCGCAGAGGTATTGGAGAAACCCGTGGAGAAGATCATCAAGGACATCAAAGCCGTCACCTACCACGGTCTAGAGATCCGCGAATCGCACGCGGGCCTGGAAGTGACGATCGAAAAGAGGGCTTTCAAGCGCATTAGCCCTTACCTCTGGGAGATCCCGACCTCCTACAGGCAGGACATGCGCGTTCCTGTACGCGTTTTCGCCGATGAGCGTCTTCTTGAGGCTGCACTGGGCGACAAATCTTTTAACCAGGCCGTCAACGCAGCCACGCTGCCCGGACTTGTAAGGCATGTGGTCGTGATGCCGGATGTCCACCAAGGCTACGGATTTCCGATTGGTGGAGTGGCAGCGACCCGGCTGCCAGATGGCGTGATCTCACCAGGCGCGATCGGCTACGACATAAACTGCGGTGTTCGACTCCTTTCGACCTCGATTTGGCTGGAAGAGGCCGAGGACCACCTTGCCGACCTTGCCACCGCGATCTACGCCAACTGTCCGAGCGGGGTCGGGGTTGGGGGCAAGGTTAAGCTCAACCACAAAGAGCTCCGCCGTGTCTGCATCCAGGGAGCGCGCTGGGCCTTGGAGAGAGGATACGCCCAGCCAGAAGATCTGGAGCGCACTGAAGCGAGTGGGTGTATCGAAGGCGCGGACCCGAATGCAGTCGGAAAGCGCGCCCGCGATCGGGGAAGGGGACAACTGGGGACCCTCGGTGCAGGAAACCACTTCATCGAAGTGGACGTGGTCGACAGGATCTACCACCCGGCGGCAGCGGACGCCATGCGCCTTTCCGAAGGTGCGCTGGCAGTTCAGATCCACTGCGGTTCGCGCGGTTTTGGACATCAAATCTGCTCTGACTATGTTAGGGAGTTTCAGGCAGCCATAACGCGTTTCGGCATCCGACTGCCTGACCGTGAACTGATGTGTGCTCCGCTCAACTCACCAGAGGGCCGGCGATATCTGGCCGCCATGGCCTGCGCCGCCAATTTTGCCTTCTGCAATCGACAGGTTTTGGCCCATTTCGTCAGGCAATCGTTCGAACAGGCTCTGGCTGGAAAGGTGGACGATTGGGAGCTCACACAGGTCTATGATATCGCCCACAACATGGGAAAGATTGAGGATCACGTGGTCGATTCTGAGCAGGTCCGGGTGTGCGTGCACCGCAAGGGTGCCACCCGTGCCTTCGGACCAGGTTTTGAAGAGCTACCAGAAGCCTATCGACCGCTCGGCCAGCCGGTGCTCGTGCCCGGTAGCATGGGAACGGCCTCCTGGGTCTTGCTCGGAACCGAGGGGAGCATGGAGCAGTCCTTCGGTTCGACCTGTCATGGCGCCGGACGCTTGATGAGTCGGACCAAGGCAAAACGTGAAGTCTGGGGCGAAGATCTGCGCAAGGATCTTGAGTCCAGGGGGATCCGAGTCCGGGCAGGTTCGATGGCTGGACTGGCGGAGGAGGCACCGAAGGCCTACAAAGACGTTGATGCAGTTGTCGAGGTTGTTACGAAAGCCGGGATCGCCGATAAGGTCGCCCGGCTGGTACCAGTCGCTGTCATGAAAGGCTAGGGGCCAGAGCCAGCCCGCCCACCTCGGGGTCCGGCCAACCCGGCTCACCGCACCTCGACGAAGGAGGCGGCAGGCCAGGTCCGCCTCTTCTGGCCCCTGGCTGAGGGCCCGCTTATCTCTCGGCCTTAGAGATAAGATCCCGTTAGCGTCATCAATCTTTCTCGGTTCGGTCAGTCAGCCAGCGGCGGAATCCGCCGGAAGTTTCTTTTGCCCACGCGCAGGATTTTCGAGCTTAGTCTGTCGGGTTCAAGGACATAGGCGTGATCGGTGACAAGCTCATCATCGACTCGAACTGCTCCCTGCTCAATTAGGCGTCTAGCTTGTGTCCGGCTGGGCGCCATCTCTGCGTCTACAATGACCTCCAGGATGGGCCTGGCGCCGGGCAGCGGCAGGCTAGGCATGTCCCTCGGCTCACCTTGCTCCTGGAACACCCTGCGAAAGGCTTCTTCCGCTGCTCTGGCAGCCCCTTCGCCATGGTAGACGGCCACAATCTCCCGGGCCAGCCGCATCTTTGCGTCGCGCGGGTGGAGCTCCTTTGAACTCAACCCGGTTTCAGCCTCCTCGATCTCGTCCGGAGTCCAGCGGGTTGCAAGTCGAAAGTAAACCCCCATGGCGCTGTCCGGCACGCTCATCACCTTTCCATACATATCCTCGGGCGTGGTATCCAACGGGATATGGTTTCCAAGCGATTTGCTCATCTTGATTGAGCCGTCCGTTCCTGGGAGGATCCCCAGAATGATGCCAATATTCGGCCTGGCGCCCAGCGCTTCCATCAGTTTTCTACCGGCGGTGATGATATTGAAAAGCTGATCCGATCCCCCGACCTGAACGTCGGTGCGCAAATGAAAGGCATCATAGGCCTGCATGATGGCGTAAAGCAGTTCATGCAGATAGATCGGATCATCCGCGCTGAAGCGCTTGCGAAAGGCCTCCCTCGAGAGGAACTGTTGGATAGTGAAACTGGAGGCCAGGGTAATTAGATCCGCGAAAGTCAACTTAGACAGCCAGGTGTCATTGTATTCGATGCGCGTCCGGTCCGGGTCTAGGATTTTGAAGCCCTGATCAGCGTAAGTCTCTGCATTTCTCGTCGCTTCCTCCAAACTCAACTGAGCCCGTACTTTGTCCTTATCGGAGGGGTCGCCCACGAGGGAGGTGAATCGGCCAATCAGGAACGTCACATCATGGCCCAGTTCTTGGAACTGACGCAGCTTGCGGATGGGCACCATGTGGCCGATGTGAAGATCAGAGGTCCGGGGGTCAAACCCGCAGTAGACCCGGAGAGACCGCCCCTCCTGTTCGGCTTCCAGCAAGCGATCATGCAGCTCCTTCGCCATGGCCGCCTTTAGAGAATCGTCTCCATATTCGGTGCCCTGCATCAGAAGCGCAACTTGCTGATCAATTGAGAGAGTCTGCATTCCCGCTGACCTCCGGAAAGAGATGGAAAAGGCGTGGCCCCGCCGGCCACGCCGCTTTGATCCGTTCTGTGGCACATGGGGCGAGCCGTTCACAGCCTCCCAAAACAACCAAGACGATGGGACGCATCTGAACCCCGCTGGCCTTCAAGCCGTGATCGCAAGGGGAAGTAGGGTTGGCAAGTTGCACAGATCATACCATAGCCGTCGCGAGAGCCAGCGCTGCTCACCATCTGCTATTCCCGCACGCAGCCTTCAAGTCCTGCGCCGAGCGACCCAGCCGTGAGCCTCCCGTGTAAGCATTTTCAAGCCTGCTCTGCCACAGATCAATCCAGCAAGCCTTTCTCCCTCGGGAAAGCCTACCATCATCCCAGGGCCGGATCCCAAGGCTATGCTGGTTGGGGTCCGGAAGTGGAAAGCTCTTCCCTTCCCCCGAACAACGATTCGCCAACCCTTGCCAATTCGGAGGGCGTGCAGCTCCAAGATCTCGTTCCACACCAGCTCAACCCTTCGGAGGGGGCTCGAAAACTGCACCCCGTCGCCCCCGACGCGAATGCTGGTTCTCAGGTCCATCCAGTTCCCAAACGAGATAAGCGCGCCGACGGAGGCAAAAAGGACGATGAGCGCCGCAGCAAGCGGGGGCGATCCTCCCGTCAGCTGAAACAGCAGAACGTTCAGCAGGGCTACGCTGGCAGCGCAGAGCCACGCAATGATCTCGCCACCTCGATTGGGCAGTGCAGGACGATAGGTATGATCTTCAGGAGGGGAGTCGAAGTCTTCGCTTAAGAACTCTGGAGGAGGCTCCATTTGGGGCGATTATACCTCTCGGGTTGTTGCCCCTCTGCTCCTGGCGTATAATCCCAAGCTGAATGACCGGAGGTTGGATGGCTCCTGAGGACAAGGCTCCCCTTGCTTCCAGATCCCTGACGAGCTCGGAAATCCGGCAATCCTTTCAGGACTTCTTTGCCGCTCGAGGCCACGAGATTGTCCCTTCTTCATCTCTGGTTCCAGCCGATGATCCCACGCTTCTCTTCACCAACGCCGGCATGGTGCAGTTCAAGGACGTATTCCTGGGAAGCGGAAGCCGGGCATACAAACGGGCCGCGAACTCGCAAAAATGCA
>CAYGCA010000034.1:1349-12323 GCA_964348265.1 uncultured Anaerolineaceae bacterium | reverse complement strand
TCCGGTAAGCACAATGACCTGGAGGACGTAGGTCGGGATACCACCCATCATACCTTCTTCGAGATGCTGGGCAACTGGTCCTTCGGCGACTACTACAAGCAGGAGGCCATTTCCTGGGCCTGGGAACTCCTGACGGAGACGTGGGGGCTGCCCAAAGAGAGGTTTTGGGCCACCTGCTTCGAGGACGAGCAGGGGGAAATTCCACGCGACGATGAAGCCGCCGAGATCTGGTCGCAGCAGCCGGGTTTCAATCCGGAGCACGTCATCTTCTTCGGCCGGGACGAGAACTTCTGGGAGATGGCCGACACTGGCCCTTCAGGCCCCGACAGTGAAATCCATTATGACCTTGGCCCTGAACACTGCGACCAGAAAGAGGTTGAAGGCCACCAGTGCCGGGTCAATGGCGGATGTAGCCGATTCCTTGAACTCTGGAATCTGGTCTTCATCCAGTACAACCGGACCGGTCCGACGGCCCTTGAACCTCTTCCCAGCAAACACGTGGATACTGGCATGGGTTTTGAACGGATCGTCTCTGTCCTTCAAGGGGTCGACTCGAACTACAGGACCGACCTGTTCTCACCACTCTTCGATCGCATTCAATCCTTGGGAGGTCATTCCGAAGGACAACGGCAGGAATTGCTGACGCCCTACCGGGTGATCTCCGACCACGTTCGAGCGGCAACTTTCCTCATCGCCGATGGAGTTGTACCTGGGAACACCGGGCGCAACTACGTCTGCCGGATGATCATCCGCCGCGCTAGCCGCTTTGGAGCGAAGGCAGGCTTCAGACATCCTTTCCTGGGAGATGTGGCTCAAGTAGTCGTGGCGCGCTATGGTGAAGCCTACCCTGAGCTGCGAGCCAATGAAGATGCCATCCTTAGCGAGCTGACCCGTGAGGAGGAGCGCTTCCAGCAGACGGTGGACGTGGGACTGTCCCAGGTCAACCGGGCCCTTCGGGCGATCAAATCAAGAAGCGAGTCGATCGTGCCTGGAGATCAAGCCTTTGATCTGTATGCAACCTACGGTATGCCGCTTGAGATCACACGCGACATCGCCCATGAGCAGGGCATGTCAGTGGATGAAGCCGGCTTCAGAGCGGCATTGGAAACCCACAGGGTAGCCTCCGGGGCAGGGAAGGCGCTCAGCGAGACTACCCAACCGGATCTCCACCTCTACCGGCAGCTCCGTGATGACCTGGTGCAGGCCGGAAAACTCGGATCCGAGGGGGTGGAATACGATCCCTACGGGGATACCCAGTTGGAAGTCTCCATCCTAGCGCTAATTGAAAACGGCGGAGTAGTGGATGCAGCCAAGCCGGGCGACCGGGTGGATGTTGTCCTACCGAGAACGCAATTCTACGTTGAAGCAGGCGGTCAGGTCGCAGACAGCGGGTTCATCGTCGCCGCCCCTGCCTCCGACTGGAAGATCTCCATTGAGGGCAGCCAAGAGCCAGTACAGGGCTTGCTGACGCATTTCGGGAGGGTGGTATCCGGACAGCCCAAAGTGGGCGACGCCGCAGTCGCCGTGATTCACGAGGCACGTCGCTCGGACATCATGCGGAATCACACAGCCACTCACTTGTTGCACGCCGCCTTAAAGAAAGTGCTTGGCGATCACGCCCGGCAGGCCGGTTCATTGGTGGCACCCGATCGGCTTCGTTTCGACTTCACGCATCCCTCGCCCTTGTCTCAGGAAGAGATTCGGAAAGTTGAAGCCTTCGTGAATGAGGCAATCCTCGCCGATCATCCGGTCAGCATTGCGTTCCAATCCCGTCAGGAGGCCACCCAGCAAGGTGCAATTGCGCTCTTTGGTGAGTCATACGGCGATACCGTTCGGACGGTTCGGATCGGGAACGGCGATGCGATTTCTTACGAGCTCTGCGGCGGAACCCATGTGGCGGCGACTGGCACGATCGGAACGTTCCTGATCGTGAGTGAAGCCAGTGTCGCAGCCCGCATTCGAAGAATTGAAGCCGTCACTGGTAAGGGAGCTCTGGCCCTTGTCGAAAGCCGATTTGCACGGCTCAAGCGGATTTCAGATTTGGTGGGATCCCAACAAGAGGAAGAAACGGCGACTCAGATTGAACATCTGCTCAAGCGGCTGGAAGAGAGTGAGAAGGAGCTTGCTCGATTGCGGCGCCAGCTAGCGCACAAGGCCTACGAGGAATTGGTGCCGGAGAGGATCGGCGACATCTCGGTGATGGTCGGCAGCATCCCGAACGCCGACGGCGAAACGCTGCGCAGCCTGGCCGATCGGTTCCGCGCCGAGTACAGACCCGGGGTCATGGTCATCGGCTCTGCTCCCGGCGGAAGACCCGTATTCATCACCGCCGTTAGCCAGGATCTGGTGGCACGCGGCTTGCACGCAGGAGAGTTGGCCAAGTCGGTGGCAGCAGCGGTAGGAGGCAGCGGTGGAGGCAAGGCCACTCTCGCACAAGCGGGAGGCAAAGACGCGGAAAGGCTTCCCGAGGCTCTTGCTTCGGTCCCCAAGTGGGTCAAGTCCCATCTGGACTAAACCTGCTCGATACCGTCCCCACGCACGGTGAAGGTTCAACTCGTCTTTCTGGAGGCTCATGACGACCTCGCTTCAGCCAGGGACAAGCTGGGCTGGATCAAGGCCCCGCGCGCCCTCGTTATCTGGCCGAAACGGGGCAAGGTGCTTCAGCGTCGACTGGATCTGGAATTGCTGGTGCGCTATGCCGACCAGCGCAGAGTACAGCTTGGGCTGGTCACGCACGACCCGCTTGTACGTGAAAACGCGGCCGACCTCGACATCCCTGTATTCAATGATCTTGATCAACTCCCCGAGGACAACTGGCGCCGTCGCCGAACGAACAGCCATGGTGTCCCCGCGAGGAAGTCGCCGCCTGGTACTACGCTGCAGCCCCCCAAGAAACGCAGCGCCAGCCCTGATCGTCGATTTGCCGCTTTGGCCAAACTGGGCCGGCCGACCCTGTTCGGCCTAGCGCTATTGACCCCCTGCCTGCTAGCGCTTGCGCTGCTGCCTTGGGCTAGAGTGACGGCAAGCCCGGAAACATCTGCACATGAGACTGAATTGACGATTGTGCTCGATTCCGACGCCGTCGAAGCAACCAGCGCCGGACGGGTTCCCGTCCGGTTAGCGAACGTCCGGGTATCAGAGGAAATGCGCCGTCCAACGACCGGCCGGGTGGTGGTTCCGACGGAAGCGGCAGAGGGGACGGTTGCGTTCATCAACCTTACGACAGATCCCGTCCAGATACCCCAGGGGACCGGGCTGCGCTCGGGGTCACGCCCCAGGCTCAGATTCATCACGCTGGACTCTGCCAGTTTGCCTGGAAACATGAACGCGGAAGTGAAAGTGAAGGTACGCTCCCTGGAACCCGGCCCCGCCGGAAACCTTCCGGCCGAGGCGATCGACCTGATAGAGGGTCCACTTGGCCTTCAGGTGGCCGTTCGGAATCCTGAGCCTCTAACTGGGGGGGACCAAGAAATGCGCTCTGGCGTAGCGCCCGAGGATCCCCGCCAGCTGGAGCGAGATCTGCTTCAGGTTCTGAGAGACAACGCCACCCGACAGCTGGCCGAGATGCTGACCGAGGACGAAGTTCTATTGGGCGGCCATCTGGAATTGATCGAGCAACATGAGAAGGAACTAGACCGCAGGATCTTCGAGCCAGCTGAAAGCCTCTCACTAAGACTGGATGTGGAGTTCCAGGGCCAGATTTACCTGCCGGCCGACGTGGAGGCGGCCGCTGCCCTGGCTCTGGTCGAAGACCTGCCTGAGGGCTGGGCATACGTGCCGGCTTCGCTTGAAGTCCTGCCCACCTCTGAAGTCTTGCGGGACGCGCAGGGGGCGATCGCTTTCGAGGTGGTCGCCCGCCAAGATATCTATTGGCCAATCGACAAGTCCGAGGTCAGTCGAGCCTTGCGGGGAAGGACACCCGCCGAAGCCGCTAGGGATCTAAGGAGCGGGTTCGGGATCACGCCAGTTCAGGTCATCCTGTCCCCCGGCTGGTTTCCGCGGCTCCCCTTCTTTGACAGCCGGATCGAAATCCTGTGGTTCTGGGAGAGTAGCCCGTGAGCCGAGTCCTGGCTGTCGATCCAGGGGAGGCACGCATTGGATTGGCAGTGAGTGACCCCAGCCAAACACTCGCCCGTCCCCTCAAGGTCATCCGCCACAAGAGCCGCAAGCAAGATGCAGCTGCGATAGTCCGAACGGCGCTGGAACTTGAAGCCTCTACCATCGTGGTCGGCGTCGCGTATGACATCGATTCTGAAAGCGGGCCGCAAGCACGCAAAGCCCTCAGACTGGTGGAGGTTCTGCGCTCCATGACGGATATCCCAATTGAAATCTGGGACGAAAGCGGGTCCTCCCTAGCCGCGGCCCGCGGCCGCGCCGCCGACCGCATCCTGGATGCCAGGGCCGCAGCCGTCATCTTGCAGGAATACTTGGATGCGAAAATCCGGTAGACGCCTCACGGCGATCTTCTCTGCGTTTGCCATCTCCCTCTTGATGTGTGGCACCGGGGCAGTCGCCACTGCCTTGACGCTTACCCTGCCACAACTTGTCCAAAGATTGGGGCCGCCTGGCCCTCGGCTTGATCCTTTGGAGCGCGCAGCACTGGGGACCTACCTCCTGCTCAACGCGGCCGATTTGGACCGACCAGCCGGGGATCCGGCAGTCACGCTGGACCTGGTGGTCGTGGCAGGGGAGACTGCCGGCTCAGTCGTCTCCCAGCTTCAAGCAGAAGGGGTCGTAGAGAACGGCCGTCTCCTAAGTCTTTACCTGCGCTACCGGGGCCTGGATGTCGGAATCGAGGCCGGCCGGTATTTCCTCAGTGGCGGCATGACTCCCCGAATGATCGCTGAACTTCTCCAGACGGCTGAGCCGCGCGCGGCTGTTATCACAGTCATTGAAGGCTGGCGGCGGGAGCAAATCGCACCAGAGCTGGCAAGAGAGGGCCTGACATTTGATCCGCAGGATTTCTTGGAGGCGACCGAGATGCCACCGGCCTCCCTTCCCCTGACCTTCGAGCTCCCGGCCGCCTCCTCGCTGGAGGGATTTCTATTCCCGGACACCTATCGCTTGGACCCGGAGACCACCGTTGAGGATCTGGTCAGCTCGATGCTCGAGAATTTCGACCGCCAGGTCACCCCCGCCCTTCGGGCCAGATTCAGGCGTCAAGGCCTCAGCCTGTACGAAGCGGTTTCGTTGGCCTCCATTGTCGAGCGTGAAGCGGTTTTGCCAGTCGAGCGGCCGCTAATCGCCTCCGTGTATGACAACCGTCTGGAAGCCGGGATGAAACTCGACGCCGATCCTACCGTCCAATTTGCGCTGGGACAACAACCAGACGGCGAATGGTGGAAAGCACCTCTCTCGCTGCGTGATCTTGAGTTTGACTCGCCTTACAACACCTACCTCTATGCCGGCTTTCCTCCGGGGCCAATTTCTAATCCGGGGCTGGCCTCTTTGAGAGCAGTGGCTTTTCCCGCCGATTCAACCTTTCTCTATTTCCGGGCCGCATGCGACGGTTCAGGGCGCCACGTCTTCGCCGAAACCTTTGAGGAGCACATCGCCAACAGTTGCCCGTGAGGCTTGAACCTCCCGCAGGCATTGGCCCGCAAACGCGCCTCTCGCGGCTGCTCCGGCATGCCTAGGTTCAGGCAGCGGTTGCTGTCTCGTCATGCCCGGGTTCTGCCATGGAGAGGATCGGCCGCAGGCAGGGGCAGTTGGCGATATAACTCCAGCAGACGAGTCAGTTGGGGCCCTTTCTCGAGAGCAGCCATGAAAAGGAATGCCCCGCTTGGTGAGCGGGGCAAGCACTCCACATGAGGTAGCAGTCTGCTTGGTCGGAAACTCAGCCTTCTAGGAGATAGTCCACGAGCTTGATCCGGAGGCTGGGATGGCGAAGCCTTCTAAGCGCCTGGGATTCAATCTGGCGGACACGTTCGCGGGTCACGCCCATCTTCTGCCCCACTTCCTCCAAGGTGTAGCTTTCGCCGCCTCCCAGCCCATAGCGAAGCTGCAGAATCCGGGCTTCGCGAGGCGGCAAAGTGGCCAGTACGTCGCGGACATGCTCGCTCAGCAGATTCTCAGTCGCCACCTCTGGAGGAGCAGGCGAATCCTCGTCCTCGACGAAATCACCCAAGAAGGAGTCCTCCTCCTCCCCGATCGGTCGCTCCAAGGACAGCGGTCGTTGTGCGACCTGTTTCATTGTCTCGACTTTTTCAGTCGCAACGTTCAGCGCTTCGGCCAGCTCTTCCGGCTCAGGCGACCGACCCAGCTCCTGGGTGAGCCGGTGAGTAATGCGCAGCATCTTGTTGATCTGGTCGCCCATGTGGACCGGCACCCGGATTGTCCTGCCCTGATCGGCGATGGCCCGAGTGATCGCCTGGCGGATCCACCACGTGGCATAGGTAGAAAACTTGTGACCGCGCGTGTAATCGAACTTCTTGGTGGCGCGGATCAGCCCAATGTTACCTTCCTGGATCAAATCCAGGAACGGCACCCCACGCCCGACATACTTCTTGGCGACGCTGATGACCAGCCGAGAGTTGGCAAGAATCAGATGCTCGCGTGCCGCCCAACCATCTTCAACCAGGGCCTGCAGCTCCTCCCGCTCGTCATCGGTCGCGCCGCCCCCGGCAAGCTGAGCACGCGCCTCTCGGCCGCTCTCGATCCGCTTGGCGAGGACCACCTCTTCCTCCGCAGTCAAGAGTGGGACGTCACCGACCTCATTGAAATACAAATCCACGCTGTCGTCGACGTTGACCTTGGAGAGGTCCACGCCAATCTCGAGTTCTGAGCCATCCTGATCCGTCAGCTCTCTTCCGATGTCGCCCTCAGGCACAGAGTCAACGTCATCCAGATAGTTAATTCCGGCCGCCAGGAGCGCCTCGTAGACCTCGTCCAGCTTTTCAATGTCGCTCTCGGCGTCCGCGAAATGCGTGAGGAGGTCTTCCACCGTGACATAACCCCGCTCCTGCCCAAGCTCGATGAGCTGCTCGATGGCCTGGTTGGCTTCACTCGGGGTCATCTCCCCTATCGCATCCTCAACGAGCCGCGTGTTCACCTCTGGATCGCGGGCTTCCTCTTCCCTATGAAGCGCCCGCCTTTGTTTCTTTTGCATCTCCTCGCTCCTACAAGAACAGCAAAGTAAACACCCTTTTTCGGCGTTGGGCGTCCCTACAAATCTGAGGAATTTTTCTCAATATCATAATAAAAATTAACCCCTGATCTGTCAAGCAATTAACGTAAGGATTGCGTTAGAAATCCTTCCCCCGGGGCCAAAATGGATGTGGTCTGAGGCTGTGGTTTTCTGGTCCCTGCGACGCAGTGTGTCGGTGTGCAGTCAGCCATATTCTACTCCTCGTGTCAAGTGGTCTTGCCTACAGAATCCCAGGACGGTCTTGAACGTAACAATACCCTCTCGTGGGACCCGTTTCTGCTCCTTCGACCAGCCTTGCGACCGACTCCATGTAGGGTTGGACGGCCAAGCAGAATGACTGACGAACTTCTTGGGTCACCCAGCCTCGACCCGGGAAGCGCCCGTTCGGAGCATGATCCTAGGCAGGTCGGAGATAGCCCTCACCGGAGATCGTCTCGTAGAAGAGGGGCAAGGGATCCACCTCCTGAGTTGTGATTTTGTGAGCTGAGAGCATTCGCTCAACCGCCGCTTCTCCGTCAGCCTCCCGGTTCGCATGGACAGTGAACAGTGGTTCCCCCTGCTCCAGTCTATCGCCTACTTTATGATGGACGACCACACCCACGGCATGGTCGATTTCTTCCCCCTTCTTCTTCCGGCCACCTCCAAGTTGAACCACCGTCAGGCCAACTTCACGGGCATGGACCGTCTGCAGGTAGCCAGAGGCCGGAGCTCCGACGGTCTGGACATATGCAGCTCGCGGGAGCAGGTGGGGGTCCTCAATGACTCGGACCTCTCCCCCTTGAGCAGAAATCAAGGCTTTGAATTTGTCCAGCGCTCGCCCGCTCTCCAGTTCGTCTGAGGCGATCCGCTTGCCCGCCTCCAGCGTCTCTGCCCTTCTTGCCAGGACCAGCAGATGACCAGCCACCTTCATGCAGTGTTCGTAGAAGTCTCTCGGGCCACTCCCCAGGAGAGTGTTAAGGGCCTCCTTGAGTTCCAAAGCGTTCCCGACAGCGTGCCCAAGCGGCTGGTTCATATCGGATAGGAGGGCCACCATTCTTCTTCCGGAGCGCTCGCCGATCTCGACCATCAAATGCGCCAATTGAGAGGCTTCCTCGAGAGACTGCATGAAGGCTCCCAAACCCACCTTGACGTCCAGGACAACAGCATGCGCCCCACCGGCCAGCTTCTTGCTCATGATCGATGAGGCTATGAGAGGGATCGAGGGAACCGTGCCGGTTACGTCCCGAAGTGCGTAAAGCTTGCCGTCAGCCGGTGCTAGATCTGCTGTCTGCCCGCTCAGCACCAAGCCTACTTCTTTAAGCTGTTGAACGAACTGATCTCCGCTGATTTCCGCCTGATAGCCCGGAATGGACTCCATCTTGTCCAGGGTGCCGCCCGTGAAGCTCAGCCCTCGGCCGGACATCTTGCCCACACGGACTCCGCTGGCTGCGATAATTGGCTCGACGACGAGCGTGGTCTTATCCCCCACACCTCCGGTGGAATGCTTGTCAACAACCACGTCAACAACGCCGGAGAGATCGACCTTTCCTCCCGACTCGACCATCACCTCGGTCAGGTCAAACGTCTCGGCCGGGGTCATGCCCCGCAGAAGGACCGCCATCGCCCAGGCGGAAGCCTGATAATCAGGGATGTCGCCGCGCGTGAAGCCGTCTATGAAGAACCTGATCTCTTCTCGGGTAAGCTCTTCCCCATCTCGCTTTTTTGCGATGATGTCCACTGCGTTCATCGTCGGCCTCCCCGCGATTATACAATCTACTCGCTGGGTCACCCGCCCCCCAAATGAAGAAGCGCAGGACCAAGTCCCATGCTCGGCGCCGATCTTGGACGCAGGCTATGCATGCCTGCTATAATCATCAAAATTCCTGCGAGGCGAGCGATGAAACAGGCGGATTTGATCCTTTTCCACGCTACCATCTTGACCATGGACCCTCAGTTTCTGGCCTTCCCGGATGGAGCCATAGCGGTTTCCGGCGACACCATCGTCTCCGTTGGAGACAGCCAGTCCGTGCTGAGCAACTTTGATGCCCCAAATCAGATCGACTGCCAAGGCAAGGTGCTCATGCCCGGGCTGATCAACGCGCACACTCACGCGCCGATGACCCTTGTTAGAGGCCTGGCAGACGATCGCCGCCTGGACGTCTGGCTGCTAGGCTACATGATGCCCGTAGAGCGTGAATTCGTCACGCCTGATTTCTGTCGGCTGGGGGCCTCCCTGGCATGCGCCGAGATGATCCGGAGCGGCGTGACTTGCTTTGCGGACATGTACTATTTTGAAGAAGCCGTTGCCGAGGCGACGGCCGAGGCCGGGATGAGAGCGGTATGTTCACAGACCGTCCTGAAGCTCCCTTCCCCGGATGCCGAGTCCTTCGAAGATTCGCTGACGGCCGCTCGCGAATTCATTTCCCGCTGGAAGGACCATCCGCTCATCATCCCGTCTGTTGCCCCCCATGCACCCTACACCTGCACCGCGGAGATCCTTCAGGCCTGCAGTCAGCTGGCCGTCGAGTTCGACGTTCCACTTCACATTCACATCTCAGAAACAGCCAATGAAGTGGAACAATCACGCGAAGAATATGGCATGCCCGTCGTTCCTTGGGTGAAGAAACAAGGTCTGTTCAAAGCCAAGGTGCTGGCCGCGCATTGTGTCCACCTCGATGAGGGGGAGATTCATACGCTGGAGCACGCCCGCGCCGGAGTGGCCCATAACCCCTCCAGCAACCTCAAGCTGGCTTCGGGATTCGCCCCGGTTCCCGCCATGTTGGCCGCCGGATTGAACGTCGGCATTGGAACCGATGGGCCCTCATCCAACAACGATTTGGACATGTTCGAGGAGGTCAGGCTGGCTTCCCTGATCGCGAAGGGCATATCGGGCGACCCGACCGCACTGCCTGCGCGCGATGTCCTTGCTATGGCGACTATCCTGGGAGCGAGAGCGCTCCATGTTGACCACCTGACGGGATCCCTGGAGCCTGGCAAGAAGGCGGACCTTATCCTGGTGGACCTGGAGACACTCCACAGCCGGCCCCATTTTGACCGCGACAATGAAGCCGTATACTCCCGCCTGGTTTACTCCGCCAAGTCAACGGACGTGACCGATGTAATGGTCAACGGGCGATGGTTGATGCAGGACCGACAGCTCAAGACGATCGACATTGAACCTCTCATGGGCGAAGCCAAACAATACGCACAACGCATAGATCAATTCCTCATCGAGCGGGAAGGTTCCGTCCTTTCCAAACTGGTGGCCATCGGGGGAGCCGAGCAACAGGAGAGCTATGAGGTTCAGATCAAGGTGAACCTGGAGGATACGGCCCCAGTTCTCAAGGTGCTGGCCTCGGGCGCCCTCGGAATTGTGCGGACCGCGCACTACAGGGAATACGATACCTACTTCGCCTTTGAAGACCCCTCGCACGGACGTCTGAGATACAGGGAGGACGAATTCGTCGATCAAGATGGGAAAGTCTACAACATCCGGTATCGACTGACATTGATCGGCCCAGCTGCGGAACGGGAGTTCCCCAACTCCGTTCTTCTCTCCCGGTCGCGCTTCATTGCGCCCGCTATTCACAGCTTGCGCTTCTACCGGGAGTACTTCGAGCCGACGGACGAGCTGGTCATTAACAAGGACCGCCTGCGCTGGCTGGTCCGTTTCAAGGATGAGGAATTCTTCATTAACATCGATCAGGTGCTGGAGCCGCCCCTCGAGGGTTCCTTCCTTGAGATCAAGAGCCGAACATGGTCGCGCCGGGATGCGGAAGACAAAGCGACCGTGATTTCTGAACTATTGGAAGTGCTGGGGGTGGGCGCCGCGGATGTGGTCAGGCTTG
>CAYGCA010000034.1:0-1339 GCA_964348265.1 uncultured Anaerolineaceae bacterium | reverse complement strand
TATCCGGAGCTGGCCTCGCCGTAGTCCCTCCACGAGGCGCCTGATCGGAAGGCCTGCCGATGGGTCGCACGAATCTGGCCGGCCCCGCTCGACCGGATTCCCCTCCGGAAGAGCCTCCGTTCCGACGAGCCAACCAACCGTGGGGTCCGGCTTTGGGGAAAAGCGGGCCGCCGGTCACTCGCCTGCCCAAGCTTCGTCATCCTTTTGCAGGAAGCGCTTTTTCCATTCGTAAAGCTTGTTGAGAGCCTCGAGAGGCGAGAGAGAATCCAGATCCAGCCGATCAAGTTCCTGGAGGACCGGATCGGCATCTTCAAAAAGCCAGAGTTGGCGGGCGGCCGCCTCGGCGGGGGTGGAAGGATCCCGGCCGCGCGCCTCGGCTTCGAGCTGCGACAGGATTTCGCGGGCCCGATTTATGACCGGGCGCGGCAGACCGGCCAGCTGAGCGACATGGACACCGTAGGACTTATCCGCCCGACCGGCCATGATTCTGTGAAGGAAGACGACCTGTCCCCCCTCCTCGGAAACGGCCACGTTGTAGTTGCGTACGCCCGGCAACACCTCAGCCAGGTGAGTAAGTTCGTGGTAGTGGGTGGCGAACAGGGTTCGGGCGCGCAGGCGGGGCTGATTGTGAACGAATTCGACCACTGCCCACGCGATCGAGAGACCATCATAAGTGCTGGTTCCACGACCAATCTCATCCAGAATCAGCAGGCTGCGATTGGATGCCTGATGGAGCAGATTGGCCGTCTCCAGCATCTCGACCATGAAGGTAGACTGTCCGGCGTGGATTTCGTCCTGAGCGCCTATGCGGGTAAAGATGCGGTCCGTGAGCCCGATGCTTGCCGATTCAGCAGGTACGAAGCTACCCATATGGGCCATGAGGACAATCAGGGCTACCTGCCTCAAGTAGGTCGACTTCCCGCTCATATTGGGGCCCGTTATGATCCGGATTCGCTCGCTCCCGTCGAAGACTGAATCATTGGGGACGAAACGACCACTCTCCAGGTACTCTTCCACCACTGGGTGGCGGCCCTGGCGAACTTCTAGCACCGCCTCTTCGGCAAGTTCAGGGCGGGTGTAGCCCTTTCGGGCGGCTACCTCGGCCAAGCCGGCAACCACATCCACCCGAGCCAAGGCCTTGGCCGTCGACACCAGCCGACTTGTATACTCACCCAGCTGGCGGCATACCCCATGGAAGAGTTCCTGCTCCAACTCCCTGATGCGCTCTGCTTGTGCGCTGATCTTCTCGTATGCGGCCAGTTGTTGCTGCCCGTGCACCCACCAAAGGTCAGCGATGTCCTCTGGCTGAAGAAGCTCTTCGGGATCTATGTCAGGTCGC
>CAYGCA010000033.1:27157-27437 GCA_964348265.1 uncultured Anaerolineaceae bacterium | reverse complement strand
GAGAGCAAATGGCCAGGGATTCCGGAACTAGACACTCAGCAGTTTGAGCCTTGTGGGCTCTAAAGGGAGGTCTTCCGGTGTCCCTTGGGCGAATCGAACGCCGACTGAATTCTAGCACAGCCGATGACTCGCGCACAGCTGGACCAGAGACCGTCCCACAAGCGGTGGGTTTTGAAGGGATGGAAAGAGAGACGAGCCTTCGCTGAGATGGTTGTGCCGTCAACCCAATCCCTAGCGAGGGCTCGTCATGGCAAGGATCACGCTTCGGCTGCCGGAAGTC
>CAYGCA010000033.1:20233-27039 GCA_964348265.1 uncultured Anaerolineaceae bacterium | reverse complement strand
GACGAGGGGAGGTGCATGGCTATCGATGTGCGGGATGTGGGCGGACGTTTCGGCACTATCCGGCCGGTCGCTCGCCAGTTCAGGCTGAGCCACCAGGTGTGTCGGTTCCACACCCGGCGCTGGGTGGGGGCCAGGCTGCGAGAGCTGGAGCGGACGCTGGGACCGGCCTGGCAGGAGACCATTGCAGACATCCGTCAGTTGGTGGACGAACTCCCGGCGGAAGGTGACCGGTGGCTGTTTGCGCTCTGGAAGGCGATTGGAGCGCGGGCGCCGGGATCGGGGAAGCAGGCCAGTGCGCTTTGCAAACTGCGCCAGCTGGTCTTGCGCTTGAGTGAGGGCTGGGAGGTATACCGGCTGTTTGTAGAAAGGGAAGACGCGCCCTCGGCCAACAACGGGACCGAGCGGGCGATAGGCAAGTTGAACGTGCGCTCCAGGAGCGTACGAGGATGGAAGAGTGCCCAGGGTCTCGAAGCCATGGCTCACCTGTCCATGGGAGCAATCGTGGGGTAGCGCCCGCCGACGGGCCATGCAGGAATTTTCTCCCCAATTCACCCACCGCCTATGGGACAGCACGTGGACCACTGGCTCTTGACACTCGAACACTTGTTCTGCTATGATAATAGCACACTTGTTCTACTCGCATGATGGATGAAGCAGGAGGAACCAAGAATGGGCACAAATCGAATTCAGCAGGCTTGGCTTGATAGACAAGCGGACGAGATTGAGCACGCGCTCTCTTCATTGGCTGTGCCCGTCCGGATCGAGGGTGGTCAAGTTGCTTCCGATCGAATCCGCTACCACGCAACTCCTCTGGCCGGGACCCACATTGCAGATGTAAACAGTGCTGCAACGGCCGTTGCTGAGGCCATAGGGGCAAGGAAGATCACCGTGGAAGGACATGGAGGAGGCTTGGCAATCGAGGTATCGCAGCCCGAAGCCGGACTCAGACTCTTGCCTTTGCTCCACGCCATTGATGGATTCCTACCTATGAGCGGGATCGTCGGCATGACGGAAGGCGGCAATCCCCTGGTCCTCAACCTGAGGAATGCGGCCACCTGGCATGTCTTCATCACTGGCCGAGCCGGATGTGGCAAGTCGGAACTTATCCGCAGCCTCCTAATCTCTCTGTGCTTGACCACTCGTCCCTCCCAGTTACAGCTTCTGGGAATAGATCTAGGCGGACACCAGCTGGCGGTTTTGGATTCCTTGCCGCATCGGCTGGCGGAACTGGCTACCGAGCCCCGATTCGCCTGCGAGATTCTTGGCTGGCTCGCGGAAGAAACTGACCGGCGGGCAGTGCTGACTATCCGTCGGCCTGATCTTGTTTTGGCAGTGGACGACATAGGGATCTTGCTAGCCAACTCCGATGCCAAGGTCCTTGAGAACGTCAGATGCGTCTTGAAGTCGGGACCAACTGTCGGTGTTCATCTAATGGCTGGCCTGCGCGTTCCCATTCATTCAGATCTGCGGCCCATGCTCGGAATGCCCGGCGTCGTACTGGCGAGAGATCTCCCAAGTCGAGGCCAATCAAATCCAGGCTATTTCCAGTTTGAACTGGATCGGAGAAACATTCAGGCGCAGTCGGCTTGGCTATCCGCTCGAGACCTGGATACGGCTGTCAACCTGGCGGCTGCAGGTTGGCGTGCCGCGGCTTGGCCCGGCGAAACCAGGGCAGAAGCGCTGCCATGAAGAACCGGTCGAACCGGGCTGCCGCGGAGCTGTCCTTGTCCTCGCTCCTCCTGCATCCATTGATTGGGCCCGGTCGGGCGCCTACCTCGGCCGGTGTGGAGGGCGTGAGCCCCCTTGAAGGCATTGCGCTCGGAGTCGTCGCGGGGCTCGCGCTGATCTGGGTTGGCTCGTTCGTGAGCAGGCTTCTTCAAACTGTCTTTGAAGCCACTCGGCTCGAGGAAGCGTTGCTCCTGGACGAACTCAGTCATGGCATGGCGCTGGGGCCGGAATATCTGCCTGAGCTTCCTTTGGATCTTTCCCTCGGCGACTCTGCGTTGGGTTTTGAGGGGCTTCCAATTGACATGATCGTCAGGCATCGGAACTTCATCTGGCTCGACGTCGCTACGCCTGCTGAGATTGTGGAAGGAGATCCGGGGTGAGCTCGCTGGGTTTTGGAGAACTGGTCCATATCGCCCGTCTTTCCTATGGAGAGATTCCCGCCGAGTTCACTTGGCGCGGACGGCGTCACGTAGTGCGTGTGGTGGAGGATCTGCGCCTCGAGCGGTCCGATGCTCATCGTTCCAGATCGCCTCGGCGGCTCTTGCGCCTAAGGACCTCAAGTGGCATGCGTTGCCTTCTTTCTGAAGACCGGAATCGAGGTGTCTGGAAGCTTGAGAGAGTTCTTGGTGGCCAGGGAGGCTGACATGAATGTTGGTATGCTCTGGTTCGACAATGATGTTGCCAAGGAGCTTGCGGAGAGGATTGAGCGCGCCGCCGATTTCTACCTTAACAAATATGGCCGGGAGCCCAATGTTTGCTTCCTCCATCCGGAAACTGGGAATGGTGACTTTCCGCGCGAGATCGGCGGCTTGACAATTCGCACCAGTGAGTCGGTTTTGGCCAATCATTTCTGGCTGGGTGTTGAGGAGCGGGAGGCGGCAGCTTAGCAGCTGGCTTGGCTTCGTCTCACTGGCGGCTCCCGTGCCTCCTCCGTTGGGCAAAGTTCTCGAGGGACCAAAAAGGACGTGCCTCAAACTCCCGCTGGCCTTGCGTCCTGGTGTCCGTTCAGAACGACCGAGACGAGCAGATCTCTCGGATTCCCAGGTTCTATCTTTCTCCAGAGTTCTCGTGGACGATAGGTTCCGCAAGCCTCGTTCTAGTCAGCGAGTTGGGTGACGAGCTTATCCAATCCAACTTCGAGCTGTGCTTTGCCCGTCTTGGTCGCCAGGTCGAGCTCAAGCAATTCGTGATGAATGCGCTCCAACTGGGGCAGCGAGAACTTCTTGGCCTGAGCAGTGATCTTGGCTTCTACGTAGGGATGTATCGAGAGCACGCCCCGGACTTGTCTGCCAGCATCTAGAGCCTCCCTTGCCTGGATCAGCAGGCGAAACTGGCGGATAATCATGGCGAAGGCGTAGCGTGGATCCTCATCTCGCAGCAACTGATGCATCAGCGCAAGGGCCTGTTTGGCATTGCGCTCTCCAACAGAGTCGACCATGGCGAACACGTCGGCTTGACCGTAGTACGGGGTTAGGCGCTCAACATCCCCCGCTTCAATCGGTCGCTGATAATCAACGAAGTCGAGGAGCTTAGCTAGTTCCTTGTCCGCCAGTCGGGCGTTCTCTGCCACCCATTCAGCTAGGATGTGGGCCGCCTCGGGCTCGATCTCACCTCCCATGGCTTTGCAGCGCTCACGCAGCCATTGAACGAATCCAGGTCCAGCGGGCTTGAGGTATTCGCGCACGAAGGAGCTCTCCTTGTGTCGCTTACACCACTCTAGGAGCGTCGAAGATCGCCGCCAGGATTCTGCGTCCTTTGATTTCTTGAAGGACACACGCTCGACGAGCACAAGCGCCGTAGTTGGAGGCAGGCTCTCAAGGAGCTGAGGGAGTTCTTCCTTCAATTGGCGGTCGGACTGGCGCTGCTCAAGGTCTTCCAGGATGACCAGCCTCCGATTTGCCAGGAAGGGCGCTGTGCTGCAAGCTCCCTTGAGGGCATCCATATCGAGTTGGATTGCGGAGAAGCGCTGGGTATTCATGTCGGCCGTAGACGGATCGCCGAGATTCTGGCGCATCCTGCCAATGGCTTCAGCAATGGCCAGATCTTCATCGCCATAGAAGAAATAAACCGTTGGGGCGGGTGGGGGCATCTTAGGATTTGGTGAGCACTCGGTGGATGGTGCGGCCGCGATCCAGGCGCCGGATCTCGGCTACCCCCAGATTGCCGGGATCGGCCAGAGTCGTCACATGCTGTTGAACTGCGCTCCCCAGAGGCTGAGCGAGCATCAGGGCGAGCGTTGTGGCGAAGATGGCTAGCGGCAACCGATGAAGGCGATCCCGCCAGCGATCGTCCCGACCGCCAGCTAGAGAGAAGAAAGAGGTCCCGGCCGCCAGAAGACCAGCGGTCAGGAAATTGGTCCCGCAATTTGGATGAATCGCAAGCTGGTGCTCGCCAGCCCGCAAGCGGTTAAGGGCCTCATCGACGGCTTCGCGCACCGCTTCAGTGGGCACTTCACCGTACAGGTAGAAACCTCTAGCGTCGGCCCGACCGATCATGGAGGTCCTGGGTATGCGAGCGCTCAGCAAATGGATAGTCGCGTGCTCCAAGGCATGGTTGCGGCGAATCTGAGACAGGGGCGGAGTTTGGAGCACTTGCTGCACGAGATTAGGCACTGTGGGCCTTCCAAATCAAGGCGATATGATGCAACGATTATACCTTGTCCCTCACTTTCTCCCTTCCGCAGTGGCGATCCCAGGAACACTCCATTCAAGCTGTCAATCTGTGGCTGCTTGAGGGGCTGGGATACAATTCATCTATGGCCTTGGAAATGATTGGACACAAATGGGCTGTCGATCTCCTCACGCGTCACCTCGCAGAGCGGGAAGTTCGTCACGCTTATTTATTCACAGGACCTGACGGCGTGGGAAAACGAACGCTGGCCCTTCAATTCACTCAGGCACTTCTGTGTGAGGCCCCGCCTGCTTCTGGAGAGGTCTGTGGACGGTGTCGGGTGTGCCGCTTAGTCCCGTCTCAATCCCACCCCGACCTCCACGTTCTCGAGGCAGGGCAGGTTGGAGGGACACTTGAGGTAGGCCAGGTTCGGGAGCAGCAGCGCATGCTAGCGCTTGCGCCGTTTGAAGCTAGCCGGAGGGTAAGTCTTCTCCTGCGCTTCCATGAGGCTAGCCAGAGCGCGGCAAATGCCCTCCTCAAGACGCTCGAGGAGCCGCCTCCGCAGGTGATCTTGCTGCTCACTGCGCGAAGCGTGGATTCAGTTCTGCCGACCGTCGCCTCTCGGTGTGAGATCTTGAGACTGCGTAGCCTACCGATCAGTGATCTAGAGGAAGCGCTCATCAGGCGCGCGGTGCCGAGGGACGAGGCACGCCTGCTCGCCAGGCTTACCGGTGGCCGGCCAGGCCGAGCTCTGCGCTGGGCGGAGTCCCCGGCGGTCCTGGCACGTCGTGAAGAGCTCTTGAGTGATCTGCTGAGCCTGCTTTCCGGAACCCGGAGCGAACGCTTCGCCTATGTAGATCAGCTGACGAAGGGAAATGAGGAGCCGCAGGTAAAGCGAAGAAGATGCACGGAAGCACTTGAAGTATGGATGGGTTGGTGGCGCGATGTCATGCTTCGATCGTTCAGGGCCCAGGCCGTGTCCCTCCATCCGGACAGGGCCTCTGAGCTAGAGAGAATCGCCAGTGCTGTCGATGCAGCTTCGGCCCTGGGCGCGGTGCAGGCTATCGAGCGCACCCGAATCGCCATCGCCAAGAACGCCAATCTGCGACTTGCCATGGAGATTCTCATGCTTGATTTACCTCAGGTGTGACCCCCATGTAGAAAGTCGCGACAGACGGCTTCACCTCCCCGGCAGCTCTGCGTGCTGGGGACTTTTCTTTTCTCAGAATATTCTGTTTGTGTCCCGTGCTCTTTGAAAGCTAGCGAGGCTCAACCACCAGCCGTATGGCGGTGCGTTCTTTCCCTTCGATATCGACAGAGGTGAATTCAGGGACGCAAACCACGTCGATGCCGTCTTCCTGCAAATAGCTCCGGGCGATGGCTACGGCCTTGACGGATTGATTGACGGCGCCCGCTCCAATCGCCTGAACATCGGCCCGGCGATGTTCACGGATCACGCCCGCGATTGCCCCCGCGACGGCGGAAGTCCGCGAGTCAGCGGACACCTTAATAATGTTCATCGGGCCCTCTCCCCAGCATGGCTTCGATGGTCGCCCGATAGATTCGCTATTGGTTGGATTGTACAGGATATATTGGGCAGTCGCAAGCCGTTGTGCTTGTGGAGCGCATTCAGCGGGTGTTCGCATTGGCACTTGCGACCTCTTCCTCATCGAAAACCACCACTTCCTTGCCCGCCAGCTTGTCTTTCATCTTGGAAACGACGAGGTCCCGGCGCGCGCGGTGTGCCACGTAATCAAGGTCATCGGCAGGAACTGTCAGGACGGGGCACAATGTGAACGCTTCAATCCAGGCTGCATACAACTCGTTAAGGCAGGCAAGATACTCACGCCTTATTTGCCGTTCGTAGTCCCGACCCCTGTTCGCAATACGCTCAAGAAGGGTGTCGACGGTTGCACGCAGGTAGACAACCAGATCGGGTGGAGGAAGGAATTGCCTAACTACCTGGTAGAGTTCTAGGTAGGTGTGGAAATCACGCTCGGACATCTGACCTTGCAGATAAAGGTTCTGGGCGAACACTTCGGCATCTTCATACACTGTCCGGTCTTGGATCGCAGAGGTCGGGTGGTTGAATAACTGTTGGTGGGCTCGCAGCCTCCGGGCCAGGAAGAAGACCTGCGAATGAAATGCCCAAGCGCGCATATTCCCATAGAAATCAGGCAGGTAGGGATTCTCACCGACCGGTTCGAAGAAAGGCTCCCATGCCAGCCGCTCTGACAGCAACTGGACGAGGGTCGATTTGCCTACGCCTATATTGCCTGCCACAGCCACGAATCTTTTGTTCATTCGACCGCCTTCGGATTGCTTAGGCTCCCTGCCGGTTTGCCCAGTCCTCGAGCAGAAGCTCAACTTGATCCAGGTAGCTCTCCAGTTCGTCTTCCCGAACCGCCACGTTAGCGCGTGACAGTTCGAGCTGCTCAAGGAAGCCCTTCCAAGTGGGAAGATGTTCG
>CAYGCA010000033.1:13556-20183 GCA_964348265.1 uncultured Anaerolineaceae bacterium | reverse complement strand
AGATCAGCCCGAAAGAGAGTCTGCATGGTCTTCTGCCAGGTTGTGACTAGGTTCCAAACAACGGCTTCCGGACGGCCAGCCTCAGCCAGAGCCTGAAAACCGCGCAAGTAGTACTCCCGCCGACATGATCTGAACTCGGGATCGTCCGAGGCCTGGATTGCGGTGTCGTAGGCTTTGCCGAATGCCGAGAACCACTGCGGCAAGTGCAGACCGTCAATGGAGTCGGCGCCGGCCAGGCGCAGAAAGCCGCTGTAGACTTCTGGCTGATCCAACTTGTCGGCTCGCTGCTCGAGCAGTAGGGTCTGCCGGCGTCCAGCGACTGGAAAGCCGACCAGAGTGGCGGCTGCATTGGCAGCCTCCAACGCGATCTTAGCGTATGCCCGAAGCCAGGAGTTCGCTTGGCCCAATTGCGCCTTGGCGGTCCGAGCCGCCTCCAGAAACGCGGTTGCCCGAGCATAGACGTAGTCTGGGCGGTGAAACTGACCCCGGGCGCCTGCCTGAGACCACTCAAAGAAGTGGCTCGGGTCGTATAGGAAGATTGGCTCGCACATTGATGGACCCAGCCACGGATGAACACGAAGCTCCTTCGGATTCTCATACAAGGCGCGGTGATGGTGGGTAATGTCGAGGTGGACTTCGTCGGACAGTCGGAGGATTTGGCGAGGTGTAAGGGGCTGGCTGGAGTGAATAAGGACGAGATCAATGTCGGCCGTGCCTCCCAGCAACGGTTCACCGCCTGCCACAGATCCAATAACATAGCCTGAGATTACTTCCCCATCTGTAGCTTGGCGTTCGGCCTCGCGCTTGGCAAGCTGGATCAGTTTCTGGCGGGTGATAATCACGACCTTTCGTCTCCATCCAGTGGAAGTTCAGGCTGAAAGGGGTGGATGCCAAGCGCCGCGCGAATCCGGTGAATGATGTGCTCGAGATGCTCGCGCCTAGCGACGAAGTCCAAGAGGTTGGTGTCGAGAGCCAGAACAGGGCTGGCGCAGTATTCGGCGAAGAATTCCTCATAGGCCTCGTTTAGACGGGCAATGTAGGCTCGCTTTATTTTGCGCTCGTAAGACCGATCGCGCATAGCGATACGTTGCATGGCAACGTTTGTATCGGCCCTCAGGTATACGGTGAGGTCAGGGCTAATGATCCCCTCGGCCAACGCCTCGTGCACAAGGTTGTAAGTCTCCAGTTCGTCGCCAGTTAGGGTGAGGCGGGCAAAGAGGGCGTCCTTCTGGAAGGTGTAGTCGGCGATCAGGTGTCCCTGCGCGATTGCTTGCGGGACATGCTCTCTTTGTTGTCGGTAGCGGCTCAACAGAAAGAAGGTCTGAGTCTGGAACGCATAGCGCTCCGGATCAGCGTAGAACTTGGCAAGGAATGGATTCTCTTCGAAGGCTTCCAACAGGAGTTCAGCGTCAAATTCCGGCTGCAGCAATCGCGCCAAGGAGGTTTTGCCTACGCCGATCACACCTTCGATTGCCAGGTACATTCCGTCTTCCTGGAAGAACTAGGGTGGTCGCTGAAGCCCAACGCCAAGGATAACCGGGATTGAGCCTACATGCAATGGAACCAGCCGTGCCTCTGTTGGCCCAGGGGTTATGCCAACTGCGCGGAACTACAACCGAAGGGCGACCCAAAGCCGAGGCATCCAGCTTGTTTAGGCCGGCAGATGCGCCTAAAGCCTGCCAGCACAGCAACGCAAACAGTCCATAGTTCAGGCGGATGAAGCGGCCGGCGCCCAGAATGACTGACGCTCGATGCAGGCTCGATCCGCCAACTGGCCTCCGCTTTCCAACTCAGGAGAATGAGTGCCGTGACTTTCGAAATTGATCGTGCCCAAGGAGAGCCAAGGACTGGGCCAGAGCAAGGCACGGCCGGTCGGCAAGGAAAGCTCAGAGCCCGGAGGCCTGAATTCCTCAGGAAGTTGAACTGCTGCCTGAGAACCCGCCAATGCAGCGACGAGCAAGACGAGCCCGAACGGGTCTCCATTTGAGATGAGTTCAGAATGCAGCTTGTTGACCGAAAGGCCGACTGGCAACTGGAGCATCAAGTCTGGTATCTGGAGTGGTCTGTGGGAGGTTCGGCGCCAGGTGATACCCCTGGCCCGGACGAGGACGCATCGCCCGCCACAGAGCGCGAGGCAGCGAGTGGGCGGCACGGGAGATTTCAGCCTTAGGCTGTCATTAATCGCAACGAATGTGAATCAATTCCGATGCAGGCAGGCTCATCCCGATAGCCTTCGGAGCCTTGATGCAAACGATCCAGGAAACTGATGCACGCCTTCACGGCTCACTGACTTGAGACGGTCTGCCATTTGGCTTTCCAGCAGCGAATCGGCCAAGAAGCATCCAGGCCGATTCCTGTCCGAAGGGCTCGAGTCGATCAAGCCGACTGGGAAGCTTCCCAGTTGCCTGGATTTTTGAAGGGCGCCTGAATCCAACCGCGCCGTAATCGGCGTCATTCATAGGCAACCTGCGTGCAGGGATCATGCGCCTTACGAGTCGATGGATAGCAAGGACTGCAGCCTGGCAGTCCCGATCCGAAGCGGTATGACTTCAGGAAGTCGAATGGTCCCTCCGGGTCAGTGACCAGGAACAGCATGCTCCAGAAGAGATCGGATCGAAGCGCATGAAGGTCAGGCCTTGCGCCAGGGTGGACTTGCGAGAGATCGTCATCCCCTCATTCGCGAGGACAAGCTGAACGGGGGAATGCTCTACCGCTGCATGAGTACAGGTGGAGTAGTATCATCCTCTACTCGTGGCGAAACTGCAGGCAATAGTGGTGGAATGTGTTACTCACCCAAGCGTTTCCCATTCCGTAAGGGGCCAGGCGAATGTTATCCTGACACCAGATCTTCTCATCCTTGAGGGTGTAGACGTCGCTCATACGACGTGCCAAATCCCAGGCCAACGGGTAGATCCGTCCACCCTTCTTCACATTCTTGACGACAATCGTTAGGTAGGATCCCCCTCTGAGAAGGCTCCGCAGGCGGCTATAGACTTCTACCAGTCTATCAAGAAATTCATCGTAATCGGGAATATTGCCGAGATCGGCCGGGTCCTCCGAGTAGACGACGTCAAGCTCGGGAGCAGCTTTCCTCTGGCGCTGAGTTTGGGCGCCGCCTGCGTGGAGCATGTCCCAGTATGGCGGCGAGGTTAGGACATAATCGATCCCAGGTAGATCCAGTTCAGTGATCCCCATAGCGTCGCCGGTAATGACCTGGACCCGAATGTCGGCCACCGACTCACCCAACGCGGCCCGTTCTTCATTGACCACCTGCTGGGCAAGCGCGGCGTAGGTCGGATTTAGCTCAATCCCGATCGAGTGACGACGGGCGCGCAGGGCAGCTACTAGGCTAGAACCGGTGCCCACCATCGGATCGAGCACTGTCTGACCCTCCTTGCTGAAGAACTCGATGAACTCTTGGGCGAGGGTCTCGGGGAACTTCGCCGGATGACGCAGCACCTCTTTGCGCCTCGGGGGCGGATCGTGGATGAACCAAGACTTTTGGAATCGGATCCAATCTTTCGGATCTAGATCGTTCAGACGATTGCGGAAGGTGCGCTTGCTGGGCATTTCTCTCCTATTGGGAAGTGATCGTTTCAGTTGAGGTCGGGGTGGGCGTGGGAAGGATTGGGCGCAGGATCAAGTTGTCGAACAAGACGGTCGTTTGGCCGCCGCGGCCGGTTCGCACATACAAGCCCACGCCGCCACTAGCCAAGGCCAGGTCACGTGCACTAAATATCTCAACCCCATTGACAAAGTATCGGAAATCGGCTCCCTCGGCTAAGACGGCGAGGCGGTTTTCTGCCAGCGGCCCCGGAAAGATCGCCAGACTACTGGTGAATGGCACCAGGGCACGCGAGGCATCCTGAAGCACTCGCCGGACGCGAGCTCCCCCGTCACAGGTGAGGGTAAAGAGATAGTATTCGCCTAGACTCGTAACCCGGAACGCAACGCCAAACTCGTCGTCGCCCCGACAAAGATCAGGCCTCATGGTGACTTCAAGGAGGAAATCGCTGCTCTCTCTCGCTGGACTTGGTGCGAGGATGAAGGCGAACGCCTGGCGAACCGCAATCGCCAGGCGTTCGCCTACCAGACTGACTCCACCTGAGCCTTTCTCACCCAGCTCCCAGCCCAGGTTTTGGGAGAAATCGTCTCGGAGGCTTGCAGGGCCCAGGCCAGCCATGAGATCGGGGGTCGCAGTTGCGCTTGGGGGTGGCGTCGGCGTGATGGTGGGGGCCAAAGTCGGGAAGGGTGCTGTTGAGGTTGCCGTCCGGCTGGGTGGGATGGGTGTGGGTGTGAGAGCCGATTCAAGGGTCAGGCATCCGCTCAGCATGAAGAGGCCAACACAAGCTAACCCGGCAAGTCGCCCCAGGCTCCGAAGAGCCAGGAGAGATGGCGCAGGCCTGAAGGTGCCGCAGCAGAACCGACGAGGTTTTGACACGACGTAACGGAATGCAAAGACTTCGTACTTTCTCCGAATGTACCCTCACTGTAGCACAAACGAATTTGAGCTTAGAGCGCTAGGAGTGAACCCCTTCAGGGCGCCAGGTACCAAAGGGCAAAGTCATCCCAAAGCACCGTCAGATCCCCGGTTTCGACGGCGTTGGCATAGAGCCCGAAATTGCCTAATACGAAATCCCCGTCTTCAGTGCTTTCCAATACTTGGGCGTTCAAGACGGCCTGAAGTGTCCTGCCGCGTGCTAGGAAGCCAATGCGATTGGTCGCATCGGGCCCGGGCATGACGGCATCGGAGGGAGTCCAATCCAAAAGGATCGCTGGAATGGCAAAAAAGCTTGTGAACTTCCGAATACGATAGTGCCCGTCACAAGACACTTCGAGTGCGTAACCCCGATCGTAGTTGGCGTTCCCGATCCGAATCCCAAGGCCAGCGGCGTCCTTGCCGGAGCATTCGCCGATCTCGGCTGTTACTTCGACATAGAGATCTCCTCCGGTTTCGCCGGTTGTGCTCCAAGTGATCACGTTGTCGGCCCTCTTGTCGGTGGTCCGCAGAAGCTCGTTCTCAAGCATGATTTCGACAGCGCTATTGGAAAAGTTGGCGTACCATCTAAACGGTGTCGCGAAATCATCCTGATAATCTGGGGCATTCAGGTTGATGCCCTGACGCGGGTCACCAGGCGCCAACGCGGGCCCGGTTGACGTGGGGCTGGGTCCTGGCGTGGTTGTCTCCGTTTGAGTTGGGGAGGGGATCGGGCTCAATGTGGCGCTTGGCGGCAGGGTCGCACTTGGGGGGGAGGTGGCGGTAGGCGGGAAGGTGGGCGCGGCCGTCAGAGTCTGGGCAACCCGAGTGGGCAACTCGGCCGGGGTGACAACCCCGGCCGAGCGGGTGCAGGCTGCCAGGCCAAATGTGAGCAGGAGGAGATGCTTGGTGGCTTGTGATCGGCTTCTGCTCATTGCGCCAAGTAAGGGATATGCCAGAAGGCAAAGTCGTCGAATGTTGCGCTCAGATCATAGGTTTGATGAGCGCGCACGTAGAGAGCGAACAGACCTCGCTTGTAGGAGTAATTCTTATCCTGGGCCTCACCGACCATCGTCCCATTGATGAAGAAGACCAGGTCGCGCTGATAGCCCCAGATGGCCAGCCGATTGGTGGCCTCCTCCCCGATATTGATCAGGTCTGAGGGCGTCCATCCGATTACTTCTTCAGCTTGCTTGCCAATTCGGTGTCGGATGTAGCGCCAATGCCCATCACATGATACTTCAAGCGCGTAGCCTCCGGCAGCCTTCTGTTGATGTACGCGGATGACAAGGCCAACGGCGTCCTTACCAATGCAATCGCCGTTTGTTGCGCTGACTTCCGCATAGGTGTTTCCTGCCGGTCGTTCGGAGTAGGACCACCAAGTATAACGCTCCTCCGGCTCGTAGTCCACGCCGACCAATTTGCCTTCCTCAAACAGATAAGCGGCTGTCCCGTCTGTGTCGTAGTCGAACCATGTAGTTTCGAGGTCAAAGGAGTCTCGGAAGTCAGGTTGGCCAAGGTCGAGGACGAGACGCACGTCATCCTCCGAGGTGACGTAGAACGGCGTCGGTGAGGGTGCGATTATGCGGCGTCGCACTTCTGGGGTGGCTTCGACGTCGGGCTGCTCTTCACCGCCGCCGGCGACCTGCGGAGGCGCGGTCCCCGGCAATGTTCCAGGCTCCGGTCCCCCGCTGAAGAGCCGAGTGAAAGTAGTGCAGGACAGAGTCAGAATCATCAGGGTGGAGATGGCGAACAGGGGTTTCTTTGAGGTAATCATGGGACTTTCTTCCTCCTTCTGCCCCTACATTTACCTCATCTGGGATATTCGCGTCTCTCCTACCTTTTTCCTATGGCGTGAGCATGACTTTGCCAGACTCGCCGGAAGCCATGATCCTGAACGCCTCATCAAATTCCTCTAATTTGAATCGGTGTGTAACAAGCGGTGAGAGATCCACCGCTTTCGACCGAATCAGCCCCCTCCCCTGGTACCATGTCTGCCACAGCTTGCGCCCCGTGATCCCTTGAACATGAGCCCCCTTGAAGACGAGATATCTGTTCCAATCGAACTCGAATTTCTCCGGTGCAACGCCGAGCAGCGCTGCCTCCCCTCCGGGTTTCAGCAAGGAGAATCCCTGCTCAATGGCCGCTGG
>CAYGCA010000033.1:4912-13473 GCA_964348265.1 uncultured Anaerolineaceae bacterium | reverse complement strand
TCCTGAGTGGCATGGAGCGCCCTATCAGCCCCCATCTTCTTGGCGAACTCGATGCGGTATGCGCTCAGGTCGGTGGCATAAATCGAACGCGCTCCGATCGCCCGCGCCACTGCGATCGTCATCAGACCCACGGGACCGCAGCCGGTCACGAGCACCTTCTTGGCGCGCAAATCGAAGGCGAAGGAAGTATGGACAGCGTTACCGAAGTTTTCCTGCAGGACGGCGATCTCCAAAGGCAAATCTGGTGGGTTGACCCATGCGTTCTGAGCTGGAACCGCGATGAAATCTGCAAAGCCGCCGTCGCGATCGACGCCAATTATCTGCGTGTTTTCACACAAATGACCATTTCCGGTGCGACAATAAGAACAGTCATTGCAGACAACGTGTGATTCGAGGGATACAAAATCCCCTATCTGGGGGGACTTCACCTCCGGGCCGCGCTCGACCACAACCCCGCATACTTCGTGCCCGATGATGAGCGGCGGCCGCAATCGCTCGGCGGCCCACTTGTTCCATCTGTAGATATGAAGGTCCGTGCCGCATATGGAAGCGGCTCTGATTTCGACCAAGACATCATCTTTTCCCAGGGATGGGATCGTTGCATCGGTGTATTCTAGGCCGGGGCCAGGCTTGACCTTGACGACAGCCTTCATCATGTCCGACATCTGGGGTATCCTTCGATGCTATCGCCGACATATATGGCAAGCAGGTCGAGTATAGCATGCAGCCTCCAACTCGGGTTAAGCGGCTGGATGGCTGCGATCGAACGCAATCAGCTTCAGCTTGCCTTGGGAGACTCAAATCATGAACTATCGAAATATGGGTAGGACCGGCCTCAAACTTAGTGAGATTTCCATTGGGGCCTGGCTGACAGTCGGGGGCACCCTGGGGGTGAAAGAGACCAAGAGAATCCTGCATCTGGCTTATGATCAGGGTGTGAATTTCTTCGACAATGCCGACGTATATGCCCATGGAGATGCAGAGATCGTGATGGGGAAGGCAATCCAGGATTTGCCGCGAGAAAGCCTGGTGATCTCAAGCAAGGTCTATTGGCAGACCATGGAGGGAGTGAACGGAAGAGGTTTATCCCGTAAGCACATCATGGAGTCCTGCCACGCCTCTCTGAAACGCCTCGGATTGGATTACCTGGACCTTTACTTTTGCCATCGCTATGATGACGAGACACCCGTTGAAGAAGTAGTGCGCGCTATGGACGACTTGGTGCATCAGGGCAAAGTTCTTTACTGGGGAACTTCCGAGTGGCGAGCCAGCCAGATCGGCATTGCACATCGCGTTGCCCGTCAGTGGGGCCTTTATCCTCCCTACGTCGAACAGCCCCACTACAATATGTTCATCCGCCGCAGAGTGGAGGATGAGCTTGCGCCGGCGGCGGACGAACTTGGCTTTGGGATGGTAACCTGGAGCCCACTTCGGTCCGGCTTGCTGAGCGGAAAGTACAGTCAGGGAATTCCGACGGGCAGCCGCCTCGAGAAGCATGACTGGCTGCGCGGTATCTTGACGGAGGAAAACCTCAGCAGGGTTGAACGGCTGAAGGAAGCGGCCTCGGATCTCGGCGTGAGCCTGCCGGAAATGGCCATTGCCTGGGCGCTAAGGTTGCCTCAAGTAACAAGCGTCATTACGGGAGCCACCAGTCCCGAGCACTTTGAGGAGAATGTGAAAGCGATCGAGGTTGTGGAGTTGCTGACTGACGACGTTCTTGATCTGCTTGAAGGCATTCTCGCCAACAAACCCGCTCCCGAGGAAGAATAGGCGTGCCACGGAGCTCGTGGGGATCCTCGTCGGTCTGCCGCACGCCGGACGAAGTCTGACTCGCGGGATTGTGAGCCGGACCTGGGGTGGCCTCTTGCGGGTTGAACACGCAGGAGGCTGCCGCTTCGCCGGAAACGTCGTCGGCCGGGGCTGTCGTGGTTTCACTTGAATCTGGACGCCCCCCTGACCGACCTCATCTCGAGCGGGGTTCGAGGTCCTCGGCTTCCTGCATCCTATATCCGAATTCGCGCCCAAAGGCAGCTGCCACGTGGTCGGCGACCGTGCTCATGAAGGGCGTGGGATTGAGGAGATCGGCCAACGAGATAGTGGGATGCTCCATAAGCCCACAGGGCACGATTCCTTTCCAATAGGACATGTCTGGAGTGATGTTCAGGGCAAATCCGTGTCGGCTGATCCCGCGAGCATCGACCTTGACGCCGATGGCGGCGATCTTGGAAGGTGCCCGCCGGGCTTCCGGGGGGCAGTGCGCGCAGCGAGAGGCCACATCGGGTTGTATCCAAACCCCAGTTAACCCTTCCAGTTGCCCCGCGGCCAGCCCAAGCTCGGCCAAGGCGCGGATCAGGGTCGCCTCCAGTCGGCGCAGATAGCCGATGTAGTCCCCGTGGGGCAGGCGGCCATCGCTACCAATCCTACCCAAGGGCACGATTGGATAGCCCACCAATTGGCCCGGCCCGTGATAGGTTATGTCGCCGCCTCGATCCACCCAGTGGATTTCGATGCCGCGCGCCGCCAGTTCGGCCGTGTCCCAAAGAAGATTGCTTTCGTCGCCTCGGCGGCCGAAGGTGTAGGTATGTGGAGGCGACTTCATCGGCAAGTCCTTCCTGCAGATCCCACGCCTCTTTGTAGGGGACCAAACCTAGCCGATAGACGATACAAACCGTGGGCCCAGACTCTTCCATCTCACCCGTCATTCTACCCCCACAGGCGCCGGTTCCGGACTTCTTTTCATGAAACGGGCGAGATGATCAAAGCCAGCCGAGCGGACCGTGGCCAGAGCGCTGTCCAGCTCGTAGCCCAGATGTTCAGGGAAGTGGGCGTCGGAGGCGAGCGTGATCCAGCGGCCGCCCTCCTCGGCGAACCATCGAAGAATAGCCTCGGAGGGTGAGGCTTGCTCGAAACCTCGCCGCCTGGTGCTTGTGTTGATCTCTAGGGCAATGTTGCGAGCGGCACACGTTCGGAGGACTTCTCTGATCTCCGCCTCGTAGTCAGCCGGATCTAGGGGACCGAAGTATCTCGCGCCGTACCGTTTGACGATATCCATGTGAGCGAGGATATCAAATTCGGCCTCACGGGCCATTCGGGCAAGCTCTCGAAAGTAGGATCTATACGGATCCACACCGGCCTGCCTAAAGTAGTTCCGGTCAAAGATCAACCAGCCTTCGACCCAATGAAGTGAGCCCAGACTGTAGTCCCACGGATATTCATCTAGTAGCTCTTGCATTTCGCCTGGATAGAGGTGTGGCTCTCCAAGTTCGATTCCGGCCCGGATGGCGAGCTCGCTCCCAAATGTGTGACGGCAACCCTCCAGTTCATCCCACCATCTGCCTGGTTCAAAGAATCCGTGGCAAGGATCCTCAGGATTCAAATCGAAATGCTCACTGAAGCCAATCTCGGCAATCCCCCTCTCGATCGCCGCCCGGCACATTTCGCTCATGCTCGCTTGGCAATCGCACGAGAAGTCGGTGTGAACGTGGTAGTCGTGGGGGACGATCAAGGTTGGCTCCGAAAGATCCTTCAGGATTTCTTGCTGAGTCATGACCTGCGCCTGCAAGGGTTCTTGTCGGCCGGCGCCCTGGACGGCATCACGGTGCCGGCCGACAGCCTCACCGACAGATCGAAGCTGGGAGAGTATTTTAGCAGGTCGTCTCTGAATGCAAATGTCTGATCGACTGAGGTGGTCGAGGGGGTGGTTTCGGAGGGGGTGTTGTCCCAATGGGTACAGGACTTGCACGACCTTTTCAGGAGGAAAAGGGCGTGTAGAATAGCGAACGATGCCAGTCGTCATTGACATCACAAGGTCTCGCCGCCGTCGAAAGCTGCGCCAAGGATCAGCCTGGCTGAGGAACACCTCGGCTGGTTGCACCGCGCTGCTTTCCGTCCTGGCGGGCGCCGCCAGCATGCTGGTGGCCGTCGTCTATTTCAGCCTGATCCATGAACTACCGCCGGTGGAAGATATCGAGTCCTTCTTCTCCACCCAAGAAGGGGAAGGGTTTCAAGCTGGTCGGGTGTGGGACCGGGATCGAGAGATCCTGCTTTTTGAGCTGAGCCATCCCCTAGCGGCCGATCGGCGCTGGCTAGATCTGAATCCCGTCGGGCCTGACTCGCTGCCCCAGCTCGCTATCCAGGCGACACTCGTCTCTCAGGACGAAGATTTCTGGGAGAACGAAGGGTATCTTGTCGGTCGTTTGATTCAAAACTCGATTGTGGGGTTGCTCGGCCGCCCGGTTCACGAAGGGAATCTCACTATTGCGGAGCGGCTCCTGGAGACCACACTGCTTTCAGGATCAATGCCAGGCCAGCCCTTCCACGCTCTTCGGAGGGCATTCCTGGCCGCGGAATTGACTCAGCTTTACCCCAAACAACAGATCCTGACATGGTACTTGAACGGCGCATATTACGGGAATCTGGCTTTCGGTTTCGATTCAGCCGCGTTGGTATATTTCGGAAAGCACGCCGATCAACTCAGCTTGGCGGAAACGGCCATGCTGGCTGGCCTCCCTCAGGCGCCCAGCTCCAACCCTCTTGACCAACCGAGACTTGCTCGAGAGCGTCAGATTCAGGTCTTGGAGCGGATGCTGGCCGAAGACTTGATCAGTCCGGCTGAAGCCAGGCGAGCTCGTTCTCAGAAGCTAACCTTCACGAACCAACCCAGTTCATTGCATCCCCCCACCAGCGATTTTGTAAGGTACGTACTTGCCCGACTGGAAGCGAGCCTCGGTCCACAGAGCGCCGAGCGAGGCGGACTGAACATCGTCACCACGCTGGATTATGACCTCCATCTACAAGCCGAATGCGCGTTGAAGACGCATGCTCGTCGTCTGCTGGGCGACGAACCCGGAGCAATTGAGACGGCTGCTGATGGAACCTCTTGTCTGGCGGCCGCTTTTCTGCCTCCGTTGCGCCCCGGCGACGCGGGCGTCGATCACAATCTTGACGCAGCCGCGCTGGTGGTGATCGAGCCGTCTTCCGCAGAAATCCTGAGCCTGGTGAGCGTCCAGCTGCCTGACGATCGGACCTCTCTGGCATTTGATCTGCCCCGCCGTGCAGGCTCACTCCTCTATCCCTATATCTACTTGACGGCCTTTGCCCGCGGCTCTACACCTGGCACTATGACTCTGGACATTCCCATGGGAACCACCGGACAGGGAGAGGCCTCGGAAGGCGTGCTACCCGTCGGCATTGGGCAGGTCCAAGGCCCGGTTCGAATGCGGACGGCCTTGGCGAACGCCTATCCGGCGGCCGCCCGGCATACGCTCAACTTGGTTGGCGCCGAGAATGTTCTGCGGACGGCTCAGCAAATGGGTGTTCCCCTGCTGGTCGAGCCGGAGACCAACCCGGCCGAAGTGGCCAGTGGCAGGGGCGAGCTAAGCCTGTTGGATCTGACATACTCCTACGGGATCTTGGCCAACGGAGGACGTGTGCGCGGGTCAAGCAGCCGGTTGCATAGGAGCCTCGCTGATTCCGAAGCTCTGACTCCGACAGCCATCTTACGTGTCGAAGACGCCGCTGGTCGATCGTTATATAGCTACCAACCCGAAGAGCGCGTTGTCTTGAGCCCGCAACTGGCTTTTCTCATGACTGATGCCCTCAGCGATGAGGCGGCACGCTGGCCAACCTTTGGCCGGGGGAATCCTTTGGAGATCGGCCGGCCGGCCGGAGCCTATGCGGGGACCACCGTCGGAGGTCAGGATAACTGGACGCTTGGCTTCACACCTCTGCGTGTCATAGGTGTCTGGCTTGGAAACTTGGAGGGTGAACCCATGCATGGCATCGGGCCGACCAACGGCGCCGCGCCGGTTTGGCATGCCGTGCAGCGCTATGCCTCGCGCGATCTCGAGGCAGAGGCGTGGCCTGCGCCGCCCGGCATTAGCTTCGTCGATGTTTGCGACCCCTCAGGGCTTCTGCCAACCGATCATTGCCCAGACGTGGTGCGGGAGGTGTTTGTTCAAGGGACCGAACCGTCTTTCTATGACAGCCTGTATCAGCCGTTTCGCATTAACAAGGAAACTGGCAAGCTGGCCACCATGTTCACTCCCTTGGAGCTCGTCGAGGAGCGCGTTTTCTTGATACCGCCCCCGGAAGCCGCCCCTTGGGCCGACATGGTTGGGATCGAGCAGCCGCCAACCGAATATGATGTGCTGTCTGCCGTTCCCTCGAGTGACCCTGATGTGAGGATTGACTCTCCCGAAGCATTCCAGAACTTGAGGCGCGAAGTGATCATTCGGGGCAGCGTCAGCGCAGAGGGTCTAAGCTACTATCGGCTTCAATATGGACAGGGTCTGAATCCCACCCGCTGGGTCCAGATCGGCAAGGATGTGGAAGCAGAGGTTTCAAACTCAGTCTTGGGACGATGGGAAACGGAGGGTCTGACCGGTCTCTATATCCTTCAGCTGGTGGCCGTGCTCGAGGACGGTCGTGTAAAGACCGCGGCCGTACCCCTGATGGTGGACAATACACCGCCTGAACTGCTGCTGGTATCCCCGGAAGACGGCAGGCGTTTCAGCCTTGCGCGGGAGGAGATTCTGGTGATAGAGGTCTCAGCCACCGATGACCTGTCGCTAGCGCGAGTGGAGTTCTTTGTTGATGGGAAACGGATTGCCGGAACCAGCGCGCCGCCGTTCTCCACGCGCTGGCCCCTCGATCGTCCCGGAGAACATACCGTATCTGCTCGCGCCTACGACGCCGCTGGTAACCTTGCCGAGACGGAAGAAGTGGCGATTGCAGTCTTTCGCTAGTTGCACGATCCCTTGAGTGTTCCGGATACCGGTCTTGGGTCCAGGCGGCCTTCCAGAATGGCCGGCGGTGCTCCAGGCGGCCCACCGCTATTGGGCTGCGGACAGTCTTCTGTAGCCCTGTTCGCCGGGGAATCGTCCTGAGAGCAGTCAGCGGAGCGGCGGTTGCCAATCCGGCTGCATGTCGCGGCTGGCTGGGTTATTGGTCAGATTAGTCTCATTGGAGCCATTGGCGGCCATCAAGTAGATCTCCAGATCCTGGTTGCGGGTTGATGTGAAAGCGATCCACTGCCCATCATAGGAAAAGGACGGTTCCTTATTCCCCAAGGAATTGGTCAGCTGGATTGGCTCACCTTGAGGATTCTGAATCGAGACAAGGTAGATCTCGTTCCTGCCACGGGCGATATGCCAGGTAAAGGCCAGGAGGTCGCCTTTCGGGGACCAATGCAGGTCGGTGGCGCCAATAATGGTGTCACTGCGGTCAAATTGGGTAGGATCGCCCCCTTCGGGGGAGCGCAGGTAGATCCGGCCGGGCGCCGAGTTGATCGAGGCGGCCACAGCGATGGTCGACCCGTCGGGTGACCAGGAAGGCGAGAACTCAACAGCACAGAAGTCCGAAGTGCAGCTTATCCGGTTGGGTTTGAGGTTCCAGCAAGCATCTTCCGCAGCCTCGTTCAGGCAGGCTGAGTCCATTACAAACACCTGGTGCTGCCCGTTGATCCGGTCACTCGTGAAGGCGATGCGAGAGCCATCCGGTGACCAAACTGGATCGGTGTCGTTGCCCGTTGCATGAGTCGCATTTCTCAAGTCTGTGCCGTCCGCGTTGATCGACCAGAGGTCTTGGCCCAGGTCGTTGCCAAAACTGTCCTGTCCACCAGGCGCAACGAATAGGAGGCGCCTGCCATCCGGCGACCATTTCGGCTGCGATTTGTCCCTGGGCCCAAACGTGAGCTGACGCATTCCAGTTCCGTCGGGTTTCATGGTCCAAATCTGCAGGGTTTGTCCGTTTTCACGGTCGCTAACGAATGCAATCCGGCCGCCGCCCCCAAGCAGGAGAGGCACCTCGGTGGGCACGGGGGAGACAGTCGGCGGGGGCGTGGGCTCAGGGGTTGGCGAGGGTTCGTGGGTCGGAGAAGCCATCGGAGTTGCGCTTGGCTTGATGGAAACGGTCTCAGTGGGCGTTTGGGACGGTTCAGGGCCGGTTGCGGGGAGGCCGTTGAACAATGTGATGAGGAGTAAGGCTGCAACCACGAGGGTCCCTAGGAAGCCCGAACCTGCCAGCAAAGCCAGTAGCAAGGATCTCCGTCCAACAGGTTGACGCGCGTCCGAGCGAATAGTGGCTGGCGCACCTTCACCTTTCAAGGCCGCCCGGAAGCTGGCCATATTGGGAAAGCGGTCCCCTTGGCTTATTGAGAGTGCGCGGTTGAGGGCGGCATCCACATGCTCCGGGATATCCGGGTTGAGCGTGCGCGGCGGTGCATATTCCTGATTCCCCAGCATCCGCTCAATGCTGTCGGCCGGAGGATCCCCGGTGAGCAGCGTGTAGATGGTCGCCGCCAGAGAAAACTGGTCGCTGCTGGGGTCTGTGCGTCCGCTCCCGTACTGTTCTGGAGGAGAAAAACCGGGCGTCATGCCACGAGCGCCGGTTTCGGTTTGGTATTCGCCTTCGAAGACCTTGGCGATACCGAAGTCCACCAGCATGACGGTGCCGTTGGGCTGTATCTTGAGGTTGGCTGGCTTCACAGGCACGGTATTCAGCTTCAGTGGCCAGCCGCAGATCGTCCCACAGCGTGGGTTGCCCTGACGACCCCCGGGGCC
>CAYGCA010000033.1:0-4902 GCA_964348265.1 uncultured Anaerolineaceae bacterium | reverse complement strand
TGGCTTCACATCCCGGTGAATAATAGGAGGCTTGCGGGAGTGGAGATAGACAAGCGCGTCAGCTACTTCGTCGGCCCATGCAAGCACTTGCTCAAGCGAGTGCGATTTCCTGATGGCCAGTGTGTGCAGGTCTACCCCCTCGACGTAGTCCATCACCAAGTACTGTCTTTCCGGAAGGATGAAGTGATCTGTAACGCGGGGCAGGTTCGGATGGCGGAGGGTGGCCAGCAGGGTGGCTTCACGACGGAATTGACGCTCAGACTCTGGGCTTGGGTTTAGATTCTCCTTAAGCGCAACTCGGATTCCAAGCGTCTGATCGAAGGCCAAATAGACCGCGCCCATGCCGCCCTTTCCAAGCTGGCCCTCGATCTGATAGCGTTCCCTGAGCAGGGATCCTTTTTCCAGGAACATCAGATGAATTCTATGTCGGTGAAGCAGCGCGGTCAAATGGAGGCGTGGAATTCCGCAGAGTCTGTAGCCGGTTCCCGCGCGGACCGTCACCTTCCGGTTGACAAACCGAATCAGCCTTCGAGACTAGGGCCTTCCGGCGCCGGTATGTAGAGGCTGGCCGTCAGATCAAGTTGCAGGGTGGTTCGGAAGCCGAGACCTCTTGGAGCGCCCAAAGGCCGGCGCCCGGTTCGGTGACAGCAGTGGGGGCATCCCAGGCCCTCCGGCAGTAGGCTTCGCTGCGGGGATGCTGCCTTTTTGCCGGGTCATTTCGCTGGTCACCAAGCCGTTGCTGAGCCACAGCAAACCCTCCTGGGCTCCCCCGGGGAAAACCGGGGACGATCACATTTAGGTACACCCGTTGGGGCAGCCCTCCAGCCAGGACCTGTCATGCGTACAAGGCCTCCACTCGGGCGGCGGAGTCGAGGGTCTCCAAAGGGAAGTGCTCTTTCTTTGGGTCGAGCGAGATAGCGAGGCCAGGCAGGCCCAAGATCGCCGGGTCTATCGTGGGGATCGCCATCCACGCCAGGCTGGATCATGGCGAGCATTGAGGGCCGGGTTGATCTCCGAGCTGGCCAATTGCGATTGGGGGCGAGTAGGTCTGGCGCGCCTCGTCGTTGGTCAGAAATAGGTGCATTCCCTGCCTTCCCCTTTGCTCGCGAGGAGGACGTGCAGCTGTGGCGCCGCTGTGGGCTCGGGGCGCAGCCCGCAGGAGCCCCGGAGGCGTGAATGCTTTGACTTGCCATCTACCGGCGTGATATGATATTAACAGTCGGATAGATAGATTGATTATTTGATTCTTTGAATGTCCGGTTTCATTGCTGATCATTCTCATCGATTGTAGGCGTTGGGCTGTCCGGTGTGAAGCAGCTAGCTGAGCATCGGCGGCCGGGGAACTAGATCGAGAAGAATGACGCTCCCCAGAGGGTGAGCGCCGAAACTGGGCGTTCACCCTGTTGTATTTCCGGAGGGTCAGGCATGAGCATAGAATTCCTATTACGTTTGGTCGGCATGGTCATTCTTGCAGGCGGAGGCGTCTACCTGGGTGCATACCTCAGCAATCTGGCGGGCACCTCCGCCGAGCTATGGGCGAGTGTGTTCGGCCTTCTAGGCGCCCTCGCCGGTCTTGTTGTAACGCCTTTTTTCACCACGCGACCTGTACGCGCGGTTCGCCGGCACATGGCAAAGGTTTCGGCACAGACAATGCTGGCGAGCCTGCTCGGCTTGATCGTTGGATTGATCATCGCCGCTTTGATTTCTTTCCCCCTCTCGCTGCTGCCGTCGCCCTTAGGCCAGCTGTTGCCCTTTGTCGGAGCAGTGGCCTTTGGCTATTTGGGGGTCGCCATTTTCGTGATGCGGCAGAACGACATATTCAGCATCCTTCGAACTCGCTTCCCCGCCTCGGTTGACGATCTGGTTGTGAGTAGTCAACAGTCGCGTCGCGTCTTGCTCGATACGAGCGTGATCATCGACGGCCGCATTGCTGATATCGCGCATACTGGTTTCATCTCAGGTCCTATGTTGGTTCCATCTTTCATTCTGGTTGAACTCCAGCACATCGCTGATTCATCGGACAGCTTGAGACGCCAGCGAGGCCGCCGGGGCCTGGACATCTTGAATCGCCTGCAAAAGGACGATTCCATTCCTTTTCGAATTAGCGATCTGGATGTTGAAGGTGTGAGAAACGTGGATGACAAACTGGTCATTTTGGCGAAACAGTTGAAATGCCCCATCCTGACCAACGACTACAACCTGAATCGTGTTGCCGAACTGCAGGGTGTGGTGGTCCTCAACATCAACGAACTTGCGAATGCCGTCAAAGCTGTCTACCTGCCAGGCGAAACGTTGGATGTTCAGGTTATTCAGGAAGGCAAGGAGATTGGCCAGGGGGTTGCCTACCTCGACGACGGGACGATGGTCGTGGTGGAGGAAGGCAAAGACCACATCGAAAGCACGATCCCGGTGACAGTGACCAAGGTGCTGCAAACGGCTGCAGGAAGGATGATTTTCGCTCGCCCCGAGATAGAGCGCCGCCATGCGCGTGTGTCAGACTAGGCCGCTATGCCCTTGCTCCTCTACAATACGCTGACACGTCGGAAGGAACCTTTCGAACCCCTTGAGTCCGGTCGGGTCAAGATGTATGTTTGCGGCCCGACTGTGTACGACAAGGCGCACGTTGGGCACGGCATGTCCTCCCTCGTCTTCGACATGATCCGTCGCTACCTAGAGCGCAAGGGTTTCCAAGTCGATCATGTTATGAACTACACCGACGTTGACGACAAGGTGATTGACCGGGCGCGCCAGCTAGGCGAGGATCCACTCGAGCTGGCGAACCGCTACATTGCGGAGTACGAGAGGCATTTGGAGGCGCTGAATGTCTTGCCCGCCAGGGCTTATCCAAGAGTCTCTAGCGAGATTGAGCACGTTGTCCGGCTTGTCGACGCCTTGGTTGAGCAAGGCTGCGCCTATGAGCTAGAAGGGGATGTTTATTTTCGTGTCTCCCGCGATGACGATTACGGTAAGCTGTCGGGACGCAAGCTCGATGAGATGAGGGCTGGCGCTCGCCTTGAGGTTGACAAACGCAAAGAGGACCCCGCCGATTTCGCTCTGTGGAAATCCGCCAAGCCCGGAGAGCCCGCTTGGGAGAGTCCCTGGGGCCGGGGCCGGCCTGGTTGGCACATTGAGTGCTCGGCGATGAGTCTGCAGTATTTGGGAGAGCAGATAGATATCCACGGGGGCGGCAACGACTTGATCTTTCCCCACCATGAGAACGAGATTGCCCAGACGGAGAGTCTTACCCGCAAGCCGTTTGCGCGCTACTGGGTACATAATGGCATGATGCAGATGGCGGGCGAGGATATGTCGAAGTCGACGGGAAACGTATACACCATCGAGTCCTTCCTCGCTGAGCACGAGCCCGATGCGTTGAGGATGCTGATCCTCAATTCCCACTATCGCAGCCCTCTTGTGTTCAATGAGGAAGTTGTCGCCCAAGCTGAGAGCGCGCTGGAGCGCCTGCGGAGTGCTTTGCGGCCGCCCAGCCCAACACCTGAAGCTACTCCAGAGGCGGAAGCCAAGCTGGGGCAGGAAGTGGGAAGGGCACGCACAGGCTTCGATGCAGCCATGGAGGACGATTTCAATACGCCGCGTGCGCTGAGCCATTTGTTCGAACTGGCCAGGGCGATCAATCAGGGCCGAGACATCGGCCTCCGGGCAGGTCCGCTTGGTGAGGCTCAGGCGTTGCTCGAGGAACTGGCGGGCGTCCTGGGATTGAGACTGTCCGTGGAAGCGCCTTCCAAAGAGCTGGTTGCCCCGTTCGTCGAGCTGCTGATCGAGGTTCGCGCCCATCTTCGCCGATCAGAGCAGTGGGAGCTTTCGGACTGGATACGCGACCGCCTGGCCGAACAAGGCGTCGTGGTGGAAGACACCAAGGAAGGCACAAGCTGGTCGATCCGGCCTTGAATCCAGAGGGTCGCTCGCACCGCGCCCCCCAGAAGTCTGAGTCGTGGACCCCGTAAGATGTCCGACAATCTTGAACGAATTTATGGCCGCAACCCGGTGCTGGAAGTTTTCCGTGCTGAGAGGCGGAGGGTGCTGAAACTCCTTCTGGCCCGCGGTGTAAAGGAAAGGGGGTCAATCGCTCAAATCCTCGAATTCGCCCGGGCCGAGGGGATCCCTCGAGAGCGGGTTGACCGTCGCGAACTCGATAAGGAAAGTCGAGGCCATCAAGGCGTCGTCGCGGTTGTAGAGTCCTACCCTTACGCGAGGTTGAAGGATATCCTGGCTCGATCCGAATCCAGCGGCGATCCGCCGCTGGTTTTGCTGCTCGATACGTTGCAGGATCCCCAGAACTTCGGAACACTACTGCGCACCGCCGAGGCAGTCGGGGTTCACGGAGTGGTCGTTCCTCTTCGGCGAATGGTTGGCGTTACGCCTGCGGTGGTCAGCGCTTCAGCCGGCGCCTCGGAACATCTGCTTGTGTCTGCCAGTAATCTGGTTGGAGCCATAAGGGCCTTGCAGGCGCTTGATGCGTGGGTGTTGGGCCTGGAGAGAGGCCCGGAGGCCTTGCCCCTGGCCGAGATAGACTTGACCCTAGGGCTTGGATTGGTCGTTGGCAGCGAAGGGAAGGGTATGCGCCGCTTGGTGCGCCAATCATGCGATTACCTGGGGCAGTTGCCGATGCGGGGTCGGGTTGGATCCTTGAACGCTGCCGTAGCCGGCTCGCTTGCGCTCTACGCAATCTGGCACGCAAGGGGTTATCCAGGCGGCAGGTAGAGGATTCACTGGCCGGACTGTCCGGCTTCGTCTCCGCTCAGGCGTCTCCTTCGACTGCATTGACGGTGTGTCCGAATCCTGCTAAACTTGTCGCCGGACATTGAGACGGTTCAAAGCTCTGGTATAATATTGATGCGCCGCGAACGAGAGGCGCGTTTTTAACGCCGACGTAGCTCAACG
>CAYGCA010000032.1:20132-27682 GCA_964348265.1 uncultured Anaerolineaceae bacterium | reverse complement strand
CGATCCGAAATGGCACATCCGCCGCACTTCTTCTCATGCTGACAATCACTCGACTCTACAGCTAAAGAGCAATTGATGTCTCTTCTTTATGCGACCAATGGCAGGCTAGAGCTAATCCACATTCGCTGAGAATACGCTGAGAGCAATCTACTATCCTTGATACTGGCGGATGATAGATACAGGGAGGTCGAGGATGCGCCTGAGAAAATCGCCAAGAGGCAGTGGAGTCGCTGGAAATTAGACTCCCGGAACTCTCATTGCTATAGCTATATCATACTCTCACACGTCTGGCAGCGAGGACGGGGGCGGAAGCTGCCTTTCACCTTAATATCTGGTGGCTAGGACCACAGAGCTTCGCAAGGAGGTCTCAATGTCGATGCAAGCGCTGAATGAGCTCGTAGCGAGATCAATCACCGATCCTTTGGTTGTACAGGCATTCCGGACTGGAACCTTTGAAGCCCTCCTGAGTGATCTGGGCTTCTCAACAGAAATGCGCAGGAGATTGGCTGCGATTGAGGCTTCCAATTTCGCCGAATTCGCAGTTAAGGCCTATCGGATCATCAAGGCCGTCGAAACTCCCAAGCCGCGCATTCACCTTCCTTCAGCGCTCGAGGGTTTGCTTGACCGGGCAAAGGACAGCGGCGAGCAAGTCGCATGATCTCGGTGAACCGCGAAGAGCGGAACTGGCTCGTTCGCAATTTGGCCCTTGGACTTGTTGACTACTTGGGGGTTGCCGAACCACCCGTGCCAGTGGAGGAGCTTCTTAAGTATCCACCGGATCTGTACCGGCGCGATCTTGGTCTCGTCGAGATGTACTCGAGGCTATGGGATGCCACCTTTGCAAGACCTATTGGCCGAAGGGGAAGCATCTTCGTTCGGGTTGACCTCTCAAACGATAAGCGCCGATTTGCCCTGGCACGCGAGGTCCTTTCGGCTTTGATAACTAGCAGCCACGGCCGCTTGCTCGGACTTCCTCAACTCTTGATCGAGGGAATCTGCGAGTCGGGCGAGTATTTCGCGAGGATGCTCTTGGTGCCGGAGAGAATGAAGGTTGCCTATATCACGAGCGGGGGTAGCGAAGAGGGCTTGGCGGAGGCCTTTGAGATCCCGCCGCCTATCGCTGCCAAGCGTTGGGCGGATTCAGCAGACTAAAGCCATGCTACTGCAATCTTCGGGTGCAAGCGCCGGTCCTGGGACCGGCGCTTGCGTGTTCCACCCCAATTACTGGGCTTCATCTTTGTCGCATATCCCTAGGTAGCATCCCCAAGTACCGGGCTTGGGGCGGGCCGAGCACCTTCCCGGATGAAAGATGGGGTTTGGAGGCGCGATTGGCGCGTAATTTCCGTCTTCTGAGTATAATCAGCCGAATTTCACGGACGCAGGTTTGGACTAGTTGTGCACGAGAGGTAGGGGATCTTTGCCACGAGGTGCGTCAGATCCAGCAATTGATCCTATTGATAAGTGGAAGTTTCGAGGCTTTCTCCTACTAACAGTAGGGGCCGTCACGGTCTTGGGATGGTTTGGTTTGAGGGTGAACGACCTAGGCCGGTCGACGCCGATGGATCCGACGCTCGTGGCAGCTGCAACCGCTCTCAGCCACACCGCCTCGCCAAGCGCCTCTCCAACTCGGAATCCCTCGATTTTCACTCCTACTCCTGCCCCTACCCGCCAGACTGAGGCCGGCACCTTATTTTACGCAGCGCGGTCCAATGGACACTCGCATCTGTATGCATACACGCCTGGTGACCTGTCGCCCATTACGCTGACGGCAGGACCTTGGGACGATATCGATCCAGCCCCCAGTCCGGAACAGTCTTTGATCGCTTTTTCTTCCAACCGCGATGGGCCTTGGGATCTCTACTTGCTTGCGTTGCAGACTGGTCAGATCAGGCGATTGACCGAGACCGCAGGCTACGATGGCAACCCCACATGGTCGCCAGATGGTCGTTGGATTGCGTTTGAGGGGTATCATGACGGCGATTTCGACATATGGATTGTTCCGATTGATGGCAGCCAAGCGCCGATACAACTCACGAATCACCCAGCGGCGGATATTGAACCTAGTTGGGATCCGCATGGCCGCCGCATCGCCTTCATTTCAAGTCGTGCCGGACTTCCAGATGTCTTCTTGGCTGACCTGGACCGAGCCGAGGATCGGCTGACCAACCTTACACAGACACGTTTCCTGGCCGAGTCCTCCCCCGCTTTTGACTTCGATGGTTCATCTCTGGCCTTTTCAGTGCACTCAGAGGGGCTGGACTTTCTCATGGTTAGGAGTATGCTGCGCCCTGAACAGGATGCGTCCAGAGTAGGCCAGGGGTCCAAAGCGGCATGGATCCCCCGTGATGCTGGTCTGGTCGCGTTGCTTCAGACCCCGAACCAGTCACATCTGGTCAGCTACGCGCTGGAATCGGGCGATCAAGCGCCAATCGGCTTCCCGCAGCTTGGCGAGGTTGAAAGCATGGCGTGGGGGACCGGCGGCCTTCCCGGGAGCCTTAACACTCTTGGATTGAGTTTGCCGACCAGCGAGCCGCTCTATGAAAGGCAAAGTATTTCCGAGGTGTTGCAAGCGAGTCGGATTCGGCTCGTTGATCTACCTGGAATCAATGCCCCAAACCCTTCTCTTTCAGATGCCGTCGATGAGCCATTTCTTGCACTTCGAGAGAAGGTTGCCGCGAGCGCGGGATGGGATTTTCTAGCCAACTTGGACAACGCCTTCGTGGGTCTCAACGATCCCCTGCCACCCGGCTTTGCTTATAACGACTGGCTCTACACAGGTAGAGCGTTTGCAATAAGTGAGGCTGCAGTGAGATCCGGATGGGTGGAAGTGGTGCGTGAGGATATCGGTGCCCAGACCTACTGGCGTGTCTTTGTCCGGGCGAGCAAGCAGGACGGATCCCTCGGCGAGCCCCTCCGAACGCATCCCTGGGACTTCACAGCTCGCTACACCGGCGATCCCTCAGCGTACGACTTAGGGGGCGCAGCGAGAAAATCCATACCAGGTGGGTTCTATCTCGATTTCACTCAAATGGCTGCCGATTTTGGATTTGTTCGAGTTCCTGCGTTGCCGAATTGGCGCACTTTCTACCCAGGCGCACGATTCAATGAGTTCGTGCTTACCGATGGCCTTGATTGGGAATCTGCCATGCTGCAGCTCTACCCCGCTTCCGCTATCCAGACACCGACGCCCTATCGAACCCCAACGGCCACACCGACGATAACGCCCAGCCCGACGCCCACTCCCTGGTGGTGGCGCTGGCGCACACCCACGCCGAGTCTGGCACCGCCACTTGCCCCGACGGCCACCTTCTCGCAATGAGACCCGAGACCGCTTCCGTCTTCGCTTCGATGGTGCTTCTGCTTGGGGTGACCGCCGCCTGCTCGCCAGAGAAGGATGGCGCACTCGCCGCGTATCCCCTGGAAGTGATGCCTAGCGCTCTTCCCTTCCGGCCGTCAAGTACACCCGTCCCCACTAGGCAGGCTGAAGTTCGCAATCCGAGGCCCTCGCCGCCTGCCCTCAGTTTTGATTTCCCCACTCCTGGACCGGAACCTGTCTCTGACTGGCGGCCCCCACCTTATCCAGCTCCCTGGGCAGTCCGGCCCGATGACCACTTCTACTTCATCCGCCCGATCCCCTCGGGCGAAGTCAACTGGTCGCATCCGCGCTATCGATACGGCAACACTCACTTCGGCGAGGAGGCAATTCACACAGGCGTAGATCTTGGTGCCAGCCGTGGGACACCCGTTTTGGCCGCAGGCCCCGGCGATGTGGTTTGGGCAGGGTATGGGCTCTATCGTGGTATCCGGGACGATTCCGATCCATATGGACTTGCGGTTGCTATCCGGCACGATTTCGGTTTCGAAGGAGAACCGTTGTTCACGATTTATGCTCACCTGGAGTCAATTGATGTTTGGGTCGGCCAGCGCGTGGAGGCAGGTCTTCCGGTCGGCGTCGTAGGAACGACGGGTCACGCCAGTGGCCCCCACTTGCATTTTGAAATCCGAGTGGGCGAGAACCGCTACTTTGCCACGCGGAACCCGGAGTTGTGGATGACACCACCTGAGGGTTGGGGAGTGCTCGCCGGGCGCGTTATGAACACCTATGGATGGCCGCTTGAGGAGCACCTAGTGCAGATCCGTAACGTCGTGACCGATCAGGAGTGGAGTCTGTGGACTTATGTGAATGATACGGTTCATCCCGACCCGGCTTACGGGGAGAATTTCGCGATTAGCGATCTTCCTTCCGGCCCTTATGAAATCCGGATCAACTATGTCGGGCGCACCTTGTCCGCCAATCTGTTCGTCTATGCGGGCCAAACCAACCTCGTTACTTTCCGTGGTCGCTTGGGTTTCTCATTTGATTCATACCCCTCCCCGGCAGAGCTCTCAATCCAGCAGCCGTGATCAAGAAATGTCACTTATGTAAAGTAATTTGACATCTTTTCTGCCGTTATGTTATTCTTCCGGCCGAGCAGCCACTTAGCGAGGCCACATGGTACGAGAGCGGGTCGCAGAGAATGTCTTCCTCTTCACGAGTGAGGAGTATGCCTCGGTCAATGCCGGCGCCGTAATTGGGCCGGACTGGTCAGTCTTGATTGACACCTTGGCCCTGCCGGAAGAGATCCTGGAGATCCGAGACTTCATCCAGGATCGGCTCAAGAGCACAGTCCGATATATCATCAATACGCACTACCATTCTGATCATTCCCTGGGTAACCGCTGGTTTGAGGGGGCGATCGTGGTTGGACATGCTCTCTGTCGTCGACTCTTGGACACCAAAGGCCGTCAGGCATTGAAAAAGGCGCAGGAGCAAAACCGTGAACTGAGAAACGTCCGGATCGTGCTGCCAGATCTCGTTTTCGAATCTGGGCACCTAAGTCTGCGCGTTGGGAAGCGGGTGCTGAAACTGATTCATCTGCCGGGCCACAGCCCCGATGGCATTGGGGTGCTGATCGAAGACGACCGAGTACTATTCGCGGGGGACGTTATGATGTCGATTCCCTTTCTGGTTGACGGCAACTTTGATCAGATGATCGATAGTCTGAAGCTCATTCCGAAACTCAAGCTGGAAAGCCTGGTCCAAGGACATGGGGAGGTGATTCTGCGGGGCGAGATCCCACTGGCGGCCAAAATAAACATCAACTATCTGAATGCTATACGCCGCCACGTTCGCAAAGCTGCTCGCAGACGCGATCCAGAGGCCTACCTGAAGACGGTTGGCGTCGAAGAGTGTGGTAAGAGCAGAATCCTGTTGAACGGGCTGGCCGAGGAGCTGCATCGCCGAAATCTTGTTGGTCTGTATCGCAGTTTGTACCCGAACCGGCAGGAGCGACATTAGATGGGGCCAGGCCGGTATGAGCTCGTTTTTGATGGGGGCAGCCGAGGAAATCCTGGCCCGGCCTATGGCTCCTTTCGCATTCGGCCGATAGGTGGGAGACCACGCCAAGCTGAACGACTGCGCTTTGAGTACGGTACAAACAATGAAGCCGAGTACTGGTCGCTGATTCACGGACTGCAAGCCCTGCTCAAATACCTTAGTGGTGAAGGGACGGATCCCTTGGAGGTCTCGCTGGAGGTTCGCGGCGACAGTCGACTGGTCATAAACCAACTCAAGGGGGAGTGGAAGGCCAAAGATCAACGCATGCGAGCCCTGAGAGATGAAGCCCTCGGCCTCCTCGGAAAGTTCCGCCGCGTAAGGCTAGTGCACCAGGGTCGCGAGAAGAGCTTTGAAATCCTGCACCATTGACCACCCCTTGGCCTTGTGGCATAATCATCCGTAATCGAAAAGCGCAAACGCAAGGATGGAGACGAGTAAGCCCAGCAGTGGCTCTAAGCGAGCCCGGGATGGTGTGAGCCGGGCGAGACCATCGGGCTGAAGATCCCTCCGGAGCAGCGACCTGAAAGCGGCTCTCCCGCGAATAAGGAAGCCGGCCTCGCCCACCGTTATCCGGGTGCGGGTATAAGCCGCTTGGCCGTACTCGAGTGAGTGCCTGTTGCGTGCAGGTAGCAGGGTGGTACCGCGGGAGCAGATTGGATGTGGCTCTCGTCCCTGAGTGGGACGGGAGCGATTTGTTTTTCTGGGAAGCACCGAGAGATACTGTCTCTCGGGGGGGAAATCCACACTCTCGGGAGATTTCGATTTTGGTTCGTCAGAGTGCAAACCCTGGGGGAGAGGCATGACAGAGCTGCTTTACCACCGCGACGCCTACCTTAGGGAATTCGATGCGAAAGTGCTCGCATCCTCTGAGAAGGGCGTAGTCCTCGACCGAACTGCTTTCTACCCAGGTGGGGGAGGACAGCCCCCCGACTACGGCGCCTTAGAAACGAGTGCCGCCACCTACAAAAGTGTCAGGTGCCGCAGGGAAGGCAATGACCTTTGGCATCTGGTTCAAGGAGATCCGCTCCTGCCAGGAGCTCTCGTACGGGGGAGGATAGATTGGGAGAGGCGCCTTCAGCTGATGCGCACCCACACTGCGATGCATATCTTGTCAGGGGTGATCTGGCGTGACTATGGGGCCAGTGTAACCGGAGGCAACATGGAACCGCTGCGCGGCCGAATGGACTTTGAATTTGAGACCATGCGCAAGGAGCTCGTGAGAGAGATTGAGGAGAAGATAAACGCAGAAGTCTCAGCTGGCAGGCCGGTGAAGGTGAGCCTCTTGCCCCGGAAGGAGGCATTCCAGATTCCAGACCTTATTAGGACAAAAATCAACCTTCTGCCGGAGGGTATAGAGCAAGTGCGAGTGGTTGAGATTGAAGGTTTAGACCTGCAGGCCGACGGCGGTACTCACGTTTCCAACACGCGTGAAGTCGGCGCGATTCAAATCGTCGATTATAAGAGTAAGGGTGCGATCAATAAGCGCCTGGTTGCTAAGCTCGTGGCTTGAGGTGAAGAATGTTTGAACCTGTCTCCAGCCAGGTCGATTTTGTCGCTCAAGAACACCAGATTCTCAAATTCTGGCGCAAAACGGAAGCTTTTGAGAAGCTCCGTGAACTTCGCAAACACGGACCGCGTTGGTCGTTCATCGACGGACCGATCACCGCCAACAATCCGATGGGCGTCCACCATGGGTGGGGGAGAGCCTACAAGGATTTATTCCATCGTTTCAAGGCAATGCAGGGGTTCAACACGCGCTATCAGAATGGCTTCGACTGCCAGGGTCTGTGGGTGGAAGTCAATGTTGAGCGTGAAATGGGCTTCAAATCGAAACGCGACATCGAGGCCTTTGGGCTCGCCAAGTTCGTCCTGTTGTGCAAGCAGCGCGTCCTGAAATACGCTGCCATCCAAACAGAGCAGAGCATCCGCCTAGGCTACTGGATGGACTGGGATGATCCAGATTCGTTGAGAACACTGCACGATCGCCTGGGCCAAGACCCTTCGGCTTCGATCACGGTCAGAGGGGCCCATGGCGATGTTGAGGGGAGCGTCGAGTGGATTGTCGGTCAGCTCGGGTTGCCCGAGCTGGGGGGATCCTACTTCACCTTTTCAGACGAGAACAACTACACCATTTGGTCAGTCCTAAAATCCTGTCATGAGCGTGGTTGGATCT
>CAYGCA010000032.1:19196-20122 GCA_964348265.1 uncultured Anaerolineaceae bacterium | reverse complement strand
ATGCCGTGGTGTGCGCGGTGTGGCACGGGGCTGAGTCAGCACGAGATTGTCACTGAAGGCTACCAAGAACTCACCCACCCAAGTCTTACGTTGAGGTTCCCGCTCAGGGAGCGGTCCAAAGAAAGCCTCCTCGTATGGACAACCACTCCTTGGACGCTTACCAGTAATGTCGCCGTGGCGGTAGGTCCTGAGCTGACTTATGTGCGGGTAAAGCAGAAGGACGAGATCTTCTATCTCAGCAAAGGCACCCTCGACATTCTGGAGGGCAAGTATGAAATCATCGGTGAGCTCAAGGGCTCCCAGATGGTCGACTGGCAATACGATGGTCCTTTCGACGAATTGCCAGCCCAAGTGCGGGAAGGCGGGCCACAGGCACACCGCGTCATCCTGTGGGCCGAGGTCGGGGAAGAGGAAGGTACCGGCATCGTCCATATTGCCCCAGGCTGCGGCTCGGAGGATTTCGCCCTTAGCCGGCAGTATGATCTTCCGGTTATTGCGCCGCTGGATGAAGCCGGCCGCTTTGTTGAGGGTTTCGATTGGTTGAGCGGAATGTCGGTTCATGATGTGTCCGAGCCCATATTTGAAGATCTTATGAGGAAGGGGCTTGGCTATCATGTCCGGGACTATTCCCATCGCTATCCAGTCTGCTGGCGATGCTCTGAGGAGCTGGTGTTTCGTCTGGTTGATGAATGGTTTATCTCGATGGGCGACCAGCTTGATAAGCCGTACGAGGAGGTGACTGAGAGCGAGAAGGAGCGAAATCTCAGGTATCAAATGATGGAAGTCGTGATCAACGAGACAGATTGGCACCCTTCCTTCGGCTATGAGCGTGAGCTGGATTGGCTGCGCAATATGCACGACTGGATGATTTCAAAAAAGCGCTACTGGGGGTTGGCCTTGCCGATCTACGAATGCCTGGCTTGTGG
>CAYGCA010000032.1:14569-19140 GCA_964348265.1 uncultured Anaerolineaceae bacterium | reverse complement strand
ATCGACGCTGTCCAGGTCGCCTGCAGTCAGTGCGGCGAACTGGTAGAGCGCATTCCTGATGTTGGCAATCCGTGGTTGGATGCCGGCATCGTTGGAATGAGCACACTGCAGTACAATTCCAACCGTGAATACTGGGGGAAGTGGTTTCCCGCTGATCTCATTAGTGAGAGCTTTCCAGGGCAGTTTCGCAATTGGTTCTATAGTCTTCTGGCGATGAGCACAATCCTGGAACGGCGGGCTCCCTTCAGGCATGTGTTCAGCTACGCGACGCTCTTGGCTGAGGACGGACGCCCGATGCATAAGTCCTGGGGAAACGCGATTGAGTTCAATGAGGCCGCGGACAAGATGGGGGTCGACGTGATGCGGTGGATGTACATGGACCACAAACCGGAGAAAGACCTGCTCTTTGGGTTTAACCGGGCGGATGAAGTCCGGCGGCAAACCCTCCTCCCGTTATGGAATGTGTACAGCTTCTTTGTCACCTATGCCAACATCGACAGGTGGAGCCCGGATGAAGCAGGGACGATTGCGCATAGCCAGCTCGATCGTTGGGTGCTTGCCCGGATCAACGAGCTTGTGGAGGAAGTCACGGCAAGGCTTGAAGCCTATGAACCCAACCTGGCCACGGCAGCAATCGATCTCTTCTTGAACGACCTTAGTACTTGGTACCTTCGACGCAGCCGCCGACGGTTTTGGGCTCGGGCTGGGGCAAGCCGAGCCTCAGACTCCGACAAGAACGCGGCCTACGCGACGCTCTACCATGTCCTGGTAACGCTTCTTCGGCTCATCGCCCCTTTTATGCCTTTCGTGGCGGAGGCAATGTACCAGAATCTGGTGCGAGATATCGACGAGTCGGCACCCCTAAGCATTCACCACAACGACTGGCCAAGCGTTGAGGAAGCTCTTCTCGATCCGACCCTGACTCAGAGGATGAAGCTGGTAAGCCAGCTTGTCTCATTGGGTCACGCAGCACGCAACAAGGCCAATATCAAAGTTCGTCAGCCATTGGCGGAAATCGCATATGCGGTGGCCTCTGCTGAGGAACGGGAGGTTGTTGAACACTACTCGGACATCATCGCCGATGAACTGAACGTCAAGCAGGTGCGCCTCCTGGACGCTGCTTCCGAAGTTGTAGACTACAAGCTGCACCCTCTCCCCAAACAGCTTGGCCAAAAACACAAGGAACTGTTTCCAGCCATTCGCAAGGCGATTGAGGCGCTTGAGGCCGAGCAAGCTGCGTTGCGGATTCTCGCTGGTCGGTCAATTGAAATCATGATCAACGGGGAGTTGCTGCATATCTTGCCCGACGAGATTGAGGTGCGGCTCCAAGCGCATCGAGGTTTCAGTGCCGTATCCCAAGGTGCCCATGTAGCGGCGCTCAACACCGAAGTTTCGGAGGAACTTGCGAGGGAGGGCTTGGCTCGCGAGTTTGTCAGAAGGGTCCAGGAATTGCGAAAGGCGGCCGAGCTTGAAGTCGATGACCGGATCGTACTGGAATACTCGGCCCAGGGCAACCTGAAGCGAGCCTTGGAAACCCATCGAGAGTATGTACTGACTGAGACCTTGGCTGAGCATATGGACCTGCGCGCCAGTCCCCAGGGGGAGGCCGTCTCCAGGCATGAGTTCGACGGCCAATCGCTGGTCCTGGCGTTGAGCCGAGTGGAGAGCTGAGTTCCAGGACGAACAATGCAGGAAGGGGCAGCCTGCGCCGGAAGCCTCTTGGTCCCTAGGGGCCCGGAGGCTTCACAATTCAGGTTATACTTTGACCGCTTGGTGATGCTGGAATGCCAGCGAATTTGGGCTAAGGGGTGGTTATCGTGTCATCATATTGGAGCCGGTTTTTCGGGCTGATTGGCATCTCCGGCACCGTCGTTGCTCTGGATCAATGGACCAAGTTGCTCATTCGTAGCAATCTGCAGCCGGGTGAATTCATTGAGCCGATCGAAGCCCTCGCACCCTTCTTGCGAATTGTCCACTCGACCAACACTGGTGCAGCTTTCGGCATTCTTCCCTCAGGCGGAACGCTGTTCAGCGTCGTAGCCATCGTTGTCGTGGCCGCTATTCTGTACTACTACCCACGCGTCCCCGAAAGCCACGTCCCCCTCCGGATCGCGCTGGCGTTGCAGCTCGGCGGCGCCATCGGGAACCTGGCTGACAGACTAACCCAGGGACCCGTAACCGATTTCATAGCCGTGGGTCGGCTCCCAGTCTTTAATGTGGCGGATGCAAGCATTTCCGTCGGCGTGGCCTTACTCTTGATGACCATGTGGCTCGAAGATGATCGCGAACAGGCCGAAACGGCGCTGGTGGGTGCTGAAGATGGCGAGGAGCGGCCTTCACAACCCGACTCGGAACGCGCTATAGAGTGAGTGAAAAGAGCACCATGTTCCAAGCTCCTCCTGGCGGGGGGCGACTAGATCGCGTGCTGGTTGGACGCTTTGCCGAGTATTCGAGGAACCGCCTGCAGGCGCTCATTCGCGCCGGTAACGTCAAGGTCAATGGCGTCCTGGCAACCAAATCGGGGTTTCAGCTTGAAGGCGGCGAACGAGTGGAAATCTCATTCCCTGCGGCGCCCCCAGCGGGCCTGCAGGCGGAATGCATCCCCCTCGACATCATCTTTGAGAATGATGATTTGATTGTTGTCAACAAGCCCGCAGGTATGGTAGTCCATCCGGCACCCGGTCACTCAGCGGGTACTTTGGTCAATGCGATCATGGCCTATGCCCCCGACCTGCGCGGCGTGGGAGGCGAGGGACGTCCGGGAGTTGTGCATCGCCTCGACAAGGACACCTCCGGACTGGTTCTGATAGCCAAGGACAATTCTGCCCGGGATGCCCTCCAAAGCCAGTTCAAGGACCGAGCCGTCGAGAAAGTGTACATCGCCCTGGTTGACGGGAAGCCGCCGACCCCCAAGGGGAGGATCGAAGCCCCGATCGGTCGCGACGATCGCAGACGGAAGCGGATGGCAGTCCAAGCCGGTAGACGAGGTAGATCCGCTGTTACTCAGTATTCGACCTTGGAAGGATTCCGAGACCATACCCTGCTGGAGGTTCAGCCTCTGACAGGTCGAACCCACCAGATTCGAGTTCACCTGGCGTACCTCGGCAGCCCGGTTGCGGGGGACCGGACCTACGGCCTGCGCAACCCGACGATCGGGCTGAATCGTCATTTCCTTCACGCAGCCCGCCTCACCCTGCGGATACCGGGCAGGGAAGGACCACAGACATTCGAGGCGCAGCTGCCCGACGAACTGCAGGCTGTCCTTCGCCATCTGCGTACTTATCGGAATGGCGTAAATGGACGGTGAGTGAGCCTAAGCCATTGAAGCGGGCGGGTACGCGCCGCGCCATCTGCCAGAGGCAAGATTTCGACCTCTAATGTAGGGTGGCTCCGGCGTGGCTTGACCGGCCTTTGGATGCATGGTAGACTCGCCGTTGTTCGGGGGTGTAGTGTAGTGGACTAACACGCTGCCCTGTCAAGGCAGAGATCGCGGGTTCGAATCCCGTCATCCCCGCAGATTAGACCCAGTTGAAGTCAACAAACTGTCCTTCTCCACAGCGTCCTGTACCCGAGGACGTAAGATTGGCCTGCCAATCATGAGACTGGGCAGTCCTTTCGAAGTTTCCTAAAGACAAGAGTTGGTAGGAAAGGTAGCACGACGGTCAGCTTGGGCGGCCCGGTAAGCCCGGCTCAGGGCCATTTCCCCTGTCTGAATCTACTGTAACAGATGCGCAGATGCCGGGTTATACTTAATAGACACGATTGTCTCTGCCAGCTTTGGTGAAGTGTTCCTGGAGACATCGAGCGGTCAAGCCGGACCAAATCCTCAGGCCTTGCAGCCAAGCTGACGTCGACAGGACAATCGAGCAACTTCTCATAATACGTGGGAGCGATGACCCAAAGACCGAATCTGGTCGCTTGCCACCACCCTCATGGGCGGGGCAGGTCTTTGGGGAGCCAGTAGCGAAACCGGCCACCAAGGCCGGTTTCTTGCCTTGAAGGCTGGCCCGAACCTATTCACATGAAGGAGGGAATTCTTATTGAAGCTTGATGGAAACGAGGCTGTAATTTGGGTCGTGGGCACTAGCCATTGGGGGGTTTTCTAACGCGATTTTTCGATCTTCAGCAAAAACGAGGGAGCGGCGAAATGAAGAAGATCCTGACTGTAAGCTTGTTGGCGATAGCTGCGCTATCGCTCGCCTCCATTGGAGGCACTTCCGCAGCAGTGGGCAGCGCGGTTGTCAGTTTTGAGGGGCTCAGCGGAATGTCGCCCGGTGATTCGGTGGAGGGGCTTGGCACCGTTCATTCGCTTCTGAATATTGACTCGGTAAATGGGGATGCGGTCCTGGTCCGAGAGGCGGCTTTGCCTGCCGGCTATGGAGCTCCGAATAGGACTGTCGGGGGCGTACCCGTGCGAAATGGCTGTCTGGCGGATCCAGGCGGAAGCCCCATCACCGATCCTGATGATCCCAACGCCGGACATGGCTTCACAGAAGGAGGGGACTTCAGAGATCGCACCCATCAATACGTCTTCACTTTCCATCCCGATATTGTAGTTTCCAGTTTTTCGA
>CAYGCA010000032.1:12757-14559 GCA_964348265.1 uncultured Anaerolineaceae bacterium | reverse complement strand
TATGCTGGACTACGGCGACTTCAACCCATCACGAGCAACGACGCATGAGATTTACGTTACGGCCTACAACGTTCTCAATCAACAGCTTGATCAGGACAGCCTGGTCTACGCTAGCCACAATTTTGTAAATCCCAGGATTTCAGATTTCGGGGATCTGCAGTTCACTGGAGACGCCTGTGGAGTGGACATCATGGCCACCCGAAAAGCCTCTTCTGCGCTCAGCAGCAACGGGCCGGGAGCCTGGACTTTCACCGTTGATTTTGGTGAGATCATGCGCGTCGAAATGGAGTTTCCAGTTGGGTTGGATCCACTGATTGCGTTTGATGATATTGAGTTTGACTATGTCCGATAGGGATAGGCAGTAGCCTCCAGCCAAGCACCTCTTGGGTGCTGGCTCTCCAGAAGCGCCTGAGAGCTCACTGAGCAATTGCGTCAGCATGAGGCTCTTCTGCCCTGTGCAGCGATCGAAAATCGCCCGGCAAGCTTGCCGGGCGATTTCAATTGCCTGTGGGATTCCCCAGCCGTGACCTGTCGGACGGGACGCCCCGGGAGCTTACTGATTCCCGGCGAAACTATCCAAGACTTTACTGAGTTTCTTTCGCCAGGCCGCCTCGTCTTGAACCAGGGAAAGAGCAGTTTGGCCATCGACGGGTTCAGAGAACAAAAATCCCTGTGCCCGCCTCAGGTTTAGGGGCATGAGCCTGGAGAGCTGGTCGGTGGTCTCCAATCCTTCAGCAATGACGGCGATTCCAAGACTCTCCGCCAGTCCAGCAATCGTTCGCACGATTTCAATGTTCTCGCCATTGGCATCGATTCTCTGAATGAAGGACCGATCAATCTTCATTGCATCGAGAGGAAAGCGGTGCAAAGAGCTGAGTGAAGACATCCCGGTTCCGAAATCATCGATGCACAGGCTGATCCCTCTGTCTTTGAGTCTGAGCAGCACTTCAGCTGCGGCTTCAGCATCCTGCATTAGGGCTCCCTCGGTGATTTCCAGCCGCAGACAGCTGGGATCAATCCCGAGGTCCTCAAGAGTGCCTATGATCAGACGATCGATGTCGGACTGCCTGAAGTTCAGGTACGAGAGGTTGACGCCGATCGACAGATGGCAATCTCTTTGGAGCCTCTGTTTCCAGACCTTAAGCTGGCGACATGCCTCATGAATAACCCAGCGGTCAAGAGAGAGGATCAGACCGGTTTCCTCGGCTGCAAAGATGAAATCAGAAGCCACCTTCATACCCTCGGTGGGATGATTCCAGCGGATCAGTGCTTCGAAACTCGATATCTCGCCAGTCTGGAGAAGCACAATGGGCTGGTAGTGGAGCATGAATTCCTGACGGTCAACTGCTCTGCGCAGGTCGTTCTCCAAACGGAGGCGTGCAATCGCGTGGGCGTGCATTGTCCTGTCATACACTTCGTGCTGGCCTCGGCCTTTTTCTTTGGCCTGATACATTGCAATATCGGCGTTTCGTAGAAGATCTTCGGGCTTGCGGTAGCCAGTCGTGCTCAAGGCGATCCCTATGCTCGCGGAAATGAAGACCTCGTTTCCACTCAGAGAGAAGGGGGAGTTTAAGGCCTCCTGGATCCGCTCAACAATGCGGATTGCATCGTTTGCGTTCCGAATGCCATCCAGTAGGACGCCAAACTCGTCTCCACCGAGCCGCGCGACAGTGTCGCTTGGTCGGACGCATCTTTGAAGGCGACGACCTAAGACGACCAGCAATTCATCGCCAATCGAATGCCCCAGGCTGTCATTGACGACTTTGAAGTGGTCCAGATCCATGAAGAGAAGCGCAAAGAAA
>CAYGCA010000032.1:8958-12747 GCA_964348265.1 uncultured Anaerolineaceae bacterium | reverse complement strand
GGGTCTGTCTCTTAGCTCGCGCTACAACCTGCTCTAGCCTGTCAAAGAGCAGGGCGCGATTGGGCAGTCCGGTCAAGGAGTCATGGAAGGCGCCGTAATGTAACTCGGCTTCGACTTGTTTGAGCTTGGTGATATCGGTCCAAACTCCCAGGCTGCCGGCGAATCGGCCCTCTTCGTAAAGAGGCGAGCCGCTCACAAGAACAGGGACCTCTCTTCCATCCTTGTGCAGCAGCGCCGTTTCATAATGATCAGTTTCCCCCAGGGCACGGCGCCGACGAGCCGCCTCAACAACGGGAACCTGATCCTCGGGAAGGATCTTTGAAAAGTGCTCGCCGAGAAGCTCTTCACGCGCATAACCGATCAAGGCTTCCCCTGTCGGGTTAATGAAGGTGATGATCCCGTCCGAGTCGGCAATCATCAGCCCTTCTGCCATGGTCTGGACGATTCCCTCATTAAAATCCTTGAGCTGCTGAAGTTCTACTTCTACGCGTTTCCTCTCGGTGATATCGCGCAGCGTGGCGAGATAGACGCTCTCGCCTTCCCACTGTGTCTCCACGCCATTCATTTCAACGATAGTACTGTCTGAGTTTGTCCTGCGGATTTCGAGCTCTGTGGTGATCTTCAAGACCACTGAGAATCCGAAAGGCTCGCCAATCATTTCATCTGCAGGGCGGCCGAGCAAGGATTCGGCTGCCTGATTGACAAAGAGGACTGTTCCCTCTCGATCAAGGACCACGATGCCATCAGCATTCTCCTCGATTATCTTCCGAAAGCGAGCCTCCGTTGCTCGCAGCATCCGGGTCTTCTCCCTAAGGTGTACACTAGCCAGCTGCCGCTCAACCGCGTATTCAATGGAACGGCGAAGACCATGGCCATCAACTTTGCCCTTGGCGAGATAGTCTTGGGCGCCCAATTTCATCGCCTCAAGCGCTACCTTTTCGTCCGCGAGTCCGGTCAAAACTACGATAGGTACCTGCGGCTCTTGGCGATGCAGACTGCTGAACGTCTCAATCCCATGACTATCCGGGAGGGAGAGATCCAGCAAGACAACGTCAATATCGCCTCCTGTAAGCCTTTCTCGGCCTGCCGAGAGGCTCTCTGCGTGTATCAGCTCTATGCTCCTTGAGGTCGCCTGCAGCTGGTTTGCTTTCTCCAGCAGAAGCTGCTTGATCAAAAGGGCATCGCCCGGATTATCTTCCACCAGCAGAGCTTTGAGCGAATGTTCTCCGGATTTGTCCATGACGTACCTCAGCCTGCAGTCCACTCCCCGGTGCTCTCCTCCGGGGGCAAACCTGCCTCTTTTGATCGTTTCTGTTCACACATGGACTCGTCGGCTCGAGCAAGGAGGACGTCGAGTGGTAGAGGAGAGGCTGGATCATAACGTGTGAAACCGACGCTCAGCGACAAATCGTAGAGTCGGTTCTTCTTGGCGTTTCGGAGGACTACATTCTTTCGCAAACGCGCCACCAGGACCTGAGCACTGGGGGAAGGCGCCGCGACCGCCAACACCGCAAATTCGTCTCCCCCAACCCGGGCCATAACATCCGATTCTCGAAACGTCTCCTTGAGAAGTGTTGCAGTCTCAATCAAGGCCAGATCGCCTACCTGATGACCCAAGGCGTCATTTATCCTCTTTAGATGATCCAGATCAACATACAGCAGAATCATCTCTCTCTGCATCCGCTTGGAGAGTTTAATCTGTTGATTGGCAAGTGTCATGAAACCCCTTCTATTGCTGAGCCCGGTGAGTCCATCCGTCAGAGATTGGCCGAGAAGTTCAGTCTGAAGCCGCGAACGCTCTATGGCATGACGGAGAGACCGCGTCAGCATGGGGCCGTCCATCTCACCTTTTGCCAGATAATCCTGCGCGCCAAGCTGGACAGCCCGCAGCCCAAGCGCCTCATCGCTTGTGTCTGTCAAGGCAACAATAGGGACTTCAGTGGTTGCCTTCCAGACTTCTTTGATTGTCTCAATTCCGCGACCTTTCGCCTCGCATAAGTCCAACAGAATTACTGAGTAGCCTTTCTGACCAAGCAGTGGAAGAGCGTCGCTGACGCACTCGACCGTTTCGATACGGAATCCGCCCTCGCCGGGTTCATGGAGGCAATCCATCACCAACTGGATGTCACGCGGGTTATCTTCGATCAATAGGACTCTCGTGGTCGCTTTCTTCATTCTTCTCCGTCTGGCGGCAAGCTACCCATCCCAAACCAGAATCTCTGGCTTTCTTGGCCTATCTGTGGGATATCTTCTTTGGCCTTCGAGATCGTCAGTACTGCGGTTGGAATGCTCTTCAGAGTTGAGGTTTGCCTTGATTTCGGCCAAGACCTCCCGTCCGTCTTTCCTGAGTAGATTCAAGTCGAACAGTATGAGCTCGGGCCGGGGCACATCTAGGCACAGGCCCTCCATGCGCAGGAAGCGAAGGGCCTCGACCCCATCCTTGGCAGCAGACATTTTTTGAAGAATCCTGCTCTCCTTGAGGGCCTCAGGCATCAGACGGATCTCTCCTGGGTTGTCCTCAATGAGCAGGATTGCCATGTGTGCGCTAGGAAGGCCCGTCGGACAAATCTTCTCTTGACCACCTAGCTCGGAAGCGAAAAGTAAAATGTCGAACCCTTTCCTGGCTCGGACTCCACCCAGATGTTGCCTTGGTGTCGCTCCACGATCCTCTTACAGATCGCAAGCCCGATACCGGTACCTGGATAGTGCTGTCTTCCGTGCAGACGCTGGAAGATGGCAAAAACACGTTCGAAGTATTGGGACTCGATTCCTAATCCATTGTCGCGGACAGCGAAGATCCACTCACCATCCTGCCTCTCGGCGCTGACATGGATCACCGGGGGCTGCTCGCGTCGAAACTTGATGGCATTTCCTATCAGGTTCTGGAACAGTCGGCTGAGCTGCATATCATCTGCCTTGACCGTAGGGAGAGGATCATGTGTCACAAGGGCCTGATTCTCCTCGATCGCCAGAAACATACTGGCCAGCGTCTGTTCGAGTACATCCTCGCAACTGACGGCGCGGATATCCATACCTTTCGAACCCACTTGTGAGTACATCAACAGGTCACTTATCAGCCTCTGCATCCGAGTGACCCCCTCCACAGCAAAACGAATGAATTCGTCCGCGTCGGAGTCAAGCTTCCCCGCATACTTCCGCTCAAGCAGCCGCACATAGCTGGAGACCATGCGCAGCGGCTCTTGTAGGTCATGAGAGGCAACATTCGCAAACTGCTCCAAATCTGCATTCGATCGAGCGAGTTCTTGCTTCTGGAATTCCAAGGCTTCTTCGGCGAGCCTACGCCGGGTGATGTCGGTCAGAGAAACGAATACTTTCGACCATGTGTTCTCATACCCGGGTGCGATCGACATCCGGAGGTTCAAGTGGATCCTTTTACCCTCCAACGTCCTTCCCGTGATCTCAGTTTCGAAGAGGCGTTTGCCGGCCGCAAGCGCCAACAGTTCCTTCTTGAAGGCTCCCGCCGAATCCGCATCAAGCAGCGTGTCGAGCTTCCCGAGCAACTCGTCTTTCGAGCCGGCTCGCAGCATTTCAACGGTCGCCTTGTTGACGTCCAGGACTCTAACGAAACTTGCGCACTTCTGAACCTCGTCAGGGTTCGAGTCGAGGAATCCCTCAAAGTCGGTAACGCCCTTCGAACGTAGGTGAGCGAAGTAATTTTTCAGTTCTGAGAAGTCTTCTTCCCAGAGCGAGATCGGTGAATCCTCGAAAAGACCGCGATATCGAGCCTCCTTTTCGCGCAAGGCTTTCACAGTCTCTTTTCGCTGACTG
>CAYGCA010000032.1:8560-8883 GCA_964348265.1 uncultured Anaerolineaceae bacterium | reverse complement strand
CCTCGCAACCCATATCACCAAGGGGGGTTCGAATTCGGAGGCCAGTGTGGGAGCCGTCCGGCCTTCGAAATGTCGCACGCCCGTGGACGTGTCGAGCTCATACTCAAAAGTCTGGAGCTCCTGGCTTTCGACTGTTCTGGTGACAACTTTGCGAAAGCTGCGAGCGAGTTCCTCCGGGTAGACCTCATGAAAGAAGGAGCCTATCAGATCGGAGGTATCGCCTAGGTGAGTATGTTGCTCAGGAACCAAGACATCCAGAAACTGCCCGTCTTGATCGATGATGAAGGCCAAATCAGGAAACGCTGTAATGAATGCGCGCAGTT
>CAYGCA010000032.1:7949-8550 GCA_964348265.1 uncultured Anaerolineaceae bacterium | reverse complement strand
GCAGGGCCTGCTCGACCCGTGTGCGGACTTCGACTTCACGCCGGGTCTCCTTCAGTGCCCTGGTCAGAACCGCGAGAGGGAGTCGTATGAGGATCGCCACAGTAATGAGCACCAGGCTCTGCACTAACAGTTTCAGGATCGAGTCAGTGAGCTGGGTTGGCGCAGGGATAAGTCTGCTCTCTTCCGCAATCGCCAATCCGGAGAGGGAGAGAATGCTGAGAATAGCCACGGCGACGCCGGCGTTACCTCCGCTAAGCACCGCAGCAATGACGGTGAGCAAGAAATAGACCGGGACAGCAGCACTGTGGAGTCCCTGCAGTCTGAAGGAGGAGTAGGTCACGGTGGCGTAGAGATGGATGACGAGTAGCAGAGCCGCCAAATCGAGCTTCTCGCGTCGGGTTATCTCGAGCAAACCAATCAAGTAGGCAACTGAGAGCAGCGTGAGGACCAGGGAAACCGACTTGCCGCCTTGGCCAACGGGATGGATTCCAAGGAGATTTAGAGTCGTTAGTAGGACCCCAGCCCCGATCAGGATGATCAGTACCGTGTATAGAATCTTCTTGCGGTGGCCAGGTGCTTCATTCCAAGGGTTTGGCCCAAA
>CAYGCA010000032.1:6981-7939 GCA_964348265.1 uncultured Anaerolineaceae bacterium | reverse complement strand
CTTGGTCAACCGCCTTGAGAGCCTACATACCGGGAAAAAGATTTGCCTCATTCTTGACCGCTGGAACCCTGCGACTCCGTTCCAGGTACTCCTGCAGGAGTTCGCTACTATACCTTCGGTGCCCACCAGGCGTGCGATAGGGAATAATTAGCCCCGCCTTCTCAATCCGGCGAAGCGTATTCAAGCTTATACCCAGAAAGTCTGCCGCCTGACGTGCAGTGAGAAGCCTTTGGATTGCTCGTTTCATGCATTCACCTTAGCCTGAACCTTGCCCATTGTGCCCCTTTCTGGACAGTGAATAGGTCCAAAAGCCGCCTGTTCCTACCAGGCTTTTTGAGCAGGTTTGCAGAATTCTTCACTGTTTCGGTGGGTTTAATATAGGTCGAGAATTCGTTTGCGGGGGCATTTGTAGGCTGACTGTAAGCTATTCGTTCAAGCGTGACCCCAGCAGCACCCATGCAACCTCACTCTGTGCTCCCGACTAGGGTGCGCTCGGGCGTTGACATCGCCGTAGATTGGCCCAGCGGGGGGAGTTATAATCGGGCGCGACCGGTTTGCCGGTCGACCAGGGAAAATGGACCTTCTTCCCCGGCTCAGGCACCCTCATCCGTCATAACTGTCCGAAGGAGGTTGTATCATGGCGGTCCGAACTGCGGAAGCAGTATGGCAAGGCTCTCTAAAGGACGGCTCTGGATCAATGCAGGTCGAAAGTGGAGCGTTTGAAGGCCAATACTCATTTAGTTCGAGATTCGCGGAGGGAGTCGGCACAAACCCAGAGGAGCTCATCGGAGCTGCCTTCGCGGGCTGCTTCTCAATGGCCCTTGCTTCCGATCTAGGAAACTCCGGCTATACTCCAAAGAGGATCCAGACGGCGGCACGGGTACACCTGCAGAAGTTGGAGTCGGGTCAAACGATTACCAAGATTGAACTCCAAGTCGAGGCCGATGTTCCTGGTATT
>CAYGCA010000032.1:1920-6971 GCA_964348265.1 uncultured Anaerolineaceae bacterium | reverse complement strand
GTATTAGCGATGAGGCATTCGTCCGACATGCTGAGGTGGCCAAAAAGAACTGCCCTGTTTCCAAGGCGTTGGCTGCGGTTGAGGTCTCGCTGACTGCTGGCCTGCTCGGCTAGGCTCTCCCGGGCGAGGCTGGTTTCGGAGCGCCTCTGGATTCTGGCTCGCCAGGGTCTTCGGTCGACTCACAGAAGGCCGCCGAGCCCACCTCCTAGCATCAACTCCCTGCCGGGTCTGTCAGGTGAGGCGGATCTTGGTCCCGGCTGCCCTATCTGCGGAGTATAATCGCCTCATGGCTTTCACCTATATCGTTCACTATGCTGAGATTGGGCTCAAGGGCCATAATCGGCCCGATTTCGAGCATCAGCTCATCAGGAACATTAAAGCTCAACATGATGTGACACGAGCCACGCGCTTTCGGGGGAGGATCACCGTCGAGTCCCAGGCTGAGATCGATCTTGGTAACGTGTTCGGCATTGCCTGGTGGGCGAAGGCCACTCCATGCGCTTCCGAGCTTGACGTTATTGGTGATCAGGTTATCGAGACACTCGGCGAAAGATTGGAGGGGATCCGTTCCTTTGCAGTGCGTGTGAAACAGTCTGACAGGATTCTTGGACTCAACACTCGGGAAATCGAGGCGGAGGTGGGGCGCAGGGTGCAGGCACGATTCGATCTTGAAGTGGACCTGACCCTTCCCGACCTCTTCATTTATGTGGAGATAACGCGCCGTCAGTCATTCGTCTATACTCGGAAGCGGCGCGGTCCGGGGGGATTGCCTGTAGGTAGTTCTGGCAAGCTGATGGGGTTGTTTTCTGCTGGTATTGATTCCGCCGTCGCAGCTTACCTGATGGCCAAGAGGGGAGCCCAGATCGAATTGGTCCATTTCTATGCTCTGAATGATGCCGCCAGCGCTCACGCCAGGAAAGTTGGCCCCCTGGCGGAAAGACTCCTGCACTTTCTCCCAAGCATCGTGATCCACTACGTGCCTTATCACACCTTCCAGCTTGCTACGGCTGCCTTGCCGCATCGGCTTCAGAGGCAGGAATTGGTGGTCTTTCGCCGCCTGATGGCCCGGGTGGCACAGGCTCTCGCCCGGGAGCGAGGCGCTCTCGGCATCTTTACTGGCGACAACTTGGGTCAGGTGGCCTCACAGACGCTTGAGAATCTGGTCGCGGTGGATCGAATTACAGACCTGTCTCTGCTGCGCCCCCTGATCGCGTATGACAAACAAGAGATTATCAACCTGAGTCAGAGAATCGGGGTCTTCGACTCCGCGAAACAGCCATACAAAGATTGCTGTTCGATAATTGCGCGTCACCCTTCGACAGTTGCCAAGTATGCTCAGATCGAAGAGATCGAAACGATGCTCGGGATCGATACCTTGGTGGAGCGTTTGATTGCTGAGGCCAGCAGCCAGCGACTCGCCTCCCGTAGACCCAGCCCCTCCTTCGTGTCCTAGCACCAAGGCCGTGGGTTGTCCCGCCGATGCCTGCATGCGGTCAGCGCAGAGCCAGGCGCCGGCGGAGGCCATTGGCACAAAGTTTCATCCCCCACTCCTTCGGCACTTGACTCTTGAACAGGTAGCCTTTGAGGGAATCGCCTTACGGCCCAGGATCGGGCAGCAGGTATGCCTCAGGGCAGCGGGCGGCTTGACATCGTCAGAATCAGCGTGGTATGCTCGGCCGGTTCTGCAAAGGGGACGCAAAGTCATGTTCACCGGGAATACTGGCTTGGGTTCTGGCTTTTTTCAGACATTGAACCCATTTGACGACCGGCAATGCTGGAAGTCTTGGGGGGACATCCGAGCTGGATGGAAGGCATCAGCGCGAGAGTAGCGCGCTGTTGGCTTTGCCGCGCACATCCTCCATACTTTCTGCGTTGAGGTTCTGAACAGGGATTTTGGCTTGACCGTCTCCGAGTTACGAGCCTCGCCGGCACTACTTGGAGCAAGGGATCTTGCCCAGCAGATTGATGGAGTGAAGCACATGCGTGTTGTGACCGATAGATCGAGCGGATGTATAGCCCAATGACGGATCGCCTTTATGCCGTCATCATGGCAGGGGGCGGTGGGACTCGATTATGGCCGCTTTCGAGGCGGACGCGTCCAAAGCAGTTTCTGCAGCTGCCTGGGATGCGTTCCCTTTTCCGGGTCGCCGTCGACCGATTAGCGCCCGCGTTGCCGCCTGACAGGATCTATGTGGTCACCGTAGCTGAGCAAACCAAGGGATTGCAGGCCCAAGCGCCAGAGCTCCCGCCTGAGAACTACATCATTGAGCCAGAGCCAAGAGGCACGGCTGCTGTGATCGGCTTGGCAGCCACAATCCTAGAGGCGCGCGGATCCGATAGTGTGATGGCTTGCCTGACGGCGGATCATCTGATCGAGGCTGAGGAAGAATTCCGAAACCTCCTTCTCGCAGCCGAAGAAGTAGCCGACGAAGGTGCCCTTGTTACGCTGGGAATAGCTCCCACCTATCCGGCCACCGGCTACGGATACATTAAACGGGGCGCGAGGCGTGGGACCTATTCGGGATACGACGTCTTCACGGTCGAGTCCTTTCATGAAAAACCAGGGCATGCCAAAGCTGAGTCGTACCTTGCAAGGGGGGGGTACTCTTGGAACTCTGGGATGTTCATTTGGAGAGTGGATCGAATTCTGGCGGAAATAGAGCGTCTTATGCCCGAGTTGGGGAAGGCTCTCCAATCCATATCACGCGCCCTGGGGACACCGGACTACGAGAGGATCTTGAAGCAGAACTGGTCAGTCCTGACCCCTCAAACGATCGACTATGGTGTCATGGAGAAGGCTCGCCAGGTCGCCGTCATCCCTGCTGAAAACCTCGGTTGGCTGGACGTTGGCGGCTGGAATCGAATGCCGCACGTCCTTGAGGGGGATCGCTTCGACAACTCGGTCTTTGCCAGAAATGCGCTGATCCGCGACAGCCGCGGCAATTTGATCTATCAGGATGAGGCGGCCGCGGGCGAGCGGCTTGTTGCCTTGCTGGGCGTCGAGAACCTGGTAATTGTTGAGACAGATGATGTGCTTCTGGTCTGCCATCGTGATCGGAGCGAAGACGTCAGGGAATTGGTGAAGGCCTTGGAAAAGCAAGGCTGGGAGCGTTATCTGTGAAGGAGCATGTTTGTGGAAGCATATTGTGTTAAGTGTCGGCAGAAGCGGGAAATCCGTAGTCCGGAGCCGACCTTTACCAGTCGCGGTACGCCGGCAACCAGAGGGGAGTGCGCGGTCTGTGGGACCGGTCTCTTTCGAATGGGGAAAACGGAGGCGCATCGGGGGCTTGTAGCCCCCAAAGTCAAGCGCTCGCCCTCGAAACGCAAGAAGGCAAAAAGACGTAAGGGTCGGCTCGTGATTGTTGAGTCGCCCGCAAAGGCAAGGACGGTTGAACGATTCCTGGGAAAAGATTACAAGGTAAAAGCCTCCATCGGTCACGTTCGCGACTTGCTGCGCTCCCAATTGTCGGTCGACATCGAGAATGATTTCAGGCCCCGCTATCGAGTCCCCAACGAGAAGCGCCAGGTTGTAAAAGAGCTGAAATCGGCGGCGGCCTCAGCAGAGCAGGTGTTTCTGGCGACCGACCCCGACCGAGAGGGGGAAGCGATTGCCTGGCATCTGCTCAGGGCGGCTGAGATTGACAATGAAATCGCCCGAAGAGTTGTCTTTCATGAAATCACGCAATCGGCAGTCGAGCGGGCCTTCAGTCAGCCGCGCGGCATTGATATGCGGCTGGTTGACGCTCAACAGGCGCGACGGGTCTTGGACCGGCTTGTGGGCTACAACCTCAGTCCCCTATTGTGGTCCAAGGTCCGCGGCGGGCTCTCAGCAGGCAGAGTACAGTCTGCGGCACTGCGCCTGATCGTCGATCGCGAAAAAGAGATACGCAATTTCGTCACCGAGGAGTACTGGACGCTTGACGGGGAATTCCTGCAGCCCCAGAAGCCGCCACCCTTCCGAGCTTTGCTCGTAAGAATTGGAGGGCAAAAGCCGACTCTGGGTTCGGAAGGTGAAGTTCGCCAGGTAATGCAGAAGCTGCGCATGGCGGCCTACACGGTCTCCAAGGTGAGCCGCAGCACTAGAATCCGTCGGCCCCCAGCTCCCTTCACCACAAGCACGCTGCAGCAAGATGCCTCTCGGCGGCTAAGGTTTTCGACGCGCCGGACGATGGCCGTGGCCCAACAGCTTTACGAGGGCGTTGAGTTGGGTGGAGGAGAGGTCATAGGTTTGATTACCTACATGCGGACTGACTCGAGCCAGGTTTCCCCGGAAGCACAGGCGGAAGCCCGAAAGGTGATCAGCCAGAGGTACGGGCAGGAGTTCCTCCCCAAAACCCCGCCAACCTACAAAGCTCGTGCTCGCGGCGCTCAGGAAGCCCATGAAGCCATTCGACCGACCTCTGCCAATCGCATCCCGGAATCATTGAAGGACATACTAAGCGCGGATCAACTGCGGCTGTATAGGCTGATTTGGTCCCGTTTCTTGGCGTCGCAAATGAAGCCGGCGAAGTATGACACCCTCAAGATTGAGGTCGAGGGGGTATTCGATTCCGGGTCCTGCACGTTCCGCCTTTCCGCCTCTGCGCTGCGGTTTCCGGGCTTTCTGGAAATCTATGAGGATCTTGATCCCGAAGGTGATCAGGCCGCCCAAAGAGGGACTTTACTGAAACAGCTGCCCGATCTCGAAGAAGGCGAAGCGGTCGAACTGCTCGGTTTCTTTCCAGAGCAGCACTTCACCCAGCCCCCCGCTCGGTACTCGGAGGCTAGCTTGGTTCGGGCGCTGGAAGAACACGGCATAGGCCGACCCTCTACGTATGCTCCCATCATTACAACTATCCAGCAGAGGGGATATGTCGAGAGGCAGAACCGCCGCCTGCACCCGACCGAGACAGGTGAAGTGGTTAGCGAGCTCCTGGTCAACTACTTCCCCGAGATAGTCGATCTAGGCTTTACGGCTCGGATGGAGGAAAAGCTTGATGAAATTGCCGAGGGAGGTCGGGAATGGGTTGAGGTCGTCCGTGCCTTCTACGGTCCGTTCGAGGGGGAGCTGG
>CAYGCA010000032.1:0-1910 GCA_964348265.1 uncultured Anaerolineaceae bacterium | reverse complement strand
TAGAGATGCCGGAAGTAAAGACCGAACCGGAACTACTAGACCGGGAATGTCCTGTATGTGGGAACTCTCTGTTGGTGCGTCATGGTCGCTTTGGTAAATTCATCGGATGCTCAAACTTCCCCGACTGCCGACACACAGAACCCTGGTTGGAAAAGGTGGGCGTGCGCTGTCCTATTGACGATGGTGAATTGGTGGAGCGGCGTACTCGGAAGGGTCGATTATTCTTCGGCTGTTCCAACTACCCCGAGTGCGAATTCACCTCCTGGAAACGCCCCCTCCGACAACCCTGCCCGGATTGCTCCGGCCTTCTTGTGCGCGAGGGGAAGGATGGGGCGATATGCCTCCAGTGTGGAACGAAGCTGGAGCCAGAGACTTTGCAAGCCTCCGAAGCTGATGTGGCATGAAATGTGCACCCGCAAGAGTTGCTTTCAAACTTGCTTGGGTCTAAAATCCGATCGTGGGGTGAAATATGGACGCTCTCAGCATAGGTCGAGAAGCTGGCTTGCGGAGGAGACGGGCTATGGACTTCCTAACTGAACGATTCGAGAACAAATGGGTCGTTGGCGGAATTGGTCTTGCCCTGGGCATCATGCTCGGCTTGGTCTATGCTTGGCTGATTCAACCAGTCGAATGGATTGACGGTACACCCGTTAACATGCGGGAGGATCTCCGCATCGACTATCTGCGAATGGCGATCGACTCCTACTCGGTCAACAGGAATGTGGATCTAGCCGTGGAGCGGTACCAGCAGCTTGGTGAGGCGAGGGCCGACACCCTGCGGAAAGTCGGTGAAGACCCGGAGGAGGTTGACGCGACAGCGATCCAAAACTTCACCGCCCTAGCGGAAATACTCCAGTCTGAGGGCGGGGCGGAAGGAGTAGCAGAGCCCGTGACCGGCCCCCCCGCTGAAGAAGAAACCGGGACCGATACTGGCGCCTCGCCGGGCCTTGCCACAGGGCCGATGCGTCTCATTCTGCCAGTTTGTGGTGGGACAGTGCTGATCGGGGTCCTGTTGTTCGCTGCCCTCTACCTGAGGCGAATCTTCACTCTGGGAGAGGAGGAAATCGAACTCGACAAGGAACTCGAAAGGACTGCGGGGCCTACACTCGGGGTCGCAACTACCCCACCAGCCGAAGAGGTCCTGGCGACATTTCGGACCATCTATACGCTTGGTGACGACCTCTATGATGATTCCTTCAGCATCGAGAGCCCCACCGGTGACTTCTTGGGAGAGTGTGGGGTCGGGATTGGAGACGCTATCGGCGTCGGTGAGCCCAAGAAGGTATCTGCTTTTGAGGTTTGGTTGTTTGACAAGAATGACATCCAGACCGTTACCAAGGTTCTAATGAGCCGTTACGCCTACGACGATGAGGCGAGCAGAAACCGCCTGGCGGCGAAAGGCGATCCGGTTTTGGCAAGAAGCGGGGATATGGTTGCGCTTGAGACCGCTACATTGAAGGTTGAGGCCCGCATCGTGGATTTGAAATACGGTGAAGGAGCTCTTCCTGGCGAAAGCTTCTTTGAGCAGATGACGGTCGAGCTGCGAGCCCTACCGATGGGTGATCTGACCGAGCTTTGAGCGGAGCAAATTGGATGACGCCGCCCACATGGGCTGGACAGGGTGTGAATCCTTGCGCCGGACGGGTTTCGAAATCCGTCCGGCGCATTGTCTGAAGGCAACGGGTGTCCGACGCCAGGACAATTGCCAACTTGGGTCGCGCGTTTCTTAAGCCGGCTGAGGGAGTAGTCCCCTACCTTATCTCCAGGATCTTGAACTCGATCCGCCCTGCCGGCGTCTGGGCAATTGCCTCCTCTCCCACATGCTTGCCAAGGAGCGCCTCGCCTATCGGTGATTCATGTGAGCTCCTGCCGCGGCGAGGGCATGGCCCATGGGAGAGGTGCGCGAAGGA
>CAYGCA010000031.1:20470-27829 GCA_964348265.1 uncultured Anaerolineaceae bacterium | reverse complement strand
CCGGTCATCGCCAAGGAGGTCGGGTGGGGAATCTCGCCCCAAGCGGCGAGGGATCTAGTCAACGCCGGCATCGCGGCGATCGACGTCGCAGGCGCCGGCGGCACCTCATGGTCGCAGGTCGAGATGCATCGAGCGCAGACCCAGAAGCAGGCTCGCCTGGCAGCCGCCTTTGTCGACTGGGGAATCCCAACCGCCAGTGCTGTAAGAGGCGTTCGTCGGGAGTTTCCCGATCTCCCGCTCATCGCCTCCGGAGGCATCCGAAACGGCATTGATATCGCCAAAGCCCTGGCTCTGGGCGCCGATCTGGGCGGCATGGCAGGACCCTTTCTCAAAGCGGCGGCAGACTCGCCCCAGGAGGTGGTCGAGCTCATCAAAGTGATCGCGGAGGAGATCAGGATCTGCATGTTTGCGACCGGATCGAAGGACCTGGAAACCCTGCGGAAGGCGAGATTTCAAGATCCCAAATGACCAACTCAAATCAGGCCGCCCCGCTGCTCACGCAAATGAGACAGGCCGTCGAGGAAGATCTGCAGACCTCCTTCAGCCTCTTCGAGGGCCAGCTCTCAGACTCGCTCGGCGAAATGATTGCCTACCATCTCGGATGGACGGGTGCCTCAACCCAGCACGCGGCCAAGCGGGTTCGTCCCTTGCTCACCCTTCTGACCTGCGATGCGGCCGGCGGTCAGTGGCAGCAGGCGCTGCCGGCCGCAAGCGCCATTGAATTCGTGCACAATTTCTCCTTGATCCACGACGATATTGAGGACCAGAGTGAAACCCGTCGCGGCCGGCCAACCGTCTGGACCCGCTGGGGCGTGGCCCAGGCAATCAACGCCGGCGATGCACTCTTCACGATCTCACGGCTGACGGGTCACCGCATGCTCGACCAGGATCTCCCCCCAGAGAAGACTCTCACCGCGCTCAGGCTCATCGATGAGGCCTGCCTGAAGCTGACTGTCGGGCAACAGTTGGATTTGGCCTTTGAAGATATGGCCGAGGTCTCTGAGGAGACCTATCTCAATATGATAGAGGGCAAGACATCCGCCCTTTTGTCGGCCAGTACAGAAGTGGGTGCGCTGCTCGCGCCGGCTGATCCTGCGAGGCGGGAGTCCTACCGCCGGTTCGGCCGGCACCTTGGTCTTGCTTTTCAAATCCTGGACGACATCCTGGGAATCTGGGGAAGTCCTGAGACTATGGGTAAACCCGCCGGCGATGATCTCCGCCTGCGCAAGAAATCCCTTCCCGTCGTTTATGGGCTGGCACACTCGGCCGTCTTCGCCCAAGAATGGAGAAAGCCGAAGGGGGAGGCTGATACCTCCGCAATGAGAGCCGCGCTTGCAGAATCGAGCGCGCTTGAACACGCGCGCTCCCTTGCCCGGCGCCATACCGACTTGGCGCTCTCCACCTTGCAGGAGGCACGGCCCACAGGTCCCTCGGCGCTCGAACTTGAGTCGCTGGCCCAGGACCTGCTGAGGCGTGATCGGTAACTTACGATCGGCTAACAAAAAGTGGTTCTTACTCCTGCCAAAGGGCCTCCGAGAGGCCCCTTTCATTGCGTCCGAATGTTCTCATGCTATAATCTCTCAGTTGAGAGCAAAGTCACGATGCGTAGAATCACGAGAGAGCTGGAAGACCAAGCCGAGAAGACGGATCAGCTAGGCCAACTCCAACCTGGAGTTACCCTTCAGGATCGCTACCTCATCCTTGGCGTCTTGGGGACGGGTGGCATGGGTTCCGTCTACAAGGGTCGCGATTTGCATTTCCCCGACGTCACGAAACTGGTTGCCGTCAAAGAAATGATCAACATGGCTTCAGACCCCACGATGTATGAGATGGTGGTAAGGAATTTCGACCGCGAAGCCAATATCTTGGCCACGCTCTCTCATCCGGCCATGCCGCGCATTTATGACTATTTCACCCAGGACAAAAGCTCCTATCTGGTTATGGAATTCATCGAAGGCAGAGATCTGGAGGCGATCCTCCGCACGACGGATGATTTCCTACCCGAGGAGCAGATCGTCAACTGGGCTATTCAGCTTTGCGACGTCCTCAACTACCTGCACAACCACCAGCCCCAGCCAATCATTTTCAGGGACATGAAGCCCTCCAATGTGATGGTGGATGAGCACGACCTTGTCCGGCTCATCGACTTCGGCATCGCCAGGAACTTCCAACCGGGCGAGAAGGGGACCATGATCGGCACCGAGGGCTACTCGCCGCCTGAGCAGTATCGAGGTGAGGCCTCTCCCGCCGGCGACATCTATGCCCTCGGGGCCACGCTCCACCACATCCTTACCCGTCGAGACCCGCGCGCCGAGCCTCCGTTCTCGTTCTCGGAGCGCCCAATTCGCGAGATCAATCCGCGGATCAGCCCTGAGCTGGAGGCTGTTATCAGCGGCGCTCTGGCGTACGATCCTAAAGACCGCTTCCCGAGCGCCGCCTCAATGAAATCCGCCCTCCTTTCGGCCGCCCAGAGAACGGGAATGCTAAGCAGCCAGCAAGTTTCGGCAGCCTTGCGTCCCCACAATGAGATCGAAGCAAATTCCTCTGGAAATATCCCACCGAGGGAGGTATCCCAGGCCGGCCGGCAGCCGATGATGACATGATCCTTGTCGGTTCCGAAGATCATAAGTTATACGCGATCTCACCTCGGGACGGCGAGCTCCTGTGGACCTATTACACTGATGGCCCCATTCGATCCTCTCCGGTGATCTTCGAAGGTCACGTATTCTTCGGCTGCGACGATCGGTATTTGCATGTCGTCAACCTGCAAAATGGACGACGCGCCTGGCGCACGGAGGCGGCTGGGCGGATCCGATCAACGCCCATGATCTTCGATGAAAGAGTCTACTTCGGCTGCGAAAGCGGCGATTTCTACAGCGTCGATTTTCGGGGCGACATCAAGTGGCGATTCCGAGCGAAGCGGGGCGTGACTTCCTCTCCGATCATCGCCGAAGGCATGATCTTTTTTGGCTCCATGGACTGGACGCTGTACGCGCTGGAAGCCGATGGGGGCTGGCAGGTTTGGCGATTCAGAATGGGCGGCCCGACGATCTCGACCCCCGTTTTCGCTGAGGGTCGGATCATCACGGGCTGCGCTGATGGCAACATCTATGCCATCGATGCCCAAAGCTGTCGGGAAGCCTGGCGGTTTGAAACCGAGCACCAGGTTACAGGTTCCCCCATCACGCACGAAGATTCGGTTTACTGCGGCTCGGTCGACGGGTCAATGTACTGTCTGGACCTAAGGTCGGGGCGCAAGCGTTGGCAATTCTCTACCGGCGGGCCGGTCACCGGATCCGCCCAGATTGACGAGAACACGCTTTTCTTTGGTTCGACCGATCATAGGGTCTACGCCTTGCTTACATGAACTTGGCACCGCAGGTATAGAGACGAAGAAGCATGAATCTGCTCACTAGCATCTGGGGGCGCCTCTCAAGACGAATCCGAGGCCCCTCGCCGGCCACAGTCAGCACAGCGCCGCTGGATCCGGGTTCGCTGGAGGGCCGCATTCTGGCCTTGAGCCGGGCCCACATTTCGATCGGAACAGCCCACTCAACTGGCATTGAGCGGACTCATAACGAGGACTCTCTCTTCGCGATGGTTGGTAACTCCGAGGGCCTGGAGTCGCTCCCGGATTTCGGATTCTTTGTGGTTGCCGATGGGATGGGAGGCCACCGGGCGGGTGAGATTGCCAGCTCGTTGTCGGTTCGATCGGTCGCGCGTCATATCACCGAGAACTCAGTGCTGCAAATCTTCGACCCGGACGAGGACGGCAAGGGAGAACCCCTTCACGACCTTTTGCGGAAAGCGCTAGAGCATGCAAATCAAGCTGTGGTCGACCGCGTGCCTGGGGGCGGCACCACGTTGACCGCCGCAGTGCTGCTAGGCGAGCAAATGACGATCGGCCATGTAGGCGATAGCCGCGCGTACATCTTCAACGGCAAAGAAGCCAAAGTACTGACCCGAGATCACTCACTCGTTGAGCGGTTGCGTGAGCTCGGCCAACTCACCCCAGAGGAGGCCGCAGTTCATCCCCAGCGCAACGTTCTCTATCGCGCAATTGGGCAGGGCGCGAATCTCGAAGTGGACGTTGTGACACATCCGATTCCTAGGGACGGCTACCTGCTGCTCTGCTCGGATGGGCTTTGGGGCGTTGTAAACGATGAACAAATCGAAGGGATCATCTATCGCACAAGCCATCCTCAAAAGGCCTGCGATGAACTGGTCAAAGCTGCCAACGCGGCTGGGGGTCCAGACAATATCACCGCAGTTCTGGTCTACTTCCCACCAGCCTAAGGAGGTGGTCTTTGGCTGGAGAAAGGAATTACTATTCCATTCTGGGCGTGGCCCGTGACGTGACAACTGACGAACTGAAGCGCGCCTACCGTCGAGCTGCACTCCGCCTTCACCCCGACAAGAACATACGTCCAGGGGAGACCGACCTCTTTATTGAGATTAATGAAGCTTACGAAGTACTCCTGGACCCTGCACGCCGGGCCGCCTACGATGCCCAGCTCGAAAAGGATCTGGCCAAACTTGCCTCGGAAGCCAGTTTTCGGTACGTAATCCAGCACAGCCGCCAGAATCTGCTCCTTCTCGACGAACCGCAAGTCCACTACATGCTCATTGACGTCTACCCTGGGGAAAATTTGCCCAGCATTCGACCACCTGTCAATGTGGCAATTGTCATCGACCGTTCCACCTCGATGCGGGGTCAGCGGCTGGACCAGGTCAGGTCTGCGGCACTGATGATCTTGAAATCACTGGAGGCGTCCGATTCGGCTGTCGTTGTGGCGTTCAGCGACAAAGCCGATCTGATCGTCTCCGCCGATCAGGCCCAGGACGAGTCTGTTGCTAGAGCCCGTATGAGCCTGCTGCAGGCTGGCGGCGGCACAGAGATCGGACGCGGACTGGAGCTGGCTTTGGCCGAATTGCGAGGAACCTACTCCCGCGAGGGCGTCAATCACCTGATCCTCCTGACCGATGGGCGTACCTATGGCGACGAGGACAAGAGCCTCGAGCTGGCCGAAACAGCAGGAGAGCTCGGCATCACCGTCAATGCCATCGGCATTGGCTCCAATTGGAGCGACCGCTTCCTCGACGACCTGGCGGGCAAAACGGGTGGTAACGTCACCTTCCTGGACTCGCCGAGGGCCGTCACCGACCTGCTCAGCGACATTTTCGACTCCCTCAGCCGCGTTGGGGTGAGCCGGGTCAGAATCGAGGGGAACCTCGCCCAACAGGTCGACCTACGGTCCGCCTTCCGGCTGTCGCCTGAGCCGATGCCCCTGGGAGATCCCCTGCCGCGCATGCTGGGCAACCTCCCTCGAGAGGGCAAGATTCGCCTCTTGATGGAGCTCGTCATCCATCCCGTGGGTCGAGTGGGCAGCCTCACTCTAGCTTCCCTTCGCCTCACCGGAGACATGCTGGCCCCGGGTGCGGAAACGGATGCCTTGCCCTTTGACGTTCTCACCCCGGTCTCCAAGACGCCGGATGTAGCGCCGCCCCCTAAAGATATGGTTTCGGCGCTGAGCGCGGTGGCGCTCCATCAGATGCAGGAGAAGGCTCGACACGAGGCCGAACTTGGCCATGCCTCTCAGGCCGCCAGACGGCTTGAGAATCTAGCAACCCAACTGTTGGCCGGCGGCGAGCGCGAACTGGCGCACGCCGCCCTAACCGAAGCAGAAAGACTGGCGCGCACGCGGCGTATCTCTACCGAGGGGGAAAAGCTCCTAAAGTATGGTACGCGAGCGCTGCTACTGCCAGCCAAATCGGGCTCGGAATGATAGTGTGTCCTGCCTGTAACCATCACGAGTTCGTTGGTACCCTTTACTGCACCGAGTGCGGCACTCGGCTGATTCATGTTTCACCGCTGCCTACAATGAACCTTCCTCCGGATTTGGCCGACTGGGAGCCAACCGCAACCCGGCCTGCCCCGCCCGAAGGACCTGAGCTCGGATCGGGTGCAATTCTGGGTCTTAGGGCCCTGCCAAGCGGGAAAGTGCTCTCCCTGCTGGGGCGCGATAATTACACACTCGGAAGGTCCATTGAGGGCCAAGCCGTTATCCCGGATATTGATTTAGGCGGGTTTGACGCCTTTGAGCACGGCGTGTCCCGACTCCACGCTGAAATCCGCCTCAGCAAGGATGGCGCCTATGTTTCCGATCTTGAGAGCGCCAATGGGACCTTTGTGAATGGCAAGAGGCTAGATCCTCAGGAACGGCGGATTCTGAGACATGGCGACATCATTCAGCTAGGAGAACTACGACTCCAGCTGATTTCCAGGTTTCAAGCCATTGGAGAAGCTGACTGAGCGTATAGAGGTTGGATAATGCCAATTACCGTTTTGCTCCATGTCTCAAATGAAGATCCGGTCGTGGGTGAGATTGACGATCTGCCTTCACCCACCGATAACTCGATCACTATCAATAATCCGCGTCGGCGTGACGGCAAGGACATCCCCTACCTTGAAGGCGACGTGGTAACCGTCGTCTGGCCAATGCATAGAATCAATTTCATTGAAGTCATGCCCACGGCCGAAGAAGAAAGGCTGATAGGCTTCGTCCGTGAGTAGCGCCCCCCACTCCACCGGCCGCCGTCGCCGCATCCTGGTGGTGGACGACGAACCGCGGATGATCCACTTTATCCGACTGAACCTTGAACACGACGGCTTCGAAGTCTATGAGGCAGAGTCCGGCCCGGGAGCCCTTGAGCAACTTCGCGACCGTCTGCCGAACCTGATCCTCCTGGACGTGATGATGCCGGGTTTGGACGGTTTCGAAACACTGCGCCTCATTCGCGAAATATCAAATGTGCCCGTCATCATGCTGACTGCAAGGGGCGAGGAAGATGATCGAGTGAAGGGCTTGGAGCTAGGCGCAGACGACTATGTTCCCAAGCCCTTCAGCCCGCGCGAACTCGTGAGCCGCGTCCGAGCCGTCTTGCGCCGAACCGAAATCCCCACCACTGCAGTTCATGACGTCATCCGGGTGGATGACCGGCTCTCGATCGACTTCGACCGCCGAGAGGTGTGGGTGGAAGGCGAACAGGTGAAGCTTCGCCCCACTGAACATCGACTCTTATATCATCTCGTTCAGAACGCCGGCTGGGTCGTGCCGCACGAACAGCTCCTGGCGAAAGTGTGGGGTTATGAATACCGGGACGAAACCCACTACCTGCGGCTCTACATCAATTACTTGCGACGGAAGCTCGAGGTCGATTCTTCGAATCCTAAATACATCCTCACGGAACGGGGGGTTGGCTACCGATTCGTTGATTTCCGGGAAAGTGAGAGCCACGAGGATCCGGCGGAGGAACGGGCAACCTAGCTGACAAGCAGGGGCACCAAACCTGGTTCGA